>NZ_JBIVKQ010000065.1:0-1034 GCF_044750845.1 Streptomyces sp. NPDC088766 | reverse complement strand
CCGGGGGTCGGACGCTCACCCCTGCGGGGTGAGGTGGTCCGGGGCGGATCCGGCTCTGATGGGAGGTGCACCGCACCAGGCCCGGGAAGGGAATGTGAACCATGGCTGAGAAAGAGACAGGCGCCGAGGGTGTCGCCGCCCTCGCCGAGGCGGACGCCCCCGTGTTCGAGACACTCGTGCAGATGACCCTCGACACGTTCGAACGTTCCGGACTGGACGAGGAGACGTACCTGCTGGCACGCATCGCCGCCCTGGTGGCCATGGACGCCTCCGCCCCCTCCTATCTCCTCAACATCGGCACCGCCGCGGAGGTCGGTGTGCCGCTGGAGAAGGTCCAGGGAACGCTCGTGGCGATCGCCCCCGTGGTGGGGAGCGCCCGGGTGGTGTCCGCGGCCCGCGCCATCGGCGAGGCCTTCGGGATCGACATCAACACCGAGGACAGGTAGCGGCAGGGCGGCCGGGACCACCCCGTGCGTCCCGCCCGCCTTCCGGGGGGGGGCGGGACGCACGGGGCGGGTCCGCCGGGATCCCGCCGGGGGCCCCGGCGGACGACACCCAGAGGAGAAGCGATGAGCGACAGCGTGAACCTGGCCTACGACTTTCCCGTTCTGGGGGCCTTCTGGGCGATCATGTGGTTCTTCCTGTGGATCATGTGGTTCGTCCTGCTCTTCCGCGTCGTCGTGGACATCTTCCGCGACGACGACCTCAGCGGATGGGCCAAGACCGGATGGCTCCTCTTCACCATCGTCCTGCCCTTCCTGGGCGTCCTGGTCTACGTCATCGCCCGGGGCAAGGACATGGGCAAGCGCGAACAGCGCCACGCCAGGGCCCAGCAGGAACAGATGGAACGCTACATCCGCGAGACCGCGGGCGGCACGGGCGGCACGGGCACCAGCAAGGCGGACGAACTCGCCAAACTCTCCGAGATCCACGCCCGCGGCGCCCTCACCGACGAGGAGTACCGCCGGGCCAAGGAGAAGGTCCTCCACTGACCCGCACATACCCCTCCGGAGAGCAGGACACCGCGGGCGCCG
>NZ_JBIVKQ010000064.1:0-1133 GCF_044750845.1 Streptomyces sp. NPDC088766 | reverse complement strand
CCCAAGGGTGTGGTCATCGACCACCACGCCCTGGCCACCTACCTCCACCGCGCCCGCAGCGCCTACCCCGCCACCACCGGCTCGACCGTGCTGCACTCACCCCTGGCATTCGACCTCACCATCACCGCGATGTGGACCCCGCTCACCAACGGCGGAACCGTCCACCTCACCACCCTCGAACAAGCAGACACCCGCCCGACCCTGATCAAAGCCACCCCCAGCCACCTGCCCATCCTGGCCGCACTGCCCCACACCTCCTCCCCCTCCCACACCCTCATCCTGGGCGGCGAAGCCCTCCACACCGACCACCTCACCACCTGGCGCGCCCAGCACCCCGACGTCCAGATCATCAACGCCTACGGACCCACCGAATCCACCGTCAACATCACCGAACACCACCTCGACGACACCACCGCGCACGGCCCGGTCCCCATCGGCCGGCCCTTCGCCAACACCGCCGTCTACGTCCTCGACACCGCCCTGCGCCCCGTCCCCCCCGGCACCACCGGCGAGCTCTACCTCGCCGGCCACCAACTCGCCCGCGGCTACCACCACCGCCCGGCACTGACCGCACAACGTTTCACCGCCAACCCCTACGGCCCCCCCGGCAGCCGCATCTACCGCACCGGCGACCTCGCCCACTGGACCCCCGACGGCCACCTCATCCACTCAGGCCGAGCAGACCACCAAATCAAACTCCGCGGCCACCGCATCGAACCCGGAGAAATCGAGACCGTCCTCACCGCCCAACCCGGCATCACCCAAGCCACCGTCATCCTCCGCGAAGACACCCCCGGCGACCAACGCCTCACCGCCTACCTCGTCGTCACCGACCACTGGCAGGAGTCCACCGTCCGGGCCGCCCTCGCACACAGCCTGCCCGACTACATGATCCCCAGCGCCCTCGTCCCCCTCGACACCCTCCCCCTCACCCCCAACGGAAAACTCGACCGGACAGCACTGCCCGCCCCCACCTACACCACCACCCCCACCGGCCGGACCCCCCGCACCCCCCACGAAGAAATCCTCTGCACCCTCTACGCCCAAGTCCTCTCCGTCACCGACGTCACCATCGACGACAACTTCTTCGACCTCGGCGGCCACTCCCTCCTCGCCACCCGACTCGTCAGCCG
>NZ_JBIVKQ010000063.1:0-1431 GCF_044750845.1 Streptomyces sp. NPDC088766 | reverse complement strand
CTAGTAGGACTCCGTTACGTCTGCCTGTCGGTCCTGTCTGGGGGAACGCTGAAGGTGTGGATGCACATGAAGTAAACCGTGCTCGGGTGAAGTTAGCGCTGTTCGTCGCTGATGTGTTCGCCTCGGTGCCGCGCAAGGATCAGCGGGCCAAGGGCGACTGCTATCTGCGGGGGCTGATGCTGGACGGACGGCGCAAGTCGATCCAGCCGATGGCGGAGCGGCTGCCGGACGGCAACGAGCAGAACCTGCAGCAGTTCGTGAACCAGTCGACCTGGGATCCGGTGCCGGTGAGACGGCGGATCGCGCAGCGGATGGTGCCCCAGGTCGGCCCGGATGCCTGGGCAGTCGATGACGTGTCGTTCCCCAAGGACGGCCGGATGTCGGTGGCGGTCGCGCATCAGTACTGCGGAGCCCTGGGCAAGCAGGCCAACTGCCAGGTCGCGGTGAGCGTGCACGCGGTCTCCGACACCGCGTCCTGTCCGCTGCAGTGGCGGCTGTTCATGCCCCAGGAGTGGGCGGACGATCCGGTCCGCCGGCGCAAGACCGGGATCCCCGACGAGATCGGGCACCGGGAGAAGTGGCGCCTGGCCCTGGACACCATTGATGAACTGGCCGGATGGAATCTGGTGCCGCCGGTGCTGGTGGCCGACGCCGGCTACGGACAGAACGCCGACTTCCGTGACGGACTGGAGCATCGCAGCATCGATTATGTGGTGGCGATCCGCTCGGATGTCACCGTCCACCCGCATGATGTGATGCCCACGGCCCCCGCCTGGTCCGGCAACGGCCGCAAACCCCAGCCCCGCTACCGTGACAGGCCGGCCCCGGTGGCCGCACTCGCGGCCGGCCACAGGCAGGCGTTCACCGGGGTGACCTGGCGGGAAGGCTCGCGCGGACCGATGCGCTCGTACTTCCTGGCACTGCGGGTGCGGCCGGCCGGGATCAAATCCCGCCGCCTGGCCCAGGCCGCCGCCCCCGACCCAGACAGCTGGGACGGTGTCCTGCCCGAGGTCACACTGCTGGTCGAATGGCCCGACGGCGCCGAGGAGCCCACCGGCTACTGGCTGTCCAACCTGCCCGCAGACACCCCGGTCGCCGAACTGGTCCGCCTGGCCAAGATCCGCTGGCGCATCGAGCACGACTACCGCGAACTCAAGCACGGCCTCGGCCTGGACCACTTCGAGGGACGTTCCTGGACCGGCTGGCATCACCACGTCACCCTGGTCACCGCCGCCCACGCATTCCTCACCGAACAGCGCCTGTCCCCAAAAGCCGATACAGCGGACTCACCCTCTACCAGACCCTCGACGCTCTCCAGGACCTGCTGAACTGCTGGGCCGGCACCTGCACCACCTGCCACCGCCCCCTGCCCAGAACATCCACCACCAGCCAGAACCTCAGAGCCAGAGCAACCTAACGGAGTCCTACTAG
>NZ_JBIVKQ010000062.1:0-1450 GCF_044750845.1 Streptomyces sp. NPDC088766 | reverse complement strand
CTAGTAGGGCTTGGTCAGGTTCGTATGGGTGTGGGTATGTCGCGGCGGCAGGTGGGGCAGGCGCCGGTCCAGGTGGCGAGGAGTGTCTGCAGTTCGCGGACAGCCTGGTAAAGACTCAGACCTGCGCCGCGTCTTTTGGGTCTCGGGCCAGTCGTTGCAGGGTGCAGAAGGCGTGGGCGGCGGAGACGAGGGTGACGTGGTGGTGCCAGCCGGTCCAGGTGCGGCCCTCGAAGTGGGCCAGTCCCAGAGCTTGTTTCATCTCGCGGTAGTCGTGTTCGATGCGCCAGCGGAGCTTGGCCAGCCGCACGAGCGTGGCCAGTGGCATGCCGGAGGGCAGGCTGGACAGCCAGAATTGCACCGGTTCGGGCTCGTCGGCCGGCCACTCGGCCAGCAGCCACCGCTCGGGCAGCTCCGGGCTGTCGGTGGCCCGGCGGATGCCACGTCCGGCGGGGCGGACTCTGAGGGCGGCGAACCGCGAGTACATACGTTTCAAGCCGCTGATGCCTTTGACCGGCCGGGAGCCTTCCCGCCAGGACACCGGCCGCGCCGCCGTTCGACCGGCCGCGATGACAAGGTCCTTCACGGTCTGCGGCGCATCGGGGTACTGCACTTTCGGTGGGCGGCCGGTGCCCGCGTAGGCGGGCTGGACGGGGCGGGCGTCGGCCGGATGGGCGGTGTGGCGGGAGGAGATCCCCACCGCGTAGGGCAGGTTGCGTTCGTCCAGGCCGTGGCGGAAGGCGGCGGCATCCCCGTATCCGGCGTCCGCGACGACCAGCGGGACATCGACGCCCCACGACCTGCTCTCGTCGATCATGTCCAGGGCCAGCTGCCACTTCTCCACATGCCCCACCTGGTCGGGGATGCCGCAGCGGCTGCGGCGGGCGACCTTGTCCGGATCGGCCTCGGGCGAGGCCGGGTCCCAACCCGCCGGCACGAACAGCCGCCAGTCGATCGCGGCCGAGGCACGGTCGGTGGCCAGGTGGAGCGACACCCCCACCTGGCATTTGGTGACCTTGCCCGCGGTGCCGGTGTACTGCCGCGACACACACGCCGAGGCATCCCCGTCCTTGAGGAAGCCGGTGTCGTCCACGATCAACGCCTCCGGACCGATCGCCGCGTGCATCCTCCAGGCCAGCCGGGCCCGCACATGGGCCGGATCCCACGGGCTGGAGGTGATGAAATGCGCCAGAGCCTGCCGGTTGCCGTCCTCACCGAGACGGGCCGCCATCGGCTCCACCGACTTGCGCCGCCCGTCCAGCAACAGCCCCCGCACATACGCCTGCCCCCACCGCCGCTGATCCGCACGGAAGAACCCGTCGAACAACTCCGCCGCGAACGCCTCCAGATCCTCCCGGACCCCGGTCATCTCCTCAGGTGTCACACCAGCTCAACGACACCCACGAGCAAACAGACACGCCACTCACGAGTGAAGCTGACCAAGCCCTACTAG
>NZ_JBIVKQ010000061.1:0-1613 GCF_044750845.1 Streptomyces sp. NPDC088766 | reverse complement strand
CTAGCTTGATCTTTAACGTGCGCCGTCGAACGGTGCGTCGTACTTGATCACTCGGTTCGGTAACTGCCGTACGTGGAAGCGGCCTTCGTCTGAACATGTGCTCCGACCAAGGAACACACACGTCCAGCACGAAGGCCGTGAGGATGAGTCTGCAACATCACGATGCCCGGCGAGAGCCGTTGGCGGATCTGTCCTGCTTCCGGGGCGAGTTCTACTCGTGTCTCAACGCCCGTTCGGACGCCCTGTTCGAGCTTGCGGATGCGGTGTTGTGCGGGGACGGGCCGGTGAGGTCGCTGGCCGAGCTGTCGCTGGTGGGCGAACACCGCCGCGGGCACGGAGGGCTCTACGCCGCGCTCGCCCAGGGCCGGATCGACGCGGACCGGATGCGGCGGTCCCTGGCTTCGGTGCCGCTGCCCCGGTCGGCGGACGGCCGGCTGGTCCTGGCTGTCGATGTCACCTGCTGGCTGCGGCCGGACGCTCACACCTCACCGGAGCGGATCCTGTGCCATACCTACGGTCGGGGGAAGGACCAGCACATCCCGGTTCCCGGCTGGCCCTACTCGATCGTCTGCGCGCTCGAGCCGGGCCGCAGCTCGTGGACCGCGCCCCTGGACGCGTTGCGTCTGGCGCCCGGGGATGACGCCGCCACCGTCACCGCCCGGCAGCTGCGTGACCTGGTTGAGCGGCTGATCACCGCAGGTCAGTGGCGGACGGGTGACCCAGGCATCCTCGTCATCGCGGACGCTGGATACGACGCGCCCCGCCTGGCCCATCTCCTGCAGGACCTGCCGGTGCAGGTGCTGGCCAGGATGCGCTCGGACCGCGTCCTGCGCAGGCCGACCCCGCCGCGGCAGCCTCACACCAGGGGCCGGCCGCCCCGGCATGGCGGCGAGTTCGTCTTCGGACAGCCCGACACCTGGGGCACCCCGGACAACGAAACCGTCACCGACACACGCCTCTACGGCACTGCCCTCGCCCGGTCCTGGGACCGGCTCCACCCCAAGCTCACCCACCGCTCGTCCTGGGCAACAGCCGACGGCATCCTCCCGATCGTCGAAGGCACCGTGATCCGCCTGGACATCGAGCACCTCCCCAGCGGAGCCACCCCGAAGCCGGTCTGGCTGTGGTGGTCCGGCACCGCCGCAGACGCCGCCGGCACCGACCGGCTCTGGCAGGCTTACCTGCGTCGTTTCGACATCGAGCACACCTTCCGTCTGTTCAAGCAGACTCTCGGCTGGACCTGCCCGAAGATCCGCACCCCCGAGGCGGCGGACCGCTGGACCTGGCTGATCCTCGCCGCCTACACCCAACTCCGCCTCGCCCGGCCACTGGCAGCCGACCGGCGTCGCCCATGGGAGAGGCCCGTTCCCCCGGACAGACTGACCCCGGCACGCGTCCGCCGCGACTTCCGGCACATCCGCCCCAAAGTGCTCTGCCCGGCCGGGGCACCGAAATCCAACCGCCCCGGACCTGGACGGCCTCCCGGCCGAAAGAACACCCGGCCCACTCCACGCCACGACGTCCACACACCCCGCAAGACGGGCACCACTACGTCCCGGGCCAAGAAGTCGACCACTCCGCGCCCACGCCGCACAGGTTAAAGATCAAGCTAG
>NZ_JBIVKQ010000060.1:0-1721 GCF_044750845.1 Streptomyces sp. NPDC088766 | reverse complement strand
TTCGACCTCGGCGGCCACTCCCTCCTCGCCACCCGACTCGTCAGCCGCATCCGCTCCACCCTCGCCACCGAACTCACCATCCGCCAACTCTTCGAAGCACCTACGGTCGTCGAACTGGCAGCCTCGCTGGAAAGTGCTGAGCACGCCGCCCGGCCGCAGCTGACCGCAGGTCCGCGGCCGGAGCGGATTCCACTCTCGTTCGCCCAGCAACGCCTCTGGTTCCTGCACCGGTTGGAGGGGCCGAGCCCGACCTACAACACCGTCACCGCGTTGCGTCTCACCGGGGCTCTCGACACCAAGGCCCTGCGTGAGGCAGTGAACGACGTCGTCGCCCGGCACGAAAGCCTGCGCACGGTCTTCGCCGAGGACGAGCAGGGCTCCCACCAGGTCGTGTTGCCGGCGAACATCGCCGAGGCACCGTTCGCGGTCGTCGACGTGACCGACGCGGAGGTAGGCGACAAGCTGGCCGAGGTGGTGGCGCACCGCTTCGACATCGAGTCCGAACTGCCGGTGGCTACGTGGCTGTTGCGTGTGTCGGCGGAGGACCACGTACTCATCCTTCTGGTCCATCACATCGCCAGTGACGCCTGGTCGCGCGGCCCGCTCGCCCAGGACCTCACCGCCGCCTACACCGCACGGTTGCAGGGCCACGCCCCCGACTGGGCGCCCCTGCCCGTCCAGTACGCCGACTACGCACTCTGGCAGCACGACCTCCTCGGCGACGACACCGACCCCGACACCCTCGCCGGACGACAGCTCGCCCACTGGAAGGACACCCTCACCAGCCTCCCCGAACAACTCGACCTGCCCACCGACCGCCCCCGCCCCGCCGTCGCCGACTACCAGGGCGACCGCGTCGCCTTCGAGATACCGGCGGAGCTGCACGAGCGGCTGACCGAGCTGGCGACGACGACGCACTCCAGCCCGTTCATGGTGCTCCAGACGGCTCTCGCCGCACTGCTCACCCGGCTCGGTGCCGGCCAGGACATTCCCATCGGCACCCCGGTCGCCGGACGCACCGACGACGCCACCGACCAGCTGATCGGCTTCTTCCTCAACACCCTCGTCCTGCGCACCGACACCGGCGGCGACCCCACCTTCCGTGAACTCCTCGAACGAGTCCGCGCCACGGACCTCACCGCCTACACGCACCAGGACCTCCCCTTCGAGCGCCTCGTCGAGGTCCTCAACCCCGCCCGCACGCTGGCCCACCACCCCCTCTTCCAGGTGTTGCTGACTCTCAACAACACGGACCACCAGGGTGCGTTGAGCGACATCACCGAGCTTCCGGGCCTGCAGGTGTCACCGCAAACGGTGCAGCGCACGAACTCGAAGTTCGACCTGTCCTTCGCGTTCGCCGAGTCGTTCGACAGCGACCGACGGCCCAGGGGCATCGAGGCCGCGCTGGACTTCAGCACTCAGCTTTTCGAGCGCACCTCGGCGCAGAGCATCGCGGAGCGATTCGTCCGCGTCCTGGAGGCCATGGCCAGCGCGCCCGACCAGCACATAGGTGACGTCGAGATCATCAGCGCGACGGAACGCGAGCGGGTGCTGGTGGAGTGGAACGGCACGGCGACCGAGCTGCCGGACGTCCCCGTGCACGAGCTCGTCGCCCGGCAGGCCGCGCGCACACCGGATGCGGTGGCGCTGGCCGGTGACGGGCAGAGCCTGACGTACCGCGAGCTGAACGGCCGCGCCAACCAGCTGGCCCGCCACCTGAT
>NZ_JBIVKQ010000059.1:0-1751 GCF_044750845.1 Streptomyces sp. NPDC088766 | reverse complement strand
GGGGCTTGTATTTCAATTACTGCTCTGCGAGCCGGAGTTGGCGGGACACTGGGGTGTGACTGCACATACGGCCGCTCGAGCCTCGGTGGTGGCTCTGAGGGCCAAGTTCGATCGGTTCCTGCCCCATCTCGATGAGCGTCGCCGTCGGCTCTACCTCGCCAGCGAGGCCGCCGCGCTCGGCCACGGCGGGATCACGCTGGTGGCTGCCGCTTCCGGCGCCAGTGCGGGCACCATCGCCCGGGGGATTGCCGAGCTGTCCGGGTGTCCTTTGCCTGCCCGGAGGGTCCGGGCCCGGGGAGCCGGCCGCAAGCCGCTGACGGTCACCGACCCCGGTCTGCTGCCCGCGCTGGAGGCACTGATCGAGCCGAATACCCGGGGCGATCCAGTCTCGCCGTTGCGCTGGACCACGCTCTCACTGCGATCCCTGGCCTCGACACTGACCGCTCAGGGCCACCCGGTCAGCGCGGCGACCGTCGGACGCCTGCTGCACGCCCTGGGATACAGCCTGCAGGGAACCGCCAAAACCACGGAAGGCGCCGCTCATCCGGACCGGGATGCCCAGTTCACCCACATCAACGCCACCGCCGCGGCCTTCCTCGACGACAACCAGCCGGTGATCAGCGTGGACACCAAAGCCAAAGAATGGCTCGGCAACCGCGACCGGCCCGGACGCACCTGGCGTCCGGGCAAGAATCCCATCCGCGTGGACTGCCACACCTTCATCACCAGCGACCAGCCCGTGGTCATCCCCTACGGGATCTACGACATCGCCCGCAACACGGGCTGGGTCAACGTCGGGACCGACCACGACACGGGCGAGTTCGCGGTGGAATCCATCCGCCGCTGGTGGCAGCACCGCGGACGCGACGACCATCCGGACGCCAGCCGGCTGCTGGTCACCGCCGACTGCGGCGGTTCCAACGACCCACGCCGCTGGACATGGAAGAAACACCTTGCCGCCTTCGCCCTGGAGAGCGGGCTGGAGATCACCGTCTGCCACTTCCCGCCCGGAACATCGAAGTGGAACAAGATCGAACACCGCATGTTCTGCCACATCACCGCAAACTGGCGAGGCAGGCCACTGACCAGCTACCAGGTCGTCATCGACACTATCGCCGCCACGACCACCCGCACCGGGCTGAGAATCGGCGCCGAAATCGACACCGGCCGATATGACCTGGGCACCACAGTCCCACCCGCCGAGTTCCACGCCCTGCCGATCACACCCCACCACTTCCACGGCGACTGGAACTACACCCTGGCACCGGTCGCACCCCGGCCCCCCGAGCCGGCACGGAGCCGACAACCGATCGATCCCGCCCTGACCGCGATGCTCACCGACCCGGCCCTGACCGGCATGCCCCGTCCCGCCTTCGACCACCTGGTCGCTGTCTCGGAACCGTACTGGGACGCCCTGGCCGAGGCGGCTTTCCAACGACGCTTCCACCGCCCACGCAGCTACCTCCACCCGCAGACCAGCAGCCTCGACCACTACCACCGTCTGCTGACCGCCCTGTTACGCCGCCGCGGAGCCGTCACCAGCACACTTCTGGCCCAACTCCTGAACGTCAGCCGCACCAACCTCTCCAACCAGTTCCAGGACGGCCACCGCCTCCTGGACCTGCACCGCATCGCCGTCACTCCGCTACCCGGAGCACCGGCCCGCACCCTCACGCAACTACGAGCCCGCCTACCGTCACACGACGACACCTGCACAGATCAACTCTGACAGTTATTCAGACACAGGCCCC
>NZ_JBIVKQ010000058.1:3217-4602 GCF_044750845.1 Streptomyces sp. NPDC088766 | reverse complement strand
GTTCGGCGGCGTCCTACTCTCCCACAGGGTCCCCCCTGCAGTACCATCGGCGCTGTGAGGCTTAGCTTCCGGGTTCGGAATGTGACCGGGCGTTTCCCTCACGCTATAACCACCGAAACACGGTGAAACGGTGAACCTGCCGCACCACACCCGGTGACGGGCGCGGGGCCGTTCGTGGTTTCAGAACCAACACAGTGGACGCGAGCAACTGAGGACAAGCCCTCGGCCTATTAGTACCGGTCAGCTTCACCCATTACTGGGCTTCCACATCCGGCCTATCAACCCAGTCGTCTACTGGGAGCCTTACCCCATCAAGTGGGTGGGAGTCCTCATCTCGAAGCAGGCTTCCCGCTTAGATGCTTTCAGCGGTTATCCCTCCCGAACGTAGCCAACCAGCCATGCCCTTGGCAGGACAACTGGCACACCAGAGGTTCGTCCGTCCCGGTCCTCTCGTACTAGGGACAGCCCTTCTCAAGACTCCTGCGCGCGCAGCGGATAGGGACCGAACTGTCTCACGACGTTCTAAACCCAGCTCGCGTACCGCTTTAATGGGCGAACAGCCCAACCCTTGGGACCGACTCCAGCCCCAGGATGCGACGAGCCGACATCGAGGTGCCAAACCATCCCGTCGATATGGACTCTTGGGGAAGATCAGCCTGTTATCCCCGGGGTACCTTTTATCCGTTGAGCGACGGCGCTTCCACAAGCCACCGCCGGATCACTAGTCCCGACTTTCGTCCCTGCTCGACCCGTCGGTCTCACAGTCAAGCTCCCTTGTGCACTTACACTCAACACCTGATTGCCAACCAGGCTGAGGGAACCTTTGGGCGCCTCCGTTACTCTTTAGGAGGCAACCGCCCCAGTTAAACTACCCATCAGACACTGTCCCTGATCCGGATCACGGACCCAGGTTAGACATCCAGCACGACCAGAGTGGTATTTCAACGACGACTCCACCTGAACTGGCGTCCAGGCTTCACAGTCTCCCACCTATCCTACACAAGCCGAACCGAACACCAATATCAAACTGTAGTAAAGGTCCCGGGGTCTTTCCGTCCTGCTGCGCGAAACGAGCATCTTTACTCGTAGTGCAATTTCACCGGGCCTATGGTTGAGACAGTCGAGAAGTCGTTACGCCATTCGTGCAGGTCGGAACTTACCCGACAAGGAATTTCGCTACCTTAGGATGGTTATAGTTACCACCGCCGTTTACTGGCGCTTAAGTTCTCAGCTTCGCACGCCCGAAAGCGCACTAACCGGTCCCCTTAACGTTCCAGCACCGGGCAGGCGTCAGTCCGTATACATCGCCTTACGGCTTCGCACGGACCTGTGTTTTTAGTAAACAGTCGCTTCTCGCTGGTCTCTGCGGCCACCCCCAGCTCACC
>NZ_JBIVKQ010000058.1:1537-3122 GCF_044750845.1 Streptomyces sp. NPDC088766 | reverse complement strand
GCAATGACACGACTTCGGCGGTACGCTTGAGCCCCGCTACATTGTCGGCGCGGAATCACTAGACCAGTGAGCTATTACGCACTCTTTCAAGGGTGGCTGCTTCTAAGCCAACCTCCTGGTTGTCTGTGCGACTCCACATCCTTTCCCACTTAGCGTACGCTTAGGGGCCTTAGTCGATGCTCTGGGCTGTTTCCCTCTCGACCATGGAGCTTATCCCCCACAGTCTCACTGCCGCGCTCTCACTTACCGGCATTCGGAGTTTGGCTAAGGTCAGTAACCCGGTAGGGCCCATCGCCTATCCAGTGCTCTACCTCCGGCAAGAAACACACGACGCTGCACCTAAATGCATTTCGGGGAGAACCAGCTATCACGGAGTTTGATTGGCCTTTCACCCCTAACCACAGGTCATCCCCCAGGTTTTCAACCCTGGTGGGTTCGGTCCTCCACGAAGTCTTACCTCCGCTTCAACCTGCCCATGGCTAGATCACTCCGCTTCGGGTCTTGAGCGTGCTACTCAGTCGCCCTGTTCGGACTCGCTTTCGCTACGGCTACCCCACCCGGGTTAACCTCGCAACACACCGCAAACTCGCAGGCTCATTCTTCAAAAGGCACGCAGTCACGACGCATTGAGTAAACTCAATGCGCGACGCTCCCACGGCTTGTAGGCACACGGTTTCAGGTACTATTTCACTCCGCTCCCGCGGTACTTTTCACCATTCCCTCACGGTACTATCCGCTATCGGTCACCAGGGAATATTTAGGCTTAGCGGGTGGTCCCGCCAGATTCACACGGGATTTCTCGGGCCCCGTGCTACTTGGGTGTCTCTCCAACGAGCCGCTGACGTTTCGACTACGGGGGTCTTACCCTCTACGCCGGACCTTTCGCATGTCCTTCGTCTACGCCAACGGTTTCTGACTCGTCCTGTCGCCGGCAGACGACAGAAGAGAGATCCCACAACCCCGCACACGCAACCCCTGCCGGGTCTCACACGTGTACGGTTTGGCCTCATCCGGTTTCGCTCGCCACTACTCCCGGAATCACGGTTGTTTTCTCTTCCTGCGGGTACTGAGATGTTTCACTTCCCCGCGTTCCCTCCACATACCCTATGTGTTCAGGTATGGGTGACAGCCCATGACGACTGCCGGGTTTCCCCATTCGGAAACCCCCGGATCAAAGCCTGGTTGACGACTCCCCGGGGACTATCGTGGCCTCCCACGTCCTTCATCGGTTCCTGGTGCCAAGGCATCCACCGTGCGCCCTTAAAAACTTGGCCACAGATGCTCGCGTCCACTGTGCAGTTCTCAAACAACGACCAGCCACCCATCACCCCGAACCCTCACGGGTATCGAGTGCACTGGGGCCGGCAGCCGAAGGACGAGCAACGCTCGTACCCTCAGACACCCAACAGCGTGCCCGGCACCCTCACCGCTTCCCTCATTCGTTCCACGCCCCGAAGAGCAGTACTGGAAGGAGAAGACAGCCAAGAGCGCCGAATAATCAACGTTCCACCCATGAGCAACCAGCATCAGACGTTCGCTGATGAACTGGCCTCTGACCTCACCCCGGAGGGATCGGTGAGAAGTG
>NZ_JBIVKQ010000057.1:0-4646 GCF_044750845.1 Streptomyces sp. NPDC088766 | reverse complement strand
CCAGGGACAGGGCGACGTCCTGGGCGGCGAGCGCGGGGTGGGTCTCCAGGTGGGCGAGCAGCCGTGCTGCCTGGTCGCGGACCGCCTGCGCGCTCCTGCCCGACAACACCCAGGGCACGACGGGGAGAGCGAACTCGGCCGGATCGGCTCCCGGGGCGTCCTCGGTGGGGGCCTGCTCGACTATGACGTGGGCGTTGGTGCCGCTCACGCCGAAGGCGGAGACGCCCGCGCGGCGCGGGCGGCCGTCGACCGCGGGCCACTCGCGTGCCTCGGTGAGCAGCTCGACCGCGCCCGCGTCCCAGTCCACGTGGCTGGACGGCTTGGCGGCGTGCAGCGTCTTCGGCAGCACCCCGTGCCGTATCGCCTCGATCATCTTGATCACGCCGCCCACGCCGGCCGCGGCGACCGAGTGACCGATGTTCGACTTGAGCGAGCCGAGGTACAGGGGCCGCCCGGCGGGCCGCCCCTGACCGTAGGTGGCGAGCAGCGCGTGGGCCTCGATCGGGTCGCCGAGGCGGGTGCCCGTGCCGTGGGCCTCGACGGCGTCCACGTCGGCCGTGCCCAGACCGGCGTTGGCCAGCGCCTGCTTGATCACCCGTTCCTGGGAGGGGCCGTTGGGGGCGGTGAGGCCGTTGCTGGCTCCGTCCTGGTTGACGGCCGTGCCGCGGATCACCGCCAGGATGCGGTGACCGTTCTTCCGTGCCTCGGAGAGTTTCTCGACGACGAGCATTCCGACGCCCTCGGACCAGCCGGTGCCGTCGGCGTCGTCGGAGAAGGACTTGCAGCGGCCGTCGGGGGACAGACCGCGCTGGCGGGAGAAGTCCACGAAGCCGCTCGGGGAGCCGGAGACGGTGACGCCGCCCGCGAGGGCGAGCGTGGACTCGCCCGAGCGCAGCGACTGCACCGCCATGTGCAGGGCCACCAGCGAGGAGGAGCAGGCCGTGTCCACGGAGACGGCCGGGCCCTCCAGGCCGAAGGTGTAGGCGATCCGGCCGGAGGCCACGCTGGAGAGCTTGCTCGTCATGAGGTAGCCCTCGAGCTCCTCGGGGCCCTCGCGGTCGAGGTAGCTCTGTTCCACGAGGCCGGCGAACACGCCGGTGCGGCTGCCCCTGAGGGCGGCCGGGTCGAGGCCGGCGCTCTCCAGCGCCTCCCACGCCGTCTCCAGCAGCACGCGCTGCTGCGGGTCCATGCCGAGGGCCTCGCGCGGTGAGATGCCGAAGAAGGCCGCGTCGAACTCGGCGGCCCCGTCCAGGAATCCGCCCTCACGGGTGTAGGACTTGCCCGCCCTGCCGGGCTCCGGGTCGTACAGGCCCTCGATGTCCCAGCCGCGGTCGGTGGGCCAGGGGGTGATGCCGTCCACCCCGTCGGCGACGAGCCTCCACAGCTCGGCGGGCGAGGTCACCCCGCCCGGGTAGCGGCACGCCATGCCGATGACGGCGACGGGCTCGTCCTGACCGCTCTCCAGCTCGGTGATCCGCTGCTTGGCCTTGTGCAGGTCGGCGGTCACCCACTTCAGGTACTCGACCAGCTTCTCCTCGTTGGTCTGTCCCTTGGCGGCGGGGGTCTGCCGGGCCCGGTCGTTGGACTCAGTGGCCATGCTGGTTCGTCTCTCCTCAGTCCGGGCGGGAGCGCCGCGGGGGCACTCCCGCCGAGGTTCAGTGCGCAGAACGGCCGAGCTGGGTGTCGATGAAGGCGAAGAGGTCGTCCGCGGTGGCGGCCTCGATGGACTCGGCCACGTCCGCCGCGTCGTCCTCGGGTGCCTCCGCCGCCGCGATCCGCGCCAGCAGCGCCTTCAGCCGGGCGGTGACCGCGGAGCGGGTCTCCTCGTCGTCGGGGGCGTCCGCACCGAGCAGTGCCGCCTCCAGGCGGTCGAGCTCCGCCAGGGCGGGGGTCCCGCCCGGTGCGTCGCCCACGTCCAGCCGGCCCAGCAGGTGGGCGGCGAGCGCCTCGGGGTTCGGATGGTCGAAGACGAGGGTGGAGGGCAGCCGCATGCCGGTGGCGGCCGTCAGCCGGTTGCGCAGGTCGACGGCGGTCAACGAGTCGAAGCCGAGGTCCTGGAAGGCCCGGCGGGCGGCGACCTGATGGGCTCCGGCGTGGCCGAGCGCCGCCGCGATCTCGCCGCGCACCAGGTCGAGCACGACCTGCTCGCGCTCCTCGGCGGGCAGGGCGGCCAGCCGCTGCTCCAGCGAGACCCGGCCGGTGGCACCGCCCGTGGCGTCCGCGCCGTGCGCGGCGCCCCGGCGGCCCGGCGCGGGGAGCAGGTCGCGCAGCGCGGCCGGTACCCGGCCGTGCGCCCGCAGGGCCGCGAGGTCCAGCGGCAGGGCCACCAGGTGGGCCGCGCCCTCCGCGAGTGCCGCGTCGAGCAGGGCGAGGCCCTCCTGCGCGGGGATGAGCCGGAAGCCTTCCCTGGTGTAGCGCTTGTGGCCCGCCTCGCCGAGAGCGGCGTTGATGCCGCCGCCGATCTCGTCGGGGTCCCACAGGCCCCAGCCGATCGCGGTGGCCGCGAGGCCCCGCGCGGCGCGCAGGGCGGCCAGTGCGTCGACGAACGCGTTGGCGGCGGCGTAGTTGGCCTGACCGGGCCCGCCGAGGACGCCCACGCTCGACGAGAACAGGACGAAGGCGGACAGGTCCAGCCGCTCGGTCAGTTCGTGCAGGTGCCAGGCCGCATCGGCCTTGGCCGCGAGGACGCCGGCCAGGCTCGGTGCGCTCAGGTCGGCGATCAGCGCGTTGTCGAGGACGCCCGCGGCGTGGACGACCGCGGTGAGGGGGTGCTCGGCGGGGATGCCGTCCAGTACGGCCGCGAGCGCGGCACGGTCCCCGGCGTCGCAGGCCGTGACGGTGACCGTGGCACCCGCCCCGGCCAGCTCCTTGACCAGGGCCTCGGTGCCCGGGGCGGCGGCGCCCTCCCGGCCGATCAGCAGCAGGTGCCGTACGCCGTGCTCGGCCACCAGGCGGCGGGCCACCAGAGAGCCGAGGGCTCCGGTGCCGCCGGTGATCAGCACGGTCCCCTCCGGTGACCGGTCGAAGCCGGGGCGGGACGGGTCTGCATCGGGCCGGGCGGGGACGGACGGTCCGGCCGCGGTGGAGTCCCCGCGGCGCAGGCGCGGCACGCGGATCCCGGTGTCGCGTACGGCGGCCTCCGGCTCGCCTGCGGCGACGACCGCCGACAGAAGCGCATCCAGTTCGAGGGGCTCGTCCTTGTTTTTGTTTTCGTGCCCGTTCCCGTGCTCGTTCCCGTGCTCGTCCTCGCCCTCCCCGTCCGCCGACCGCTCCAGGTCCAGCTCCAGGTCCAGGAGGAAGATCCGGCCCGGTGCCTCGGCCTGCGCGGAGCGCAGCAGGCCCCGGACTCCGGCACCGGCCAGGTCGGCGACCTCCTCGGCGCCGACGGCGACGGCACCGCGGGTGACCACGGCCAGCGGGACGTCCCCGAGACGCTCGTCGGCCAGATACCCCTGGACCAGGGAGAGGGCGTCACGGGTGCGCCGGTGCAGGGCGTCGACCACGTCGGTGCCGGACCCGTCGTGAGCCCACACGCGCAAGGCGTCGACGGGGGCACCCGCCGCGATGGCCTCCGCCGCTTCCGAGAGGGTCGAGTAGGTGGTGCCGGTGCCGGTGCCGGTGCCGTCGCCGTTGTCCGGGCCCACGTCGGCCCAGCGCAGGGAGGCCTCGGCCGTCGGCAGCTCGGCGATGCCCCACTCGGTGCGGTACAGCGGCAGGGCCGCCCGGCCGGCGGCGGTGAAACGGTCGTACGGCACGTCCTGGAAGACCAGTCGGCCGACCGTCAGGACCGGCTCACCGGCGGCGTCGGTGAGCCGGACGGCCACGGTGCGCTCGTCGACGGCCTGCCACTGGACACGGACGACCGTGGCACCGCTCGCGTGCAGCCGCACGTCGTGCCATTCGGTAGGGACGAGAACGGTGCCAGGACGGGCCGGGGCGACGGCGTCGGCCTCCTCCGCCGCACGGAGAGCCGCCTCCAGCAGCCCCGGGTGCAGTCCGTAGCGGACGGCGTCCGGCAGCAGCTCGTCGGTGAGCGTCACCTCCGTACCGTTGCCGTCGCCGACGGGACGCACCGGCCGGCCGGCGGCGACGGACAGGCTGCCGTCCGCGTACGTGGTCCAGCGAGCGCCCTCGTCGGCCGGCCGGGCGTACAGGGTGAAGGCACGCAGGCCCGAGTCGTCGGGGCCGGCGACGGCGAGCTGGATCTCCGTCGAGGTCAGCGCCGAGAGCACGAGCGGGGTGTGCACGGTGAGGGCGTCGAGCGTGCCGAGGCCCAACTCGTCACCCGCGCGCACGACGAGGTCCACGAGCGCGGCGGCGGGCAGGACGGGAGTGTCCAGGACGGTGTACGTCTCCAGCCACGGATGCGTCCCGACCGAGACGCGGCCGCTGAACAACACCTCTTCGCTCCCCGCCGGTTCGACCTTCGCGGCGAGCAGTGGATGACCGAGCGAGCTCCAGCCACGTGCCTCGTCGCCCGGGGCGGCGTCCTTGCGCTCCATCCAGTGGCGTTCGCGTTGGAAGGCGTAGGTGGGCAGGGGTGCCGGAGCTGTGGTGCCGGTGCCGAGGCAGGCGGCCCAGTCGACCGGTACGCCCGCGGTGAACGCCTGGGCGATGCCGGTGATCAGGGTGTGGGTTTCGTCGTG
>NZ_JBIVKQ010000056.1:0-5023 GCF_044750845.1 Streptomyces sp. NPDC088766 | reverse complement strand
TGGTTGGTCATCACCAGCCGGACGTGGTCGGGCGACAGCCGCAGCGCGGTGAAGCGCAGCAGCGGCGGGCGGCCCAGGTCGAAGCGGCGGTCGCGCTCCTCGGCGGCCAGCCGGGCCGCCTCACGCTGCCGCTCCTCCGCCGGCAGGGCGGCGAGATCGTGTTCCTGCCACGGCAGTTCCACCTCGCGCAGCACGAGTTGGGCCCAGGCCCCGTTCTTGCGCTGCCGGAAGCCGGCCCGGAGGTTCGGGTGGCGTTGCAGCAGGGACCGGGCGGCGGTGCGCATCCGGGCGTCGTCGTAAGGCCCGTGCAGGTCGAAGGCGACCTGGCTGACGTACGGGTCGAGACCGCTCTCGTGGAGCAGGCTCAGGAAGACGAAGCCCTCCTGGAGCGGGGACAGCGGAAGAATGTCCTCGATCTTGCTGCGCGAACGCGACGACTGCTGGCTCACTGCTCACTCTCCCACTCGGACTCAAGGTCGGCCTCGAACTCCTCGATCTCGGACTGACTGAGGGAGGCGAGGGTCACATCGGACGGGGTCAGACCGCCCGCGTCGGGTCGGTCGGCGAGCTCGACGAGGGCTTGCAGTGCCACGGACCACTGCTCGGCCAGCTGCCGGGCGTCCTCGTCGCTGACCACACGGCTCGCGTACGTCCAGTCGGCGTGCAGCCGGGGCCCGTCCTCCCCGTCCACCGTCACCGCGTTGACCTCCACCACGTGCGCCATCGGCGCCGCGGGCCGGAAGGCCGCGACTCCGCCGCCGACCACGCTCCACCGCTCGGCCGCTCCGGACGGCGCCGCCGTGCGGCGGCCCAGGTAGTTGAAGCCGAACTCCGGCTCGGGCAGCGCGGCGAGGACGGGCCGGGTACGCGGGTTGAGATGGCGCAGCAGGCCGTAGCCGAGGCCGTGGCCGGGCACGGCCCGCAGCTGCTCCTTGACCTGCTTCAGCACGTCACCCAAGGCGGCGGCGTCCTGGTGCAGCGCGCTCCAGTCCGCGACCTCCGGTGCGAGCCGTACGGGGTACAGGGCGGTGAACCAGCCGGCGGTGCGGCTCAGTTCGCTGCCGGGCACGGCTTCCTCGTGGCGGCCGTGGCTCTCCAGGTCGACGACGACCGGGGCGTCCGGGTCGTCACCGCGACCGCGCCGCCACTCTGCGACCGCCACCGCGAACGCGCTCAGCAGCACGTCCTCGACGCCTGCGTTGACCGTACCGGGCACCCGCGTGAGCAGGGCCCGCGTCACCTCGGGCGGCAGGGTGAGGCTGATCCGCCCCGACGTGCCGTGCAGATCCCGCTCCCGGTCCACGCGCAGCAGCCGGTCCGGTTCGAGGGCCAAAGTGTTCTGCCAGTAAGGCAGTTCGGCCTCGGTGCCCGGCTCGGTGGCGAGCCGGTGCAGCGCGGTGGCCCACTGCCGCCAGGGGGTGCCGACCGGCGCCAGGGCGTCGCCCTGATACGCGGCGGCCAGGTCCGGAACCAGGATGCGCCAGCTGACGGCGTCGACCACCAGGTGGTGCGCGACCAGGATCAGCAGCCCGTCCCGGCTCTCCCCACGGTCGAGCCAGACGGCCTGCAGCATCCGCCCCACGGCGGGCGCGAGACGGTCCCGGGCGGCCTCCGCCAGCTCGACGACCAGCTCCTCCACGTCCTCGGAGCCGACGTCACCGTCGGCCGCCACCCGGACGAGGACCTCCTCGCCCGGCCCGGTCGCGGGCGGACACACGTCCATGGTCCCGTCGGGGCCGGTGCGCAGGCGCAGGGCGTCATGCCGCTCCAGCACCCGCCGCAGGGCCGTCACCAGCCGTTCCCCGTCCAGGCCCGGCGGCACGGAGACCACCACGGACTGGTTGAAGTCGTCCCCGCCCAGACCCAGCTCCGTGACCCGTGCCATGACGGGCGTGGCCGGAACGGGTCCGTACGGGTCGACCTGCGGCAGCCGCGCCGCCGCGGCCGGCTCGGCACCGCGCAGGTCCAGTGCCTCGGCGAGCCGGGCCGCCGACTGGTGTTCGAAGACGTCCCGCACCGCCAGGGCCAGTCCCGCCGCGCGGGCCCTGCTGACGAACTGGATGGACAGGATGCTGTCGCCGCCCAGGTCGAAGAAGCCGTCGTCCGCGCCCACCGCGGACAGGCCCAGGACCTCCGCGAACAGCGTGCACAGCAGTTCCTCGACCGGGGTACGGGCGGCCCGCCCGGTGGATCCGGAGCCGTAGTCGGGAGCGGGCAGCGCCCTGCGGTCCAGCTTGCCGTTGGCGGTCAGCGGCAGCCCGTCGAGGACGACGACCGCCGACGGCACCATGTAGTCGGGCAGGGCCCCCCGGGCGAACGCCCGCAGACCTGCCGGGTCCACCTCCGCCGCGCGGCCCTCCGTCGGCACCACGTACGCGACCAGACGGCGGTCACCGGGCCGGTCCTCGCGGACGACGGCGGCGACCTGCGCCAGCTCCTCCCGGCCCGCCAGGGCCGTCTCGACCTCGCCGAGCTCCACCCGGAACCCGCGGATCTTGACCTGGTCGTCGGCGCGCGCCAGGTACTCCAGCTCACCCGCGGGGTTGTACCGCACGAGGTCACCGGTGCGGTACATGCGCGCGCCGGCACCGCCGTACGGATCGGCGACGAACCGCTCGCAGGTCAGCTCCGGCCGGTGCAGATACCCGCGTGCCAGGCCGCTGCCCGAAATGAACAGCTCACCCGCCACACCGGCCGGCACCGGCTGGAGGTACCGGTCGAGCACGTAGGCACGGGTGTTGCCCGTCGGCCGTCCGATCGGCAGCGTCGCCCCGGCCGTGTACGGGGCCCGCACCTCGTGCTGGGTCACGCACAGCGTCGTCTCGGTCGGACCGTACAGATGACGCAGCACCAGGCCGGGCGCGTGCTCCAGGACACGGGCGACCGCCGTCGGCGACACCACGTCACCACCGGTCAGCACCTCCCGCACCCCGGCGAAGCACTCGGGTGCCTCCTCGGCGACGACCCGGAAGAACCCGGCGGTCAGGTGGATCGCCGTGATCTCGTGCCGCGCGATCAGCTCCGCGATCGAGGCGGCGTCCAGCTGCCGCGGCGGCGCGACCACCACCGTGCCGCCGGACAGCAGCGGCACCCACATCTCGTAGCAGGAGACGTCGAAGGCGTGCGGGGCGTGCAGCAGCACCCGCTCGTGCGTGCCGGGCCGCCAGCAGTGGTCGCGGACCAGGTCCACCACCCCGCGCTGGGTGACGGCCACGCCCTTGGGCCGGCCGGTCGAGCCGGACGTGTACATCACGTACGCGAGATCGTCCGGCCGCAGGCCCGTGGACGGCGCGTCGTCGGGGTACGCCCCGGACGGGGCGCCGTGCTCGTCCACGACGACGACCCGGGCGCCCAGTTCGCCGGCGCGTTCCTCCTCCACGCGGTCGGCCAGCACCAGGGTGGCCGCCGTGTCCTGCACCACGTACCGCATCCGCTCGACGGGATACGTGTCGTGCAGCGGGACGTACACACCGCCCGCCTTGCCGATGGCGAGCGTGGCCACGACGTGCGTCACGGACCGCTCCATCAGCATGACCACCGGGGTCCCCGGCCGCACGCCCTCCCGGCGCAGCAGCTGCGCCAGCCGGTCGGCCCGCGCGTCGAGTTCGCGGTACGACACCGTCGCCGCCGACACCACCGCCGCGGCGTCCGGAGTCCGGGCCGCCTGCGCCTCGAACAGCCCGGGCAGCGTCGCGTCCAGGGCCGGCAGTACGGCCCCGGCACCGTCGGCCAGCAGCCGGTGGCGCTCGGCGGCACCGAGGACGTCGACCTCGGACAGCCGGACGGCCGGATCGGCGACGACCGTCTCCAGCAGGAACACGAACCGGTCCACCAGCGACCGGGCCGTCGCACGGTCGAACAGATCGGTACGGAAGTCCAGCGCACCGGTGAGCCCGGCCCCACGGCCCGCCGCGTCCCGCGTCTCCACCAGCGCGAACGCCAGGTCGGTCTTCGCCGCGCCGAGCCGACTCCGCTCGGCGGTCACCCGCAGCCCCGGCAGGGCGAGCGTCGTATCCGGGTCCGCGTCGGCGGTGCTCAGGATCAGCATCACCTGGAACAGCGGGTGATGCGCCAGGGTCCGCGTCGGGTTGACCGCCTCCACCAGCCGCTCGAACGGCACGTCCTGATGGGCGTAGGCCGCCAGATCGGCGCGGCGGGTGCTCTCCAGGAGTTCACGGAACGTCGGATCACCGCTGGTGTCGGTACGCAGCACCAAGGTGTTGACGAAGAAGCCGATCAGGTCCTCGGCCGCCCGGTCCGTGCGTCCGGCGACCGGGGTGCCGAGGGGGATGTCCTCCCCGGCGCCCAGCCGCGTCAGCAGGGCCGCCAGCGCCGCCTGGAGCACCATGAACGTGCTGGTGTTCGTCCCCCGCGCCAGCTCCGTCAGACGACCGTGCAGCCCGGGGTCCAGCGTGAACTCCACCCGGTCGCCCCGGTAGTCGGCGACGGCGGGGCGGGGGCGGTCGGTGGGCAGGTCGAGTTGTTCGGGGAGGCCGGTGAGGGTGTCCTTCCAGTGGGCGAGCTGCCGTCCGGCGAGGGTGTCGGGGTCGGTGCCGTCACCGAGCATCTCCTGCTGCCACAGCGCGTAGTCGGCGTACTGCACGGCCAGCGGAGCCCAGCCCGGCGCCCGCCCCTGGAGCCGCGCGGTGTACGCAGCGGCCAGATCGCGGCCCAGGGGCTCGCGCGACCAGGCGTCACTGGCGATGTGATGGATGAGCAGCAACAGCACGTGCTCCGTCTCCGACAGCCGGAACAGCGTGGCCCGCACGGGCAGTTCGCCCTCGAGGTCGAAGGCGTGGTGCGCGGCCTCGGTCAGCCTCGCCTCCAACTCCTCCTCTCCGACCTCCGCGACCGGCAGCGGCACGCTGTCCGGGACCGGATCGTGCACGACCTGCCCCGGCCCGCGCTCGTCCTCGACGATCGTGGTCCGCAGGCTTTCGTGCCGGGCGACGACGTCGTTGAGTGCGTGGCGCAGGGCGTCGGTGTCGAGGGTGCCGGTGAGGCGGAGGGTGGTGGGGATGTT
>NZ_JBIVKQ010000055.1:0-5824 GCF_044750845.1 Streptomyces sp. NPDC088766 | reverse complement strand
GAGGCCAGGGGGTGCAGGCCGATCTCGTGGGCGAGCATGCCCATCACGTAACCGATGTCGTACTTCTCGAAGTAGTAGCTGGCGAGGTTGATGTCGACACCGTCCTCGCCGCGGTCGATCACGTCGGCGGGCGTCTCCGTGGTGCGCACGTGCAGGGTGATGCGGACCGGACGGCCACCGACATACTCGCTGATCGTCGGGTGCTCTCCGAGCATTTCGATGATGCGGATCGCCTTGTCGCGGTACGTGGCGTTCGTGTGCTTCAGGTTGGTGAACTCGAAGTTGCCCGACTTGAAGGGGAGGAACATCACCTCTTGCGGCATGCGGGCAGGGATGTCGGTGTCCGCCGTGTCGTCGGCGGTGCGGGGAAGTGAGACCGGGTCCACCCACACCGCTTCGCGTGGGTCCGGGACGGCCTGGCTGCGGGCGTCTTCGAAGCTGCGGCCGTCCTCGCCGTCGTTCGTCAGGGGCGCGGGGGTCACGTCCCCGATCAGTGCGCCCAGCAGGGCCAGGTGGCGGTCGCGCAGACCGGCGACGGCGAGGGAGGCATCCTCGGGTTCCGCGTTCAGGTCACCGAGCAGGCTGCCGGGGACATGCGGACGGTGCGGGGCATCGGCGTCCCGGTACTCGTCGCGCAGGCCCAGCTGGTGGGTCAGCTCGTGCACCAACTCCACCGGGGCCGCATCCGCCCACCACGTGGTCTGGTCCATCACCTCGTCGCGGCCCACCAGATCCACCGTCAGATGCGGCGAGTCACCGACGTCCACCGGCTCCACCGTCACATGCAGACGGTCACCGTTGGGAAGACGGTAACCGCGGTCGTTCAGGAACTCCTCCACGCCCGCGCTCAACTGCCCGAAGACGTGCGCGCTCTGCCCGTCGGCGTCCCGCATCGCCACCCGCACGGTCAGGTCGGTGACCGGGTCACCGTCGTGCGTGAACCGGCGGGCGTCGAAGCCCGACCGCACCACGAACCGCGGACGGCCGTCCCGCGAGCCGTTCGGCAGCGTGGTGGTGGACGGGTCTTCCCGATCGTCCGCCTCGGTCCGCTGAGCAGTGCTCTGCGGCAGTCGAGGCCTGGCCTCGCCGGCCGGGGCGGGCCGCTGGATGCTGTCGCCCCGGTTGTTGGTCCCCACACTCGCGGCGAGCTGGGCGAAGTCCCGCAGCACACCGAACCGGCCCTTGTCCGCCGGCAACAAGGCACGAAGACGACTGTCCGCAGGCAGATGCGCATCCAACTGCGCCTTGTACGCGTTGTACGACCTCGCCGTGTACCCCGGATCCGCGACCGCCCGCGCCCGGTGGTCATTGGTCACCGCGATCGTCGCCACGTCCATGAGGTAGGTGTCGAACAGATCGGTGACGTCCTTGTCGCTGGCCCCCTCGTCGCGTTTGGCGACCTGCTGCGCCAGGACACGCGCCATCTCCACCACCACGTCGCGGTAGACCCGGTGCCGCATACGGTCCGGGGAAGCCGCCATGATGTGGTCCGCCTGACCTGCCCCCACCGTGTTCATCACACGGCTCTCCGGCAGCCCCGGCACCCGCTGCGCCACCCCCGCATGGTCGGCCTCGTCCCTGCCCAGACCGTCTCGCGCCGAGGCCAACGGATGCAGACCGATCTCATGCGCCAGCATCCCCATGAGATAACCGATGTCGTACTTCTCGAAGTAATAACTCGCCAGATTGATCTCCACCCCGCGCATCTCCGCCGCAGGCCTGACCACCAGAGCATCCGCCAGCTCCGCCCGCGCCACCTCGGCCGCCTCCACATCACCCGAGTCCGCCGCAGCCTCCAGAGCACGCATCGCGGCCTCCTGACGGGCCACGTCCAGATCGATCACGTCCGCCGGAGTCTCCGTGGTGCGCACATGCAGGGTGATCCGCACCGGACGGCCACCGACATACTCACGGATGATGTCGTGACTGCTCAGCGTCTCGATGACACGAACCGCCTTGTTCCGGTACGCATCCCTCTCGTAGTTGAGATTGGTGAACACGAAATTGCCCGACCCGAACGGCAGCAGTTCCTGGCCCTGCCGCATGTGAGCCGGGACCTCGGTGACCGTCGTGTCGTCTGCGGTCCGGGGCAGGGAGACCGGGTCCACCCACACCGCTTCGCGTGGGTCCGGGACGGCCTGGCTCCGGGCCTCCTCGAAGCTCCGGCCGACCTGCTCCGGCGCGGGGGCCACGTCCCCGATCAACGCGCCCAACAGGGCCAGGTGGCGGTCGCGCAGACCGGCCGCGGCGAGAGAGGCATCCTCCGGGTCCGCGTTCAGATCACCGAGCAGGCTGCCGGGGACATGCGGACGGTGCGGGGCATCGGCGTCCCGGTACTCGTCCCGCAGGCCCAACTGGTGCGTCAGCTCGTGCACCAACTCCACCGGAGCCGCATCCGCCCACCACGACACCTGGTCCATCGCCTCGTCGCGGCCCACCAGATCCACCGTCAGATGCGGCGAGTCCGCCGGATCGACGTACTCCACCGTCACATGCAGACGGTCGCCGTTCGGCAGGCGGTGACCCGGATCGTTCAGGAACTGGAGCACGCCAGCGTCGAGTCGCTCACGCACCCGCGCGCCCTGCTCCTCCGCACCGCGCAGCGCGACGCGGACGGTCAGGTCGGTGACCGGGTCACCGGCGTGCGTGAACCGACGGGCGTCGAAACCGGACCGCACCACGAACCGCGGACGGCCGTCCCGCGCACCCTGCGGCAGCGGAACGTCCGGTGCGGCCTGCCGGTCGAGCTCCTCCTCGGTCCGGTGACCGTTGTCCGTCCCCTGGGGGAGGCGGGGACGGGCCTCGCCGGCCGGGGCGGGCTGTTGGATGCTGTCGCCCCGGTTGTTGGTACCGACGCTGGTGGCGAGCTGGGCGAAGTCCCGCAGCACACCCCACCGGCCCTTGTCGGCAGGCAACAGGGCACGAAGACGACTGTCCGCAGGCAGATGCGCATCCAACTGCGCCTTGTACGCGTTGTACGACCTCGCCGTGTACCCCGGATCCGCGACCGCCCGCGCCCGGTGGTCGTTCGTCACCGCGATCGAGGCCAGATCCATCAGGTAGGTGTCGAACAGGTCCGTGACGTCCTTCGCCTTGGCACCCTCCACACCCACCCGCGCGCGTTGTTCCAGCACACCCGCCATCTCCACCACCGCGTCCCGGTAGACGCCGTGCCGGATCGACTGCGGGAACGCCGCCATGATGTGGTCCGCCTGACCCGAACCCACCGTGTTCATGAAACGCGGCTCGCTCAACGACTCCAGACCCGGAACCACGAACGGCATCCCCGCAAACAGATCCTCCTCCTCCGCGATACGCCCGTTCCGCGAAGCCAGAGGATGCAGAGCGATCTCATGCGCCAACATCCCCATGAGATAACCGGTGTCGTACTTCTCGAAGTAATAACTCGCCAGATTGATGTCCACACCGTCATCGCCACGGTCGGTCACATCGGCCGGCGCCTCCGTCGTCCGCAGACGCAGCGTGATACGCACCGGACGACCACCGATGTAGTCCCTGATCGTCGCGTGCTCATCCAGCAACTCGACGACCCGCATCGCCTTCTCGACATACCGGTCCGTCTGATTGAGATTCGTGAACTCGAAATTCCCCATCCGGAACGACCGCAACACCGGCTCCACAGGCACCGGGACCGCACCGGTGTCCTGCAGCATGTGAGCCGGGACCTCGGTGGCCGTCGAGCCGTCAGCGGCGGGCTGGGGCAGGGAAACCGGGTCCACCCACACCGCCTCACGCGTGTCGGGCACGGCCGCGCTGCGGGCCTCCTCGAAGCTCCGGCCGACCTCCTCGGGTGCCGGGGTCACGTCCCCGATCAACGCACCGAGCAGGGCGAGGTGGCGGTCGCGCAGACCAGCCGCGGCGAGGGAGGCATCCTCCGGATCCGCGTCCAGGTCACCCAGCAGACTGCCCAGAACGTGCGGACGGTGCGGGGCATCCGTGTCCCGGTACTCGTCCCGCAGGCCCAGCTGGTGCGTCAGCTCGTGCACCAGCTGCACCGGAGCCGCATCCGCCCACCACGACACCTGGTCCATCGCCTCGTCGCGGCCCACCAGATCCACCGTCAGATGCGGCGAGTCCGCCGGATCGACCTGCTCCACCGTCACATGCAGACGGTCACCGTTCGGCAGACGGTGCGCAGGGTCGTTGAGGAACTCCTCCACTCCTGCCTGGAGCCGGCCGAACACACGGGCGTTCTGCTCATGCGTGCCACGCAGCGCGAGACGGACCGTGAGGTCGGTGACCGGGTCACCGGCGTGCGTGAACCGGCGGGCATCGAAACCCGACCGCACCACGAACCGGGGACGACCGTCCCGCGCGCCGCGTGGCGCGGATGTGGCGGTTGGCGGCGTCTGCGGTGCCGTGCCGGTACCGGTGTCGCTGTCGGTGCGGGGAAGTCTGGGACGTGCCTCGCCCGTGTCGCCGCCGGACTGTTCCGGAGCAGGGGGCTGGGGCTGGGGCTGGGGCTGTTGGATGCTGTCACCGCGGTTGTTGGTCGCGATGCTGGTGGCGAGCTGCGTGAAGTCCCTCGCGACGCCGAACAGACCTTTGTCGGACGGCAGGAGCGCCTGCAGCGCGGGAGTATCCGCCAGCCGGGCGCGGAGCATCTCCTTGTAGGCGTTGTAGACCCTCGCCGTGTAGTTGGGCTCCTTGACCGCGTTCATCCGGTAGTCGCTGGTGACCCCGATGGACGCGAGGTCCATGAGATAGGTGTCGAACAGGTCGGTGACATCCTTGGGCTTGGCTCCCGCCACACCGACCCGGGCGTGCTGCGCGAGCACCTTGGCCATCTCCACGACGATGTCGCGGTAGATGCCGTGTCGGATGGTGGCGGGGTAGGCCGCCATGATGTGGTCGGCCTGGCCCGCGCTCTCGGTGTTCATCGTGCGCGGTGTCTTCAGGTCGGTCAGCCCGGGCACCGGCAGCGGCATGCCCCTGTAGGCCTCCTCCTGCTCCGGGATGTCCGTGTTGCGGGAGGCGAGGGGGTGCAGGCCGATCTCGTGGGCGAGCATGCCCATCACGTAACCGATGTCGTACTTCTCGAAGTAGTAGCTGGCCAGGTTGATCTGCACACCGTCGGCGCCCAGGTCGCGCACGTCGGCCGGGGTTTCGGTCGTGCGCAGGTGCAGGGTGATGCGGACGGGCCGGCCGCCGACGTAGTTCTTGATGGTGGTGTGCTCGTCGAGCAACCCGATGATCCGGATCGCCTTGTCCAGGTACCTCTCCGTCTGGTTGAGGTTCGTGAACTCGAAGTTCCCCATCTTGAAAGGACGTAGAACCGGCTCGGGTGGCGCCGGGACCGCACCGGTGTCCTGCGGCATGTGAGCCGGGACCTCGGTGACCGTCGTGTCGTCGGCGGTGCGGGGAAGGGAGACCGGGTCCACCCACACCGCTTCGCGTGGGTCCGGGACTGCCTGGCTGCGGGCGTCTTCGAAGCTGCGGCCGTCCTCGCCGTCGTTCGTCAGGGGCGCGGGGGTCACGTCCCCGATCAGTGCGCCCAGCAGGGCGAGGTGCCGGTCGCGCAGACCGGCAGCGGCGAGAGAGGCATCCTCCGGGTCCGCGTTCAGGTCACCGAGCAGGCTGCCGGGGACGTGCGGACGGTGCGGGGCATCGGCGTCCCGGTACTCGTCGCGCAGGCCCAGCTGGTGGGTCAGCTCGTGCACCAACTCCACCGGGGCCGCATCGGTCCACCACGTGGTCTGGTCCATCGTCCGGTCGCGGCCCACCAGATCCACCGTCAGGTGCGGGGAGCCGTCGGCGTCCACCGGCTCCACCGTCACATGCAGACGGTCACCGTTGGGAAGAC
>NZ_JBIVKQ010000054.1:0-9343 GCF_044750845.1 Streptomyces sp. NPDC088766 | reverse complement strand
GCCGGCACCTGCACCACCTGCCACCGCCCCCTGCCCAGAACATCCACCACCAGCCAGAACCTCAGAGCCAGAGCAACCTAACGGAGTCCTACTAGTGCCCTGCTTCGCACCACAGCGCGACCGCTTCCCGAACAACTCCGTCGACATGGGCACCGGTTTCGACTGCTTCGACACTCTCAGTCACACCCTCGACCCGCGCGTCCAGGGCGAACAGCGAGCCAACCGACTGCTCCTGAAGAGCACGCTCGAGGAGCAGGGTTTCGTCAACCTCGCCGAGGAGTGGTGGCACTACACCTTCAAGCCCGAACCCCACCCGGAGACCTACTTCGACTTCCCCGTCTCCATCAAGTCCCTCACCAGGACCCCTGAACCACCCGCGTACGATGCCCACCGATGATCGGATACAGTCCGCGCGTGTCCGAAACTCACCACTCCACTTCCAACTCCGTGCCCGACTCACACTGTTCGGGCTGCGGAGCACCTTATGGAGAGGGCGTCACCGGCTGGCCCCGCACCTGCCCGGCCTGCGCCACCGTCGCCTACCGCAACCCCCTGCCGGTCGCGATCGCGCTCCAGCCCGTGTACGACACGAAGGGCACCGCCCTCGTCGTCATCACCCGAACCATAGCCCCCGCGCGCGGAGGCATCGCCCTGCCCGGCGGCTACGTCGACCACCAGGAGGACTGGAAGCAGGCCGTCGTCCGGGAACTCAACGAGGAGACGGGTATCGACGCCGCGAGCCGCGACGTACGCCTCGCCGACGCCATGAGCTCGCCCGACGGCCACCTCCTGCTGTTCGGGCTCCTGCCGGAACGCCCCGCGGACCGGCTGCCGACGTCTGCCGCCACCGACGAGACGGAAGGCTGGCACCTCCTGCACAGGCCGGAGGAGCTGGCCTTCCCGCTGCACACGATCGCCGTGCGGGCGTTCTTCGAGGGCCGCTACATCTGAGCCGACCGGCCGAGCCCGCGTACGCGCACGGGGTGGGACGGCTCACGCCCACCGTCCTCACCCTCCCGCTCCACGACGACCTCTCGGCCGGTGTCCCGGCGGGCGACGTACCGCTCGGTCTCGGGTTCGTCCCAGCCGTCGCCGGCGTCCCGCACCACCAGCCCGCCCCCCGTCCCGCCCGGGGGCGGCGCCCAGACCTCCAGTTCCAGCCCGCCGTCCTCCCCGCGCACGGGCATGACCGCACCCGCGCGCGCGAGCACCGGTATCCGCCCCAGGGGCGCGTCGACGAGAACCTGCCCCGGCCCCGCGTACCGCTTTCCCGTCGCCGTGTCGTACCAGAGGCCCCGCGGCAACCGCACGGCCCGCCGGTCCGCGCCCGGGTCCAGCACCGGCGCCACGAGCAGGCAGTCACCGAGCAGGAAGGCGTCCTCGCAGTCGCGCAACGCCCGGTCCTCCGGGGCACCCCACCACAGCGGTCGCACGTAGGGAGCCCCCGTCCGCCGGGCCAGATGCGCCAGCGTCACGAAGTACGGCAGCAGCCGCCGACGCTCGACGAGCGCCACGCGCGCGTGCTCCAGCACTTCGGGGCCGAACTCCCACGGCTCCCCGAGCCCCGTCCGGGGAGCCGCACGCGTACGGAACAGCGGCAGGTAGGAACCCAGCTGCAACCACCGCAGATACAACTCCGGAGACGGGCCGCCGTCGAACCCGCCGACGTCCGGCCCCGAGTACGGCACCCCGCACAGTCCGAGCCCCAGCACCAGCGACAGCGACGCACGCAGCCCCGGCCAGCCCGCGGCGACGTCACCCGACCAGGTACCGCCGTAGCGCTGGAGCCCCGCCCAGCCGGAGCGCGAGAACACGAACGGGCGCTCCTCGGGAAGCAGCTCCCGCAGCCCTTCGTAACCCGCCTGCGCCATGCACAACCCGTACACGTTGTGCGCCTCGCGATGATCGCCGCCCCGGCCCTCCAGAGCGTGCCGCGCCGACCTGGGGAGCGTCGGCTCCCCGAAGGCGGTCAACGACGTGGGCTCGTTCATGTCGTGCCAGAAACCCGAGAACCCCTGCGTGACCCCCTCCGTGTACAGCCCACCCCACCAGCGCCGCACACGCGCGTGCGTGAAGTCCGGATACACCGAGTCGCCGGCTCGCGCCACACCCTCCACGATCCGCCCCGAGGCATCCCGCACGAACGCGTCCTCGGCGACCCCGCTGTCGTGGACCGTGTCGCCCAGCACGGCCCGCACGGCAGGCTCGACGACCGACACCAGGCGGACTCCGTCCCGCCGCAGCTCCTCGGCGAGCACCGCCGGCTTCGGGAAACGCTCCTGGTCGACGGCGAACACCTGACGGTCGTCCATGGAGCCGACGCCGAGATGGACCACGTCGAGCGGCAGGCCGCGCCCCTGGTAACCGGCCACGACCCGCCGCACCTCCTGCTCGTCGCCGAAGCCCCGCGCGTGATGGTGCCCGAGCGCCCAGGCGGGCGGCACCGCCGGCGCGCCGGTGAGCGAGGCCCAGGCGAGCAGCACGCGCGCGGGGGTCCCCACCACCACCCAGCAGCGCAGTGGGCCGCCGTCCATCCGCAGCTCGGACATCCCGGGCCGGTCGTGCCCGGAGCCGGCCCCTTCCTCACCCTCCCGCAACCTCACCGAGCCGTCCCAGGACGTGTCGTGGAACGCCAGATGCGTGGCCGCGTCGGCCACCACCAGTTGCACCGGCATCGTCAGGTACAGCGGATCGTCGCCCCGATCGAACGCGCGCCCCGGATCGGTGTTCCACAGCCGGTAGGTCCCCGCACGCAGACGAGGCCCGGCCGCCCGACCGCCCAGCCCGAAGAAGCGGGCGTCCGCCGGCACCTCCGACCGCTGCATCCAGCGCCCCGGGCCCCCCTCCGCCGGTTCCCACCACCGTGGCGGCAGATCCCGCCGCAGCGCCACACCACCCGGCGTACGCACCTCGATGGCCCCGTGCCGCGAGACCCCGACGGTCACCCGTTCCGCCACCACCCGCCAGCCACCGTCCTTGTCCGGTTCCAGCACCGCCCGCGGATCGGCCTCCGGACAGCGCCCGGCCAGCGCGTACGACGGCTCAGGCCCGGCCCCGTCCCAGCCCCAGAAGACGGCACCGTTCACCGCCACCCGGATCGTCAGCTCGGAGCGGCTGAACCTGATCGTCCCGCCGCCGGGCCCCGGCTCCACGTCCCGCACCACCCCCGGCACCCGCGCGCGCTCGACGCCCCGCGCGGGCAGCGCCAGGGAGTCGGCACGCCGCCGACGCCACGCCGCCCGCACGGGACGCCACCCCCGTGCGGCCCCCGCGGAACCGACCATTCTTATCGAACGCACCAGGTCACGACCGTCCATGTCGCTCACCCTGTCACTGACGGCACCACGCGCGCGTGTCGTTCAACTGCCGTTCACCTGTGACGGACCCACATCTTGACGACACGGACTGTGTGGGACACACCCTGGTGTGTAAGTCGATCACATGGCATCGTCCGTGTCAGCCGCGTCACGCGCACACCCCAGCACGTGCGCGAGCGACGCACACGACGCGCACAGTCCGGGAGCCGCCCCATGTCGACCGTGAATCCCGAGCCGCTCTGGCGGCCCGATCCGCAGCGCACTGCCGAGGCCCAGGTCACCAGATTCCAGACCTGGGCGGCCGAACGCCACGGAGCCCCGTCCGACGGCGGCTACCCGGCCCTGCACCGCTGGTCCGTCGACGAACTGGAAACGTTCTGGAAAGCCGTCACGGAGTGGTTCGACGTACGCTTCTCGACCCCCTTCACACGCGTCCTGGGCGACCGCGCCATGCCCGGCGCCGAATGGTTCCCCGGCGCCACCCTGAACTACGCCGAGCACGCGCTGCGCGCCGCCTCCAGCCGCCCGGACGAACCAGCCCTCCTGCACGTCGACGAGACCCACGAACCCCGACCGGTGACCTGGTCGGAACTGAGCCGCCAGGTCGGTTCCCTCGCCGCGGAACTGCGCCGTCTCGGCGTCCGCCCCGGAGACCGCGTCAGCGCCTACCTCCCGAACATCCCCCAGGCCGTCGTCGCCCTCCTCGCCACGGCCGCCGTCGGCGGAGTCTGGACCTCCTGCGCCCCCGACTTCGGCGCCCGCAGCGTCCTCGACCGCTTCCAGCAGGTCGAGCCGGTCGTCCTCTTCACCGTCGACGGCTACCGCTACGGCGGCAAGGAACACGACCGCCGCGACGTCGTCGCCGAGCTCCGCCGCGAACTGCCCACCCTGCGTGCCGTCGTCCACATCCCCCTCCTCGGCACCGAGACCCCCGAGGGTGCCCTGGACTGGTCGGCCCTGACCGCCGCCGACCAGGAACCCACCTTCGAACAGGTTCCGTTCGACCACCCCCTGTGGGTTCTCTACTCCTCCGGTACGACCGGGCTGCCCAAGGCCATCGTCCAGTCCCAGGGCGGCATCCTCGTCGAACACCTCAAGCAACTCGGTCTGCACTGCGACCTGGGCCCCGGAGACCGCTTCTTCTGGTACACCTCGACCGGCTGGATGATGTGGAACTTCCTCGTCTCCGGCCTCCTCACCGGAACGACGGTCGTCCTCTACGACGGCAGCCCCGGCCACCCCGACACCGGAGCCCAGTGGCGCATCGCCGAACGCACCGGCGCCACTCTCTACGGCACGTCGGCGGCCTACGTGATGGCCTGCCGAAAGGCCGACGTGCACCCGGCCCGCGACTTCGACCTCTCCAAGGTCCGCTGCGTCGCCACCACCGGCTCGCCGCTGCCGCCCGACGGCTTCCGCTGGCTGCACGAGGAGGTCCGCGACGACCTGTGGATCGCCTCCGTCAGCGGCGGCACGGACGTCTGCTCCTGCTTCGCGGGAGCCGTACCCACCCTGCCCGTCCACACCGGCGAACTCCAGGCACCCTGCCTCGGCACCGACCTCCAGGCCTGGGACCCGAGCGGCCGGCCCGTCGTCGACGAGGTCGGTGAACTCGTCGTCACCAACCCCATGCCGTCGATGCCGGTGTACTTCTGGAACGACCCCGACGGCAGCCGCTACCACGACAGCTACTTCGACACCTACCCCGGCGCATGGCGCCACGGCGACTGGATCACCCTCACCTCGCGAGGCACCGTCGTCATCCACGGCCGATCCGACTCCACCCTCAACCGGCAGGGCGTCCGCATGGGCTCGGCCGACATCTACGAAGCCGTGGAGAGGCTGCCCGAGATCAAGGAATCCCTCGTCATCGGCATCGAACAGTCCGACGGCGGCTACTGGATGCCCCTCTTCGTGCACCTGGCGCCGGGAGCCGTCCTCGACCAGGCGCTCCTCGACCGCATCAAGCGGACCATCCGCGAAGAACTCTCGCCACGCCACGTCCCCGACGAGGTCATCGAGGTCCCCGGAGTGCCGCACACCCTCACGGGGAAGCGCATCGAGGTCCCCGTCAAGCGCCTCCTCCAGGGCACCCCCCTGGAAAAAGCGGTCAACCCGGGCTCCATCGACAACCTCGACCTCCTGCACTTCTACGAGGACCTCGCCCGCAAACGAGCCTGACCAAACCAAAACCGCAGCTCAGGACCCGTTGTCAGTGCCGGCGATTACTGTGAGTGAGCATTCATCGACTGCGTACACACAGGGGGAGCCATGGCGGCACACACCGACCACTGGACCATGCGACGCGTCCTGCGCCGCGAGATCGCCGGCACCATCGGCCTGCTCACCGACGAACACGACTTCCGGGCCATGCGGCATTATCGCACCTTCACCTTCGACGACCACACGACCTATCTCCGACAGGTCGAGGACCTCCTCAAAACGCGCGCCCGCCAGGGCACCCACACCACCGTCGCCCTCTTCGATCCCCAGGAATACGCCGACTTCTGCGCGGCGAAGGGCCTCGACCCCGACAACCCCGCCCATCGCACACGCTTCACGGCCGAACTCGCCACCACCGGCCCCACCCTCCCGTACGAGGGCCAGCCGCTGGCAGATCTGGTACCCGCACTGGTCGACGAAGCAGTCCGGCAAGCGACCTGGGAATACGCGACCGCTCTCCTGGCCCGCCTCGGAGCATGCGCGACCTGCGGCGAGGACATCGGTCGCGCGGCCTTCAGCCAGGCCTCCGACCTGCTCGCACGCATCCTCGACACGGCACCACCCGGCGACCGCCATCTCGTGTGCAGCGTCACCGGCACGCCCGAGACCCTGGTCGCCGTCCTCCACGCGGACGAGGCAGCCGACGGCACCACCCCGCTCGACGAGGCCGAGGCCCTCGAATTCACGACCGTCCTCGCCCTCGGTGTCGCCACCCGGAGCCCCGGCGGGCTGGTCATGCGCACCAGCTCCGCCGGCAGCCCCGACCGCGTGTACGGCTGGCGGCTGCGCGGCGAGGGGCTGGAACCACTGACCGCAGGTGAGGTCTTCGACGCCTACTGCACCGATGCCGAATCCGGCGACCTCATCGCACCCGAGTCCGACGTCGACTACTGCGTACCGCCGGACCTCAGCGAGGACGGACAGCGCGGGCCGGCCCCGGGCCACCACCACTGACATGCAGGAGGGACGCTCCGCGACACAAGCGGAGCGCCCCTCCTCACCAGCCGAACACGGCACCGTCGACTACTCGCCGGACAGCACCGCCCGCGCGGCCTCGCGCGCATCCTCGGCACTGTCGGTCGCACGGGCGGCCGCCGCCGCCCGCTCACACTGCGCGAGCGTGTACTTCGCGAGAGTCGCCCGCACATACGGAATCGACGCCGATCCCATCGACAGGGAGGTGACACCAAGACCCGTCAGCACGCATGCGAGCAGCGGGTCGGCCGCGGCCTCACCACAGACCCCACAACTCCTGCCCTCCGCCTTGGCCGCCTCGGCGGACAGCGCGACCAGGTCGAGCAGCGCGGGCTGCCACGGATCCTGGAGCCGCGACACCGCACCCACCTGACGGTCCGCGGCAAAGGTGTACTGCGCGAGGTCGTTCGTCCCCAGGGACAGGAACTCGACCTCCTGCAGAATCGAGCGCGCCCGCAGAGCAGCCGACGGAATCTCCACCATCGCGCCGAACTTCGCCCGGAGCCCGGCCGCACGGCATGCGTCGGCGAACGCCTTCGCATCAGCACGGTCCGCCACCATCGGGGCCATCACCTCGAGGTGGACCGGCAGGCCTTCGGCAGCCTTCGCCAGCGCCGACAGCTGCGTGCGCAGCACATCGGGGTGGTCGAGGAGCGTCCGCAGACCTCGCACGCCCAGCGCCGGATTCGGCTCGTCCGCCGGGGTCAGGAAGTCCAGCGGCTTGTCGGCGCCGGCATCCAGCACCCGCACCACGACGCGCCCCTCGGGAAACGCCTCCAGCACCTGCCGGTACGCCGCGACCTGCTTCTCCTCCGAGGGAGCCTTCTTGCTGTCGTCGAGGAAGAGGAACTCGGTACGGAAGAGACCGACACCCTCAGCGCCGGCTTCGACGGCGGCCGGCACATCGGCCGGGCCACCGACGTTCGCCAGCAGCGGCACCTTGTGTCCGTCTGCGGTGGCGCCCGGTCCCGTCGAGGCGGACAGCGCCGCCTTCCGCTCCGCCGCCGACGCTTCGAGCTGAGCCTTCTTGTCCTCGGTCGGGTCCACGAAGATCTCGCCGGTGCTGCCGTCGACGGCGATGACCGTCCCCTCGGCAAGCTCACCGGCACCCGGCAGCGCCACGACGGCCGGCACACCCAGCGCCCGCGCCAGAATCGCGCTGTGGCTGGTAGGCCCGCCTTCCTCGGTCACGAACCCGAGCACCAGCGTCGGATCCAGCAGCGCGGTGTCGGCCGGCGCGAGATCCCGCGCCACCAGCACGTACGGCTCGTCGCTGTCCGGGACACCCGGCATCGGGACCCCCAGCAGACGGGCGACGATACGGTTCCGCACGTCGTCGAGGTCGGCCACGCGACCGGCGAGGTACTCCCCGGCGTTCGCCAACAGCTCGCGGTACGCGGCGAACGCGTCGTACACGGCACGCTCGGCCGTGCTGCCGACGGCGATACGCCGCTCCACATCCGCCATCAGTTCCGGGTCCTGGGCCATCATGGCCTGGGCTTCGAGCACCGCCTGGGCCTCGCCCCCCGCCAGATTGCCGCGCGCCATCAGATCGGCGGCCACAGCATCCACGGCCTGGCGGGCGCGCCCCTGTTCGCGCTTCGCCTCCTCGGCCGGGATCTGCTTGGCGGGCGGTTCGAGGACCGCCGTTCCCATGTGCCGAACCTCGCCGATCGCCACACCGTGGCTCACACCGACGCCTCGCAGCGTTGTCTCCATCTCACCCGTCTCCGATAGTGCGGCGGGTCCCGCCGCCGCGGTTGTTGTCCCATGTGCCGTCATCGATACGACGGCCTCGGCTCAGCGCCAGGAAAAGAGAACGTCGCCAGTCTTCACGTCGCCGTCCTCGCGGAGATCACCGAGGGTGTCGACGGTGGCTTCCAGGGCCACGACCGGGCACACCGGGGACTTGCCGGCCTCTTCGACCGCGACGGGATCCCACCGCACGATGCCCTGTCCGCGGGTCACCGTGTCGCCCTTGTTCACCAGTAGCTCGAAGCCCTCGCCGTTCAGTTGCACGGTGTCGATACCGAGATGAGTGAGCACGCCGTGCCCCTCGGCGTCGACCACCACGAAGGCGTGCGGGTGGAGGGAGACGATGACTCCGTCCACGGGTGACACGGCCTCGGAGGGCTCACGCACCGGGTCGATGGCCGTGCCGGGGCCGACCATGGCCCCGGAGAAGACCGGATCGGGCACTGCTGCCAGTCCGATGGTGCGTCCTGCCAACGGGGACGTCACGGTGGTCATGGGAAGCCTCCCAGGGGTGGATATGTATACGGGCCGTCACTACCAGTCCCGGACGGCGCACTGTGCAGCAGGGTATGTCATATGAAGTACCGGTTCCGCACGAGTGATCACGATCCGTGGTCTAGACCACTAGCCTAATCGATTTGCACGCGCTCCGTGGCCCCGTGTACAGTCGTACTCCTGCTTAAGGGTGAGCGACGCCGACGAGCGCGCTTAACCAAGCAGCATCCAACTAGTCGGATCCTAGCTTTTGATCATGTTTCGCATGCCTGCGAGACGGTGGTCAGGGGGACGGAAAATGACTGGTAGAGTTGGAAACGCCGAAGGGAAGCGCCCGGAGGAAAGCCTGAGAGAGCCTCTCGGGTGAGTACGAAGGAAGCGTCCGTTCCTTGAGAACTCAACAGCGTGCCAAAAATCAACGCCAGATATGTTGATACCCCGTCCCCGGCCATCATGGTCGAGGATGAGGTTCCTTTGAAGAAAACACAGCGAGGACGCTGTGAACGGTCGGGCCTATTCCGCCTGGCCGTTCCGCTCTCGTGATGTGTGCACCCGATCACGGGTAAACATTCACGGAG
>NZ_JBIVKQ010000053.1:0-9801 GCF_044750845.1 Streptomyces sp. NPDC088766 | reverse complement strand
GAGCGACGCGCTGATCTCCACCAGGGCCTGCTCGAACTGGCCTGCAGCCTCATATGCCTCCGCCGCCTGCGAACCTCATTCTGAAACGATCAGTTTACCGACGACGACCATCTCGAACGCACCCTCCGCCGGGGTCTGCGCCATATTCAGCTCCGCCCAGACTGATCGGCGGGCGCCTTGCCAGCGCTGGACTCAAGCTCACGCGTCAGCCGACAACACTCCGAAGAGTTCAGTAACTCAGACACCAGGGGACAAGTAACTCGCTGGTACTGGTTAGGGCCGTCATGCTCCGCCCATACGATCGACCCACATGGACGTTGAGGGGGATGCATGAACCCGACAGCGCGGAGCCCGTTCGGCCCTGTAGCAGAGCAGCACTGCAACATCAAGGCCCATGCTGAGCTGGTGTTGCTCGACGAGAACGTTAAGAACCTGTCCAAGGCACTCGTGGAGCAATACAGGAAGGAGACCGCGAAGTACCAGCACCTTGCTGAAATGGAAAGGGACGCGCGCCGCGAGGCCGAGACTAGGGCAAGGTCCTACGCCAAAGTGATCGACCAGCATGATGACCTCAAAGCGAAACTCCAGTCGATGATCCCTGACTTGGTGCAGGAAGTGCTGCACCTGCCGAAGGAACCCGAGGTCGCTGAGTTGGAAGCTCAGCTCAGGGCGGCGGAGAAGGAGCGGGGCAGCCTCGCCGAGCTGCTCAGAGCTGCAGAGGAGGAGCGAGACGCAGCCCTGCGCGCACGTGACACTGCCATCGCACGCCTGCGACCCCGGCAGGAGGACGGCATTGTGGTGGGAGACGCGGAGTCCCTCCAACTGAGGTTGGATGCACCCACCCTATGCGGCGTCCTCGAACAAGCGAAGCAGTATTGCACGCTGCTCGTGATCACCGCTGACCCTGACGAGGCCGAACGGCTTGAGCACCATCAAAAGGCGTCGCTCTGGAGGAATCGCCTTGCAGACGCCCTCGCGATGATCCAGGCGTACGCCGAGGATAAGAACCTGACCAGGGCGCGCGGCCGCGGGGCGGGCCCTGACTTCGCCAACCTGAGGGCGTACTGCGGCAGCCGCCCGTCCCCCTTGCTCTCACCAGTCAAGGTGATTCTGAACGAGGGGAAGTTCGCCAGCAGCAGCCCTCGCGGCAAGGCTGACAGGAGACTCCGGGTCCCCGAGGACATCGACCCGTCGGGATACGCGGCAATGCTGGAACACATCCGCATCGGCGACGGAGCGCCACCTGCACCCCGCTTGCACTACCTCGATGACACGGATCAAAGCGGCCTGATCGTCGTGGGATTCTTCGGTGAACACCTGCACAACGCCAGCACCAACTAACAGAGGGGAGACCAGAAAACAGGCCCCGAACTCCTCTGCTCCCGAACGCAAGGCAGCCGTCAGGGACTCAGCGAGCGGGATCTGCGATTTCGGCTGGCGGGGCACAGTCTTCCTGTCGAGGCGTCCGTAGGCCGAGGACCAGGGCACTCCGAACAGGTATGCGATCTGCTCGACGGTCTTCTCCCGGGCGTCGTAGAGCTGCTGGGCGAGCTTGGCCTGGTCGGGAGTGAGATTGGGCCCAGGCTCCCGGGCCAGCCGCGAGCCCTCGCGGAGGCGAGCCCGTCGTTGATGTTCGTCACGATCAGCTCGCGCTGGGGGCCGGCGAGCACGGACAACATCGCGAAAATCGCCTGCCCCTCCATAGTGGAGGTGACGATGCTGCCCTGCTCGATGACGTGCAGAACTCGCCAGCCCGCTGGCTGGGCTGGACCCGCGATCGGCATTCGACCACGCGCGCGGAAGCTGGTGGACGTATGCGGGCGGCGCTGCCCGGCCGTGCTGGAAGGCCGGAGGCAGGGCCAACGAGAGCGAGTCGGTGTCAGAGGCGTCGCCGATACTCGGATGGGTTTATCAGGTGAGAGGGTGCCGGTGTGAAGGAGTTGCAGGACGGCATAACCCGCCTACTGCCTGACGTGGTCAAGGCGGAGATCGAACCAGAGAGCTGTCCGACCTGGTTGCGGCGGCCAGGGCGGACAGAGTGTGTCGGCATGTGGGAGACGGTCGCGGCCATCTACGGTGCGCTCACTGGGCTGGTCCTGCCGGAGCAGGCCCCTTCTCGCGAGCGGCGGAGCCTGGACGTCCTGCTCACCTACGAGAACGGGCAGCAGCAGATCCTCGAGGTTGACGAGAAGCAGCACTTCACCGCAGCCCGCGCTCTCACGCTGGAGCACTACCCGGCAGGCGTGAAGCTCGGCTTCGACGCTTCTCGATGGTTGGCCCGCTCGCAGGCTCTGACCGGGCGTGAACCCGGCGGCGGCTTCGGCAAGTCAAAGCCGCCGTTGTTCCCTGGCGAGGGCGGGCGCCATCGGCAACGCGCCTTCAGGGACGCACTGGCGGATCTGCTGCCCTCCGTGCACGACTGGCTCCCGACCATCCGGATCAGCGATACGGAGGTCACCGCTATCACCGCTGCACCGGATCCGGTCTCGTCGCTCAGGACACTGCTTGGTGAACGCGGGGTACCGGCTGCGTGTCTCGTCTCTGAGTGAGACGGCGCGGCGGCCCCGCCGTTCAATGGCAAAAGGGAAGCGTCCGGCGGCTCATCTGCTGGCCGGGCGCACTGCCAACGCCTTTGAGACGACGAAGCCCGCCGGAAAACTCCGGCAGGGCGTCTGCGCACGCCGGGCTACGACGGCGTGCAGTGTCCGGCGAGGGCACCGTTGTTTGTTGACGATGCAGCTCGGGGGGGCGACGCCTGGTTCTCGCAGAGAGGCTCCGGAAGGCCGCTCTGCGAGACGTCAGGAAATCCGTTCGTACAGGGCGCCCTCCGCCTCGCGCAGCTCGCGCTCGACGGCTTCGGCGAGGTTCGGGTTGTCGATGAGGACGCCGAACTCGACGTTGTTGTTCTCCGCGCTCCAGGAGAAGTTCGCGCTGGTCACCAGGAGAAGATGGTGATCGATGGCAAGGAACTTTGCGTGGTTGCGGACGTATGTGCCGTCGAACTGCTTGGTTCGCCAGACCTCGGCCGGCGATAGGTGCGCAGCGACTTCTGCAGTCGTCGGGGACCGTTGCTGTCCGACGCCGTCCGCGGCCCGGGCGTCCATATAGACGCGGACGGCGATGTCGTCACGCTGTGCGGCTTCTCGTAATGACTTCCAAAGCGCCGAAGTCCGTTGGAAGTTGAAGGTTGAGCACGTGATTGCGTGGCGTGCGCTGTCCACGAGGCGCGTCACCGAGGTGGTGAGCGGCCCGCTCTGGACGAGGTGTCCGGGCATGGTCCAGAGCGGTGACAAAGTGGTCGGCAGAGCCCGTGCCCCCTCGATTGCGCGCAGGGCCAGGACTTGTTGGTGCCTTGGCCCGGTGCCGCTGGCAACCGCCTCCAGGAGGTGTCGGACCTCTGCCCGCTGGCCGACCGCGACGACCTTGAGCGCCGCGGTGAGGGTGTCACCGTCGGCGAGCCGGTCCGCTATGCCTTTGGCCTCGGTCCCGGTGAGGAGTTGGCCAAGGCGTCGTGGCGCGTCCGCCTCACTCATGGACCTGGAAGAACCCGAGGTTGCTGCCGGGCAGGTCGAGGAGGAAGCGGCGGTCGAGGAAACGGTTGGCGCGTTCGCAGGAGGTCTCCGAGGCCATGACACAGCAGTGGCAGGCGGCACCGTGGAGGAAGTCCTCGGGGTCCTGCGGGGTGCGCTTCGAGCAGATGGGGTCGGAGGAGCATCGGGCGGCCTTGCGTAGCGCGCTGCCGACGACCCTTTGGAGGCGGGAAGGCTCGCTGAGTTGGACGAGGCCGCCGAGGGTGCCGTCGCTGTCGGAGGCGGTTGTGCAGATCAGAAGGCCGGCCGACGGGTCTCGGCCCTCCGCGGCGGGCCAGGCGTAGAGGCGTTCGCTGAGACTTGCCGCCGAGTAGCCGCAGGTGAGGGCGAGTTCGCGGATCAGGATGTGGGCGAATGTGTGGACGAGCCAGTAGCGCGGGGGCTTCAGCCGGGTGTCGGGGTCGACCTGGTCGGCGGTGTCGGAGAAGCGACGTCTGAAGTTTCTGACGTGTGCCTCGCGGTGGAACTTCCACATGTCGGTGTCGAGGACGCGTTTTTCCCATGCGGCGACTGCGTTCTCGTCGAGCTGTAGGAAGATGCCTTCGCCTCGGTCCTCGGTTGCTACGGTCCAGGCCGGTCGTGGTGTACGGGTCAGTGGGGCCAGGCGGCGCGGGAGGTCGCCGACGCGGTCCATGTCATCAATGCGGGTGAAGCCGACCAGGGCATTCACCTTGCGGAGACGTTCGACCGCGAGGACGCGGGTGATCTCCGGCTGCAGAGTGTCGCCTCGCTCGCGGGTGGCGAGGGTGAGGCCGCTCTTGGGGTCCTCGACGCGGGTGCCGACGATGTCGCGCAGCAGGTAACGCCATTCAGGGACGAGAAGGTCGACCGGATCCCAGTCGCGGAGCTTCTCTTCCTGCTCCTCCGGAGTGTCGGTGGGTGCGGAAGCGGCCTGAAGGACTTGTTCCAGGTCGTGGTCAGACAGGCCGGTTACGTCTACGCCGCCGTCCATCCCCAGCAGGTCCCTGATCAGGTCGAGGCTGGCGCGGTACTTGGCGAGCTTGTCGCCGAGCGCGGTGCGGACCCGGTCGGCCAGGTCACTGGCCTTTTCTTCCTGGGACTCCGGCATGACGATGATCGACTGGGTGGCCGGGAACCACAGGTTGGAGGCCCCGACGAGCATCAGCCGGGTGTCGTTGCCGCACCCCCTGGGCTCGAAGGCGTCCAGGTGCGGGTGACGTCCGCGACACTTCGGCAGTTTCGCCTTGCCGGCCTCGCCCTGTGCCTCGTTCATCGGGCGCCGCAAGTCGCAGGATGCGCACTGGATGACGGCCGAGGCACCCTTCCCGGCCGTCCGGTCGACCATCTTCAGGGCGGGCAGTTCTGCCTTGCTGCATGGCTGCCCGCGGTGCACCCACAGGTCGTACGGGAACTCGTCCAGGTGCCCATCGACGCAGGCCAGCAGATAACGGGCCGGGATCGCGGTGCGCCGCATCGGCCTGCGGGTGCGGCCACCCGCGCGCCCCGTGCACTTGGCATGTTCGAACACGGCCAGGTCGGTGCGGAAGGGATGCGTATTGCGGTAGTCGAACTGGGCGAGCAACCCGAGCATGTCGCAGCCAGTGCACCGCAGCCACTGCGGGAAGACCCGGGACGGGACGCCGAGGTCGTTGCCCTCGGCGGACCGGCTGTGCTTCTTCGGCTGCCAGGGATACGGCCTCAGCTGCACGTCGGGGGAGCGCAGCATCATACGGACCACGTCACGCAGCCGTGGAGCGTGGATCTGGGGAGGCGCGGAGTCACGCCGCTGCCAGATGCGGTCCCACTCGTCCAAGCCAGTGGGCATGATCGTGAACTGTGGCAGGTCCATGATCGCGCCGGGGCCGTAGGTGTAAAGCAGGGAGGAGGGGCGGGCTGAGCCGACCTTGGCGCGGTTGTGCTTGGTGGCCTTCTCCGCCTCCTGCTCCAGATCGCCCAGTGGGTCGACGGCGTGAGCGACGTCGTAGACGAACCGCGTCTCGTCACTCATGAACTCTCCTCCGGCATCTGCCACTTCGGGGCATAGTCAGGTGCTCGGTACACCAGTCGTTCCTTGATGGGGCTCACCAGCAAGTTGATCTCCGGCTGGACCTCACGCATCGAGTTCGCCACGATGAACGGCGGTGTGTCCCGTGTGTCAAGGCCCGCCTTCGCGTTCTCCGCGCTCATCATCAGCGCATCGTGCCGGCTGTCGTCCAGAACCCGCTCGTACACCAGTGACTTACGCAGCTCCACGAGGTGCTTGCGCCGCTTGCCCCACTGGTCGAGCCGGTTCTCCAAGCGCAGGCGGGCGCGGTTGGCCGCGTCCTCGTCACCGGCCCGTGCAATCCGCCGCACGAGGGCGTCGATGAGCTCACCGGCGAAGTGCTGCTCGGCCTCGATACGGGCCGCGCCGTCCTCCGGGGACAGCCCTTGGCCGGGGCCGGCCTTTGCGGCCTGCAAAACCCTGGCCGCGCTGACCAGCACACCGTCCAGACCGCGTTCCAGCGAGGTCACCGAGAAGGGAGTCACGGACAGTGCCTCGACCTGCGCGTAGAACGTCTCGTGGTAGTGGCGGAACTGCTCGAAGTGGGCGAGGTCCCTGGGGCGCGCCCAGTTCCCCAGCGCGAGGACCAGGCCCGGCCGGTCTGCTGCCCGGCCGACGCGGGAAGACGCCTGGATGTACTCGGCGGTGTTTTTCGGCTGGCCTACAACGAGCATCAGACCCAGCCGGGTCACGTCGACCCCCACCTGCAGCATGGAGGTGGCCAGCACCACGTCGTACGGGTTCACCTCGCGCGTGGGCTCAGGCTTCTTCGCCTCCCGCAACGCGCGCCGGTTCCGCTTGCCCGCGGTGGAGTCGAAACCTGGATCGAACGACACCGCCATCTGGTCGAGGGTCGCGGTGATGTCGGCACTGGCCACACGTGATGTCAGCTCGGCGACGTGCAGCGACCCGTAGTTAGTACCCGTGCGGCGGGGAAGCTTCGACCAGGGGCGGCCCTTGGCGAGCGCGGTCTGGATGTCGTCGCTCATATACCGTGCCATGCCGGCCAATTCACGGGTAGCGCTGAAGTAGCCGACCAGGCTCATGTACGGATCGGCCACGCTGCCGGAGCGGTCAAGAAGCAGTTGCCCGCCGGCCATGAGAACCTCGGCAACCCGGATCTCCGCCGTGGTCAAGCGCACCCCGGTCGTACTGATCCCGACGTACCGGCGACCCGGCTTGTCCTCGGAGACCGGGATCTCCTTGGAGAAGAAAGTGTTCCCGGCATCCAGGACCTGCGGCGGGAAGATAGTGACGTCCCGCCCGTACAACGCACGCACCTGGTCGGACGCGTTGCGTGCGGTGGCGGTGGAGGCGACAAGGAGCGGACGAACCGGGCGCCCGTCCTTCGTACGCCAGTCGGTCATCACGTCGATGGCCACCTCAAACAGGCCCACCGTGGTGCCAAGGGCTCCCGTGATCAGGTGGAGCTCGTCCTGGATGACCAGATCCGGGGGCCGCAGCCGGGTGGCTGGGTGCACGGGAGCGGCTGGGTGGCCGTCCTTCTTGGGGTGTTTGCTGCCGTCCTTGATGTCGCACTGCTGATAGTCAGGATGGACGAAATCGTGCCGCTCGCAGCGCCGTGAGACATGCCCAAAAAGCGAGGCCGCCTCGCCCTCCCGCGCCAGGCGGGCGAACTTGTCCACGGTGGCGATGACGAACGCCGGCGCGAGCCGGTAGATCTCCTCGTCGACCGTAAGGACCGGCAGCCCGTCAGGGACCTCGCCGCCGTCGGAGAACGGGCACTCGGCCAGCTCGTCACCGCAGTACACGTACACCCGACGCAGCGCGGGCTCCGTGCGCACATCCCGCGCCTCGACCCGCGTCCCGCACCACGGGCAGCGCTGGATCTGTAGCACCGTCAGCCGATACCCGCGGCCCCCGTGGGCCTTCTGCAACTGCTCGGCAGCCTCGTCATACCGCTTCGGGCTCACATCGGTACCGACCCACAGCCCGATCCGGAACGGCTCGTCTCCCCATGTCGCCCGATCCTCGCGCCGCGCCATCTCAGCCGCGCACACCAGTGTGGTGGCGCGCTGAAACTGCTGGGCGGTGAGCAGACGCAACGTGTACCGCATGAGAACGGCCACTCCGGACCGTCCGTCCAATGGCCCCTCAAAGGCATCCACGACGCCTTGGCGCCGCCGGATGGCGAACGTGTACGCGGCCAGACCCAGATACGCCTCCGTCTTGCCACCACCGGTCGGGAAGAACAGCAGCTGCGCCTTGGCCAGATCCCCCGACCGCTTCTCGGCCGCCGGGTCGGACAGCAACGGCAACTGCATGAGCACGAAGGCGAGCTGGAAGGTACGCCACGAATGCGCCAAGGCTCCCTTCTCCTCGAGGATCGCCTCGCGAGCCTCGTCGATGCTCTCCTCCGGCTGACTCACCCGCCGCTCCGCGACCTGGGACTGCACACGCTGATCAGCCATCACCCGGTTCATGAACCGGAAGCAGCGCAACGCCTCCTCGTCCCCGAGGAGATGCTTCAGACCCTCCTCAAGCTGGCGCTGCACCCGACGCGCCTCGGTGACCGCGTCCAAACCCTCGGACCGCAGATGCTCCGGAAGCACCTCGGCCCGCTGCTCCTCGCCATCCAGCCAGGCCGTGTAACCCGCGACGATCGGCTCAAGACCCGTACGCAGTTCGTCGGTCGACGCCTCCTGGAGCTTGCGCATGTCCAGCAGGGCCGCGCCGATCTCCTCGGCGGCCGTCTGAGGCGTCTCACTCACCGGCAGCCAGGTCGTCCAGACCTCGCTGGCCCTGCGCGCTCCCTCGGCTACCTTCCAGTCCACCGAGCAGGTCCGGCCATGGGCGAACTCCAGCCGGTTGCGGTACTGAAGCCGCAGCCGCCGCAGTTCGTCGTCCGGCTCCTGGCGGGTGTCGAGGAGTACGTCATTGACCGGCAGGAACACCTCAGCGCCACTAGCCGACACCGATAGCTTGGTCTGGTACAGCCACGCCTCGACCGGGATCTTGCGAGGCGTCTCCCGGTCGTTGCACAGCGCCACCTCTATCAGCCGGCAGCCACGATGGGAGTCGTCGTAACGATCCACCCGAAGAAGGATCTTGTCCTTGAGTACGATCTCGGTCGTACGGGATGGCTTCAGGTCGGCAACCTTGATCGCCTTCGCAATAGTGTGCGGGGTGCGCTGAAAACGACGGAGAGCCGGAGCGGGTGCCGTGCCCTTGTCCCCGCCGTCTTCGGTGCCCTCGCCACGCTTCTCCTTCACCGGCTCGTACGTGCCCCACGAGGCGGTCACCGTGAACTCGTCGAGATCGTCAGGGATCTGGAAGCGCAGCCCCATCGACGCCGGGATCATCAGCCCACGCTTCTGCGGCTGGTCCTCGACCTCGTCCTCGTCTGAGCTCGCGCTGCTGTCGTCGACGGCGGTGAGCGGAATGCCCCGGCTCTCGGCGGCGTCCACAGAGTCACCCACGTCGGTCGCGGCGTCGTCCGATCCGGCCTCGCCGGGGTCGGCCTGGCCGGCGGTGAGGCGCACGGGCGCGATCCGGCCGATCAGGTACGCCGAGTCGGGGACGCCGTCGAGGATCTCGTCTGGGCCGTTGGCCGGGCCGAGGAGCTCACGCTTCAGGATGTCGACCAGGTTCTCGCGGGCGGTCCAGGAACGGTCGTCGGGTTCGAGGGCGAGACGGTAGGCCGGGGCCTGGGGGACGCCGGGTGTCGCTGCGGGCTGGGCGCCGTCGCGCCGGGGGGTGGTCACTCGTCGCCCTCCTCTTCCTCAGTGGCTTCATTGTCGCCGGTGGGTGTGACAACGCCCTGCGAGGTGGCACGACGGTGGTTCTCTTCGAGCAGGCGGTCGAGGATCTCTACCCGGGCAGTGGGGCTCACTGTCCAGCGTTGCATCTGGCGATAGGTGTGGAAGCCGTGGTCCAAAGGGACGTCGTCCCAGCCGTAGGCGGCCATGACGGCGTGGTCGAGATCAACGTGGATCTCGCGGAGGCGTGTTACGTCAGAGTCGGCGGAGTCAATGATGGCCGGGTCGTGCACCATGTTGTAGAGCTTGGTCAGGCTGAGGCCACGACGGAGCATGATCTCGCGACGCTCGGTGTCGAGGACGTGCCCAGCCTCAATGACGCCCTGTGCTTGCCCAGGGGCCGTTGCGTGATCGCGTTTCGTCCGGAGTGCCGTGCTGGCCCGTCCTTGGAGGGGACGTCCCGGTTCGGACGGGAGCGGACGCAGTG
>NZ_JBIVKQ010000052.1:0-10900 GCF_044750845.1 Streptomyces sp. NPDC088766 | reverse complement strand
GTCCACACACCCCGCAAGACGGGCACCACTACGTCCCGGGCCAAGAAGTCGACCACTCCGCGCCCACGCCGCACAGGTTAAAGATCAAGCTAGGGTCCTTCGTCTGGATCAGGCCGGAGGACGGCCTGATCCAGACGAAAGACCCCGGGGCCCCGAGCCGTTACAGGTGCAGCAGCCGGTCCGTCAGCTCGCGGTAGTCCCGCAGGGCCAGCCGGAGCTGCTCGGTGTCGGCGGTCCCGGCGACCGCGCCCTTCTTGCCGTCCGCGAGCTGCCAGGAGCCCCGCAGGGTGCGGCGGCGGCTGTTCACGGCGTCGGTGAAGCGGGCGGCGAGTTCCTCCAGGACCTGGTCGGCCTCCTCGACCGCGTCATGGGGCCGGTCCACGAAGCCGGCGACCGCGTGCCGCATCCGCTCGGAGAGCTTGTCGCACTCGTCGTGCGGGAGCAGCGAGGTGCCCTCGGCGTCGTGGGCGCCATGAGCGGCGCCGGTGCCCCGGGAAGTGTCGTGGGTACCGTGAGGGGCGCCGGTGCCCCGGGAGGCGCCGAAGCCGCCGCTGTCCTCGACGGCCCCGGCCGGAATGCCGCCGGACATGGCGGCACGCGGGTCCCGGCCGCCGGTGACCGGGTCCACGGCCGGGTCGAGGGCCGGGTCGGCGACCGGTTCGACGGGCTCGGCCGCCGGGCTCTGCGCCCCCGGACCCTGCCCCTGTGCCCGGCCCCGCCCCTGTGCCGGGCCCTGCTCCGGTCCCGGCTCCTGGCCGTACCCCCGGCTCTCGCCCAGCGGTACGACTCGAGGCTGTTCCTGCTCCTGTGCCGTGCGGCGGTACTCGCCGCCGGAAGTCACGTCGGCCATGCCTGTTCACCCCTCCTTGGTCTGGTGCCGCTGGAAGCCCGGCAGGTGGAACCCGGAGCCGCCCTCGTGGCGCGCGGCCTGACGGTCCTGCGTGGGCCGGGTCGTCGGTGCCCGGTGCCGGCCCTCGCCCACCAGGTCGTCGAAGAGGGCGCGGGCCTCGACCATGGCGGCCCGCAGGTCCTCGGTGCCGGGGGCCTCGCCGCCCCGCGCGCCGCCGTCCTGGTGGAAGCGGGTGACGTGGTGCACGTGCCGGTAGCCCTGCACGTGGTCGGCGTGGTGCACGGCGAGCGCGGCGACCTGCTCGTCGTACTGCCCGCCGTCCGGGTAGCCGCGGGCGCCGGCGGCCTCGGACAGGATCCGGTCCGCCTCGGCGACCGCCTCGCGCGGGGAGTCGACGAAGCGCTCCTGCGCCGCGGCCCAGCGGGCCTGGAACCGCTCGCGCTCGGCGGGCTCCAACGGCCGTTCCTCCAGCCCGCCGTGCCGCTCCACCAGACCGCCGAGTTCCCGCTCGGCCGCCTTGACGTCCCCGCCGTGCCGGGCCACGGCCCGGTCGTACTCGGGCCCGAAGCGGCGCTTCAGGCTCCGTCCTCCGTGTGACGACCCTCGAGCCCGTACGGCCAGGACGGCCGCGACGGCGAGGACGGCCGCCACGATCACGATCAGAGCGATGATCACGCCTGTGGACATGGTTGCCTTCCGGTGTTTCGGCCCCTCGGGCCGGCTCACAGTCCGGGTTGCCCGGACCGGGGCGGACAAACGGCATCCGTGTCGTGCCGGGCGCGCCGGACGGCCGGGAGAGGCGGGGAGAGGGAGGGGACCCGCGTCGTCCAGGCCGCGCAAATCCGGTTGCGCGCCCGGCGGGGGAGCTGCCGAGAATGACCGGCATGACCTCCTGGACCGTCGCCCCGGAACCCGTGGACTCCCCCGTCGCGGCCGCGCTGTGGCGGGAGTACTACACCGAGGTCAGCGACCGCTGGTACCTGCTGCACGAGGGCCGGCGGACCGATCCGGCCGAGCTGGAGCGGGAGATCGCCGCTTGCACCGGGGCCGATCTGGCGCCGCCGGGCGGACGGCTGCTCGTCGCCCGGTACGGCGGTGAGCCGGCCGGGAGCGCGGGCGTACGGCTGCTGGACGCGGCGACGGCGGAGCTGAAGCGGGTGTTCGTGCGGCCGGGGGCGCGGGGCAGGGGCGGCGGGCCGCTGCTCCTGGGGGCCGCCGAGGAGGCCGCCCGCGCGCTCGGTGCCGGGCGGATGGTCCTCGACACCCGGGGCGACCTCGTCGAGGCCCGCGCCCTGTACGTCCGGTGCGGCTACCGGGAGGGTGCCCCGCACAACGACGACCCCTACGCCGAGCACTGGTTCGCCAAGGACCTGACCGGCGGGAGCGCCGGCGGCGCGGGCACCGGCGGTGTCGGGCGCCTCAGCTGAACCGGGTCACCGGGCTTTCCCCGTGCGGCTGTTCGCGGTCGGAGCCGCACAGTTCGTCGTTCAGCTCCTTCACCAGCTGCGTCAGGTCGGTGGGGCGGTCCGGGCCCCACCAGTCGCCGAGCAGTTCGGCCAGCGACTCCTCGCGGGCCCGGGAGAGACGTTCGGCGGCCTCGCGGCCCTCGTCGGTCGGCACCAGGTCGAGGCCCTCGCGCACGGCGAGCCGGCGCTCCTCTATCTGCCGGACGGCCTCCAGGATCACGGGCAGCGGGACGGGTCCGCGTTCGGCGAGCCTGCTCGGCTCGACGCTGCCGTTGCGCTTCATCCGCAGCAGCATCCAGCTCGCGGCGGGCAGCAGGTCGTAGCCGGCCCGTTCGGTGATCGTCCGGTAGATCTCGCGGCGGCCCTCGCGGCTGCCGAGGACGGACAGGGCCCGGCAGACCTCGTCGTGCGAGGAGCGCTCGACCGGGTTGCTGGCCAGCGTCTCCGTGACGTCGGGCGCGGTGACCGAGGCACGCAGCGGGTCCTCCTTGAGGAACCAGGCGAGGAGGAAGCCGAGGGCGGCGACCGGGGCGGCGTACAGGAAGACGTCCGTGATGGACGAGGCGTAGGCGTGCAGGACCGGCGGGCGCAGTGCGGCCGGCAGGTCGCCGATGACGCGGGGGTCGGCCTCCAGCGCGTCGAGGGACACGGCGGGCGGGAGGTCGACGCCGCGGAAGGCGTCCGCGAGTTTGTCGCCGAGTCCGCTGGTGAAGACCGTGCCGAAGATGGCGACGCCGAAGGAGGCCCCGATGGAGCGGAAGAAGGTCGCGCCGGAGGTGGCGACGCCGAGATCCTCGTAGGAGACGGCGTTCTGCACGATGAGGACCAGGACCTGCATCACCAGGCCGAGCCCGAGGCCGAAGACGAAGAAGAAGGCGCTCATCTCGGCCGTGGAGCTGTTCTCGTCGAGCCGGTGCAGCAGGAGCAGGCCGACGGTCGTCACGGCGGTGCCGGTGACCGGGAACACCTTCCAGCGGCCGGTGCGGCTGACGATCTGCCCCGACGCCGTCGACGCCAGGAGCAGACCGGCGACCATCGGCAGCATGTGCACGCCGGACAGGGTGGGCGAGACGCCCTGGACGACCTGGAGGAAGGTCGGCAGATAGGTCATCGCACCGAACATCGCGAAGCCGACGATGAAGCTGATCACCGCGGACAGCGTGAAGGTGCGGATGCGGAACAGTTTGAGCGGCAGGACGGGTTCCGCGGCCCTGCGTTCCACGGCCACGAACGCGACGGCCAGGACCACGCCCAGCACCGCGAGTCCGACGATCTGCGGCGAGCCCCAGGCCCAGGTGGTGCCGCCCAGGGAGGCCACCAGCACCAGGGAGGCGGCGACCGAGGCGATGAGGAAGGTGCCGAGGTAGTCGATGACGTGCTTCGTCGCCTTGCGCGGGATGTGCAGGACGGCCGCGATGACGCCGAGCGCGACGACACCGAGCGGGAGGTTGACGTAGAAGACCCAGCGCCAGCTCAGATGTTCGGTGAAGAGGCCGCCCAGGAGGGGCCCGAGGACGCTGGTCGTGCCGAACACGGCGCCGAACAGGCCCTGGTAACGGCCGCGTTCACGCGGCGGGACGATGTCGCCGACGATCGCCATCGACAACACGATCAGTCCGCCGCCGCCCAGGCCCTGGAGCGCGCGGAAGCCGATGAGCTGCGGCATGTTCTGCGCCATCCCGCACAGCGCCGAGCCGATCAGGAAGATCACGATGGCGATCTGGAACAGCTTCTTGCGCCCGTACTGGTCGCCCAGTTTGCCCCACAGCGGGGTCGCGGCGGTCGATGCCAGCAGATAGGCCGTGACCACCCAGGAGAGGTGGTTCAGGCCGCCCAGGTCGCTGACGATCGTGGGCAGCGCCGTCGACACGATCGTCTGGTCGAGGGCGGCGAGCAGCATGCCGAGCAGCAGCGCGCCGATCGACACGAGGACGTTCCCGGGCACGTGCTCCTGGCGGGCATCCCCCGTCAGGGCCTGTGCGTCCAAGGCCATGGCTGCCTCCTGAGGCTCGCGTGGACCTTCCCATCGTGATCGGTGTGTCCCGTTATGGCCTGTCGAGTCCCGCCGGAACCTCTTATTCCGGGGGTGCCCGGCAGCCGGTTGTGCAGATGATCTGCATAATCCTTGGAGTTTGGATGGGGAGGGGCGAACGGGTGAACGATCCGACGGACGGGCAGGGGCGGCCGGGGGAACCGGTGCAGCCGCAGCGGCACGGGCATCCGTGTCCGCGGTGCGGCGCGCTCCGGGCGGCGGACAACACCCCGTCCTGCGCCTGCGCGCGGCAGGCCTCCGACGCCCTGCGCGACACCCGCGAGGCGGAAGCGGCGGCGGCGGAGGACTTCGACCCGCTGCGGATACGGCCGTACGTGGAACTCGGGCGGGGAACCGGAGCCGGCTCGGGGGCCGGGTCCGACGCCGGCTCCGGCTCTGGCTCCGGGGCCGGGGAGGCGGCGGCCGGTGACGTGACGATGCCGTTGCCGACGGCCGCCGTGCCCGACGGGTTCGCCGCGCCCGACGCGACCATGCCCCTGCGGGCCGTCCCCCCGTCCGCCACGGCTCCCGTGCCGGCACCGCTCGCGCCCTCCGGCTCCGCGCCCGGCGACACCGACCTGAGCCTGTTCGAGGCGGGCGGGGAGGCCGGGGGCGGCCCGTACGACGACGGGGCCCCGCGCGGGCGCCGGCGCCGCACGCTGCTGATCGCGTCCACCGGTGCCGCCGTCGTCGTGATCGCCGCGGCCGGGTTCGCGAGCGGGATGTTCTCCTACGAGCCGCCGACCCGGGACCAGGCCGCCCCCGAGGGGGTACGGGCGGCCGTTCCCGACACCTCGACCAGCGCGCCCCCGGCGTCGCCGTCCGCGAGCCGCTCGGCGTCCCCCTCGGCGTCGAGCGCCTCGCCGTCGCCCTCCGGGAGCGCGAGCGCGTCACCTTCCGCGACGGAGTCGAGCGCCTCCCCGTCGCCCTCCCGCACCACCGAGCCGAGCCCGAGCCCGTCGGCCACCCGGGCCACGCCGTCGCTGGCCCCGGGGAACGGGGCCGACGGCGACGGCGACGGCGGCGAAGTGACCGTCCTGCGCCGCGGGGACCAGGGACCCGAGGTGACCGAACTCCAGTTGCGGCTGCGGCAGGTGTACCTCTACAACGACGAGGCGGACGGGGTGTTCAGCAGCCGGGTCGAGGGCGCCCTGCGCAACTACCAGTGGTCGCGGGGCGTGCAGGGCGACGAACTGGGCACGTACGGGGCGACGACCCGGGCGCGGCTGGAGTCGGAGACGAAGGAGCCGTAACGGCGGGCGGCCGGACACGGCCGCGCGGCCTGCGGGCCGGTGCGGGCTTCGGCGGGGCACCGGTCCGGATGCCCGTGCGGGCGCCCGTACGAGGGTCGGTGCGAGGGTCGTCGGGGGTCGCGACCCGGGCCCTCGCGTCGGCCGGTGCGGGGCGCCGTCCTCGCTCTCCCCGGGCGAGCGGCCCCGCGCGGGTCGCGTCGTACCGCTCCGCCGGGATCCGCCGCCTCACCCCACGTGGATCCGCAGCTCTCCCCCGGCCGCCTCCACGCGCACGCCCCTCAGGTCCTGCACCACCGCGTCCGGCCGGTGCGCGACCGCCCGCGGCCCGACCCCCACCACCCGCATGCCCGCGGCGCGCGCCGCCGCGATCCCCGCCCCGGAGTCCTCGAACACCACGCACTCCGCCGGGTCCACGCCCAGCTCGGCCGCGCCCTTCAGGAAGCCCTCGGGGTCCGGCTTGCTCGCGCCCACCGATTCCGCGGTGACGCGGACATCCGGGAGGGGCAGGCCCGCCGCGGCCATGCGGGCCGTCGACAGGGGGGCGTCCGCCGAGGTGACCAGGGCGTGCGGGACGCCGCGCAGGGAGGCCAGGAAGACGGGGGCGCCGGGGACGGGGACGACGCCGTCCAGGTCGGCGGTCTCCTCCGCGAGCATCCGGGCGTTGTCGGCGAGGTTCTGCTCCATGGGGCGGTGGGGCAGCAGGACGGCCATCGACGCGTACCCCTGGCGGCCGTGGACGACCTTCATGACCTCGTCGCCGTCCAGCCCGTGCCGCTCGGCCCAGCGCCGCCAGACGCGTTCCACGACGGCGTCGGAGTTCACGAGGGTGCCGTCCATGTCGAGGAGGAGGGCACGGGCGGTCAGGACGGTGGTGGACACGGCGGCCGGCATCGGCGACTCCCAGTGCGGACGGGCACGTGCGCGGGCACGCGGAGAACAAGGCGGCCCCGCCCGCCGGTCAGGGAGAACGGACGGGAGCCACTTTGTTTCCCCACGGTACAAAACAGTCGGGCCGTTGCGCCAGCCACCCCGGGAAGGTTCACCGTCCGTTCAGCTCCGCGCGGGGCTCAGCCGGTGGCCGCCTCCCACAGGCTCCACACGCCGAGGCCCAGCATCAGCGCCGCCGCGATCCTGGTGATGAGCTTCAGCGGCACCCGCTTCATCAGGGCCTTTCCGCCGACGATGCCGAGTCCGGCCACCGACCACAGCGCCAGCACCGCACCGAGGCCGACGGAGAGCGGGTCGTCGTAGCGGGCGGCGAGGTTGGCCGTCATGATCTGCGTCAGATCGCCGAACTCGGCGACGAGGATGAGCATGAAGCCGGCCCCCGAGACCTTCCAGAAGGACTGGTTCTCGGGCTTGCGGATCTCCTCGTCGTCCTCGTGCTTGTTCCTCAGCAGCACGGCCGCGCCGCCCAGGAACAGCACGCCGGTGAGCACGTGCACGATCTGCTGCGGCAGCAGGGTCAGCACGCTGCCGGCCGCGACGGCGAGCGTGACGTGCAGCGCGAAGGCCGCGGCGACACCGGCGAAGACGTACGAGGCGCGGTAGCGGGTGCCGAGGACGAGGCCGGCGAGGGCGGTCTTGTCCGGCAGTTCGGCGAGGAAGACGACACCGAAGACGAGCGCCGTCACGGTCAGGCTGATCAAGGGTCCTCAATCGGTCGGGGGCTGCCCCGCCGAGAGTGCTGCTTCCTTCGCGCAGGACGCCTCGGCACGGCAGCACACGTCTGGTCCGTGCCGTACGGCACGGAGGTGCACTGCTTGCCGAAGGTCTCGCTGGCCGACCGCGCGACGGTCTGCCTCCGGGCGCCGGCTCAGACGAGCTGAGCAGTGTGTCGACGGTCCGGCGAAGAGCTACTCCCCTTCTGCGCCGTCCATAGTACGCGACCCCCGCGCCGGCCCCCGGGGCAGGGCCGCCGGACCGAAAGTCCCGCCACACCCCTTGTCGTGTCATGTGCACGTCACTAGCTTCTTACCGCGCGCACACCTCCCCGCAACGCGGCCCCGCGAGCATTCCCTCGCTCGCACCGCAACACCCCCACCCCTCAAGGGAGTTCGCATGTCACGCATGTCGAAGGTCTACGCGCGTCGACGGGTCAGCATACTCGCGGCGCTCTTCGGACTGACAGCCTCCGTCACCCTGTTCAACTCCCCGAGCGCCTCCGCCGCCCTCCCCACCCCGGTCAGCGCCGCCACCGCCCGCACCTACCTCGCCTCGCTCACCGTGGCAGCCGAGGACCGCACCGGCTACGACCGCGACCTGTTCCCGCACTGGATCACCCAGTCCGGCACCTGCAACACCCGCGAGGTCGTCCTCAAGCGCGACGGCACCGACGTCGTCCAGGACTCCGCCTGCGCCGCCACCAGCGGCAGCTGGTACTCCGTGTACGACGGCGCCACCTGGACCGCCGCCTCCGACCTCGACATCGACCACCTGGTGCCGCTCGCCGAGGCCTGGGACTCCGGCGCCGACGGCTGGACCACCGCCCGCCGCCAGGCCTTCGCCAACGACCTCACCCGCCCGCAGCTCATCGCGGTCACCGACAACGTCAACCAGGCCAAGGGCGACCAGGACCCCGCCACCTGGATGCCCTCGCGCACGGCCTACCGCTGCACGTACGTCCGCGCCTGGGTCCAGGTGAAGTACTACTACGGCCTCTCCGTGGACTCCGCCGAGAAGAGCGCCCTCACCGGCTACCTCGCGAGCTGCTGATCCGGAAATCCGTGCGGAGATCTCCCCGTCCGCCTCCGTCGTTCCGTACCGTACGGGACGACGGAGGAGGCGATCACGTGGCCGGACTGCGGCTGGGACCCCTGCTGAGATACGCCGACGGCACGTCCGCGACGGTCTGGATCGAGGCGAGCCGCCCGTGCTCCGCCGAGGTGCGGTGCGCGGACGGTTCCGGCGGCGCGGCCCGCACCTTCCAGGTGGCGGGCCACCACTACGCCCTGATCCCGGTCACCGGCCTCACGCCGGGCACCGCCACGCCGTACGAGGTGTTCCTCGACGACACACGCGTGTGGCCGCCCCCCGACTCGCGCTTCCCGCCCTCGGCCATCCGCACCCCGGCCGACGGCGCGGACGTGACGGTGGCCTTCGGGTCCTGCCGATGGGCGGCGCCCCCGGCCGACGAGCACGACCCGGTGGGACCCGACGCCCTGGACAGCCTGGCCGAGCGGATCGCCGCCGACCCGGAGGGCGAGCGGCCCGACGTCCTGCTGCTGCTCGGCGACCAGGTGTACGCCGACGAGACCTCGGACGCCACCAGGAAGCGCATCGCGGCCCGCCGCGACGCGGACGAACCACCGGGCGGCGAGGTCGCCGACTACGAGGAGTACACCTGGCTGTACGACGAGTCCTGGCGCGACCCCGAGGTCCGCTGGCTGCTGTCCACCGTGCCCAGCTGCATGATCTTCGACGACCACGACGTCATCGACGACTGGAACACCTCCGCCGCGTGGGTGGCCGACATGCGGGCCACCGACTGGTGGCGCGAGCGGATCCTGAGCGGCCTGATGTCGTACTGGGTGTACCAGCACCTCGGGAACCTCTCCCCCGCCGCCCTGGCCGCCGACCCGCTCTACGCGGCCGTACGGGACGCCCCCGACGCCACCGGCCTCGTGCGCGACTTCGCCTGCCGGGCCGACGGTGAACCCGCCTCGGTGCGCTGGAGCTACCGGCGCGACTTCGGGCGGGTGCGGCTGCTGATGGTGGACTCACGGGCCGCCCGGGTCCTGAAGGAGGACGAGCGCTCGATGCTCGACGCGGGCGAGGCCGCCTGGGTGCGCGAACAGGCCCTGGACGCGCCGGGGTCGTACGACCATCTCCTGCTCGGCACCTCGCTGCCCTGGCTGCTGCCGCACCTGGTGCACGACGCGGAGGCGTGGAACGCGGCCCTGTGCCGGGGTGAACGCGGGCCGCGCTGGGCGCGGTTCGGGGAGAAGGTGCGGCGGGCGGCGGACCTGGAGCACTGGGCGGCGTTCCCGGAGTCCTTCGCCGCCCTGACCGGGCTGCTGGCCGAGGTGGGCACGGGACCGCAGGCGCCGGCGAGCGTGCTCGTGCTGTCCGGGGACGTGCACCACGCGTACGTGGCCGAGCCGCGCTGGCCCGGCGACGCGCCCGACGCGCGGGTGCTGCAACTGACCTGCTCCCCGGTCCACAACTCCATCCCGCTGTCGATACGCGTGGGTTTCCGCTTCGGGTGGAGCGCCCTCGCCCGCGCGCTCGGGCGCCGCCTCCGGCGGCACGGGCGCTCGCCGCGGCCGCCCGTGGACTGGCGCAGGACCGGTGGCCCCTGGTTCGGCAACCAGCTGATGACGCTGACGCTGCGGGGACGCTCGGCCCGGCTGCGGCTGGAACAGGCCCGCGAGGGCGACGGGCTCGCCCTCGTGACGGAGTCCGAACTGACCTCCCGGCAGGGGTGGTGAACCACCGGCGGTCGAGTGCGCACGGATTGCCCGGCCGGCACCGTGCGGCGGTGCGGCGGTGCGGCGGTGCGACGGTGCGGCGGTGCGGCGGTGCGACGGTGCGGCGGTGCCGGAAACGGCACGACCGGCAGGATCCAAGCCATGGCCAAATGTTGAACTTGCAAGCATTGCTGGGGTCCGCCTAGCGTAGGTCACTCGTTCGGTACCGCCGTCCCCACGCGGCCCGCCCACCCCACGGCAGGCCGCACGTCCGACACCGAAGGAGTACCCCCCACATGTCCGCTCGTCTCGACAGCGCGCAGCCGTACGCGATCGGCCTGTTCCGCATCGTCGTCGGACTGCTCTTCGCCTGCCACGGCGCCGCCTCGCTCTTCGGCGTCCTCGGCGGAGCGGCCGGCAGCGACGGCGGCACCATCGACGCCGGCACCTGGCCCGGCTGGTACGCGGCCGTGATCCAGCTGGTCTGCGGCAGCCTGGTGCTGCTCGGCCTCGGCACCCGGGCCGCCGCCTTCCTCGCCTCGGGCTCGATGGCGTACGCGTACTTCGACGTCCACCAGTCGGCGGCCCTGTGGCCGATAGAGAACGGCGGCGAGGCCTCCGCCATGTTCTGCTGGGCCTTCCTGCTCCTGGTGTTCACCGGCTCCGGCGCACTCGGCGCGGACCGGCTGTTCGCCCGGCGCACGGCGTCGGGCCGGGAGCCGTCCACCGAGCAGACCACCGTCACCGCCTGACCTCGCGCGAACCCCGGCCCCCGGGCGCGGGGGGGCCCCCCCCCCGGGCCCCCCCCCCCGGGGGGCGCCCCCCCCCCCCCCCCCCGGGCAACCCCCCCCCCCCGCCCCCCGCCCCGAGGCCGAGCGAGGCACCCCCCC
>NZ_JBIVKQ010000051.1:0-11051 GCF_044750845.1 Streptomyces sp. NPDC088766 | reverse complement strand
GCACTGCGTCCGCTCCCGTCCGAACCGGGACGTCCCCTCCAAGGACGGGCCAGCACGGCACTCCGGACGAAACGCGATCACGCAACGGCCCCTGCCTACGCCAGGTCGTGGACTTGTATCGAGATCTTCTCGCGAGTGGGACGTGGCAGCCCGAGTGGATTCCGTTCGCCCGGCAGTCCGACGCCTCCTATGGGTATTATCTCGACACCGGCGCGAGCTCGACACAGGCTCCGGTTATGTACTTCGCGGAGGAAGCTCCTCCGAAGCTCGCCTTCTCCTCCCTTGCCGACTTCCTCGAATCCACAGCCGAAGCACTGGAGAGCGAGGCAGGGATCCGTGCTCTGGGTAACCAGGTCTCGTACCGGCCGACCACAGACGCAGGGGTATTGCGCTGGAAGCGTGAGGGAACTTCCTCTTACAGCGGCTAACAGAATGCGCCCCGCTGTCCCGTCGCACTCCAGCTGACAGATTCTCAATGCTCTACAGACCGACCTTGCGGATTCTCATTCGCCGCGGAGGCGGACCAGACGCCAAGGTCGCCTCCCGGCAGGGACACGAACCGCCATCCTCCAGGCCCTGTGATCTGCCACGCCTCGAACGCCGCATCGGTTGGACACGTCAGATGCGTGCCATCCTCGAACACCATCCGAAGCGTGCCGGATTTGAAGGCGACCGCAGAGACGACCTTCGTCCCGAAGAGCGGCAGGGCTGCGGCCACGTCCTGAGTCTCCGGCACCAGTAGCACGCCGGGATTGGTGTGGGCTGATCCGGATGAGAGCCGAGCAGGCGTTTCGAGTACGACTTCCCAACCTTCGTCGAGGGCCAGGGTGAGGCGGTAGTCGACAGTAACGCCAGCAACGCCCCGCCCTCGGAGATTCAAGATCCACCGGTCATCGTGTTCGACCGGCTCTGCTTCGGTGCTCATCACCCCACCATGGTGCATGGCCCAACCGAGAGCGACAGACGAACATTAGGGATTCCGCCGAAGCACGTCTGTTGAGAATCCGGCGAGGTGTGTTCTCGATCCACTTGGCGAACCAGCAGCTCAGGCCGAGATCCAGAGACAGCTCCGATGCGACGGGACACCCGCAGGCTGACCTAGAGAGATCCCGGCTCGCCGTCGGCGACGAACTGCGTCAGGGATTGCTCCAGCAGTTCCAGAAACTGCCGCAGGTCGTCGGCTACCTTGTCGAGTTCCGGTTCGTCCAGTGATGCCGTCCGCGTTCGATGAACCGACCCGTCAGGGCCCGCGAAGTAGGACAGGCCGCCGCCGTTCGAGCCGATGGCCACCTTCTGGTCCGCGCCGGCATCGACAGCGCCGTTCTCCTGGAGTCGCAGAAGGACGTCGCTTGCCGGGTCGAGGAAGTAGCCGTTGCCGACGTCCGCCCAGGTGACGTCGCCGATGCTGTCGTAGAAAGTGGCCAGGTCAGCCGGGGTGAGGCCCGCTTGGGCAAGCGCACGAGCTGCGGTTTGATCGTCGCGGCTGGCCGGTCGGACCTCGTTGGTGCCGGGGGGAAAGCCGTGCCGACGCTCGAACTCGCCTGTCATTGCCGCGAGGGCCCCGGAGACTCTGTCTGTCCACGAGGCCAGCCAGGCGGGTGAAAGCGAACGATCACTGAGCGTTTTCAGCGTTGCCTCTCCAGGGTGAGGGCGGCTCTGGCGAAGGGATCAGGACACTTCCCCGAGCCTCTGCGCTGGATCGCCTCGCTGCGCACCGCCCTTGCCGAAGACAGCTCGACCGCCAACCCGGAAGCCCACCGCACGCAGCTGATCGGAGTCCGCGACCGGCTCACCGTGTGGATGCAAGACCGTCCCGCGGACTACCGCTGAGCACTGGCCACACGGACCTGTAGCAAGGCGGTTGTGCGTGTCAGCCTGTCGACCGGCCGGGGGCGGTGTCGGACCATCCACCCCCGAGCCACCGGCGTTCTGTGTCAGCGGTGTTCGACGGCGATGCCGGTGAACAGGACGGTCGCCGACCCGGCCAGGAGCAGATGTACAGCTGCGGCGATCCACAGCCGCAGCCCCAGCAACCCGCTCCCGGCCACCGCCATCACGCAGCCGCTGTTCCAGGCGGCGCGGCGGGCGGCACGGGCCGTACGCGGCCCTGGAGAGCCGAAGTCGTCACCGGCGAACAGCACGCGCCAGCCCAGCCAGAAGACGAGCGAGGCCGTCGCCGCGCCGAGAACAAGCGCCACGACGCCGTCGACCCACACCGAAGGAGAGCCCATGCCCTCCAGGCTGCCGTCGCTGAGACACATACGCCTGAGTACGCCTACTCAGGTGCTGGCGTCCCAGCCAACTTACGATCAGGCCCGAATCGACGGCCGGGGGAGGATGCGATGGGTGCTGCGGTGACCGAACTGCCTGCTGGGCAGGCGAGGCGGGCGGTATGTGCCGCCGCGGCCGGTGTCGTCGCGGTGGCCGCTGCTGGGCTGTCGATGCGGCTGGTGGTCAATTCCAGCGCCTGCCGCAGCGCGCCCGGCTTCGGCTGTCTCGGCTACGCCCTGTGGTGGTCCTACCTGCTGCCGGTCCTGGTCTTCGGTCTCACCTGGCTGGTCTTGCGCCTTTTTGCGGTCCGGCCGGCCTGGCTGACCGCACTGCTGGGCACCGGCATTGGCTGGTATCTGCTGTGGTGCCTGGATTCACTGCGGTGGCTGCCGAATGGCACCCTCCTCCTCCAGGCGGCCCTGTGCGCGGGAGCGTACGCTCTCGCGGCTTGGTGCACTCAGCCCCGCCGGCCCCTGTGGCCGCGAGCCGCCGCCGCCCTCGCCCTGGCCCTGCTGATGCCGCTTGACTCCTTCGCCTCCACGCAGCTGGCCCACCACAAGCAGAGCACCGAACTCACCCATGCGGGCGTGCCGTTGCTGGGGCCCAACGTGCCCGACGGCTACCACCTGGAGGGCGTCGGCACCAGCGGAACGGCGCACAGCAGCCAGCCCACCTTCTTCTACCGGATCGCCCCGGACGACGCCGGCCAGCACGCCGAATCCATGGAGGAACTCCACCGAGTCATCCAGGTCGTGGTGGGCCCCCGCCAGCCGAACTTCACACCACCCTCGCACTGCGCGGCGCTCACCAGCGTCTACCCGGTGCCCGCACCCGCCTGCACCCCCGTCGCGCCCGGGGTGTGGCAGTGGTCGAGGTACGAGTTCGTTCAGTACTTCACCCGGGTCGGTGATGCGGTCGCCGTGGTCGAGGCGCGCACCCCACCGGTCAGCAGTGCGGTGCTGCGCAACATCGCCTCCAGCATGCGGGTGCGGCCGCCCGCGTACTTCACCGAGCAGTGAGCGTTTTCAGCGTTGTCTCTCCAGGGTGAGGACGGCAGCGGCGATGGCGGTCATGCGGTTGGGGCTGCAGCGTGACCGGCGGAAGATGCGCCAGGACTTGAGCCGCGCGACGCTTCGTTCGACCGGTGCCCGTGCCGCTGACAGGGCCCGGTTGATCGTCCGCTGGGTCGGGCTGAGGTCCTGGTGCGGAAGTCGTCTGATCGGCGTGGTCACCCAGGGGCCGGCGCCGATGTAGGCGCGGTCGGCGAGGACGGGCACTCCTTGGCGTTCGCAGATCCGGATGATGCGGTGGGTGCGGGCCGCGGTCAGGTCATGGGTGCGGCCGGGCAGCGCAGGCGAGATCCACAGCAAGTTGCCCGCGGGATCGGCGACGACCTGCACGTTCACGCCGTGGCGGCGGTGCTTCTGCGAGAAATCGGCCCGGCTGTCGCCGACCCGGTCGCACTCGGCGAGCGTGCCGTCGAGCAGGACGTGCTCGGGATCGGTCTCCCGCAGGACTCGCAGCAGGCCGGGAGCCCGGCGGGCGAGGTGGCCGACGACGGCGGTGACGTAGGCGTGGGCGGTGCCGACGGATATGCCGAAGCCCGCGGCGATCTGCGTGAGCGGGTCGTGCCGACGCAGGTAGATCAAGGCGACGAGAGCACGCTGGTGCGGTGGGAGCTTGCAGCGGCGGTCACCCTCACGGGTGACGACGAGCATGGTTACCCACTCGACCAAGGCGTGCGGCAGGTCGAGTGAGGCAGGATGGGGAACCAACGAGGCTCCTGCGCTGCTGAGTTGAGACGTCGAACACCTCTCTCAACGGCACAGGAGCCTCGTGCGTTGCGGGCCGCTGGCCGGTCACCCGATCAGTGGCCACTCTGAAAGAGCTCAGTAAGCGGTACACCACGCCCTTCGGCACCAGCCGCGGCAGCACCGTCGGCACCTGGCCGGACGACAAGGGCTTCCTCGGCAAGAGCGCCGACAGTTCCACCGGTCTCACCCAGGTCGACGCCCGCGAGTACGACACCTCCACGGGTCAGTTCCTCAGCGTCGACCCGCTGCTGATGCCGGACCAGCACCAGTCGCTTAATGGCTACGGTTACGCCAACAACAACCCGACGACCGTCGCCGACCCGTCCGGACTCGGCGTGCCCGAGTGCCACACCGGTGAGATCTCCTGCACCGGCGGCATCCCGGACACCGAGGCCGAGCGCAAGGCCAAGGGCAGGAAGCCGAAGAAGAGCAGTGCCGCCGGCACCTCGTACGTCTACAAGGACGGCCGCTCCGGCAGCGCCTCGCCGGGCGCGCCGCGGTATTCGCGCAGCATCGAGGAGATCCTGTTCACCAACCACGAGATCGCGGCCATGCTCCGCAAGGAACGGGTGAACCAGATCCTGGACGGGAAGTGGGACCTCTCCAACCCCATCGACGAGATGGTCGAGGAGATGAACGAGGACATGTGCCGCCGCGGCGCGCGGGACGGCTGCGGCGCGTTCAACCTCGGTGACGACCTGCGGGACGCACTGACGGGCGGAATGGACCGCGACGAAGCCGAGGAGATCATGGAGCGGATCGACGAGTCCTGGAAACGCAAGAACACCAAGAAGGGCGCCAGCGAATTCGGCTTCGACAAGCCCGACGAATTCCAGCTGGCCTTGACACTGGCGATCATGGGCCACGAAGTGATGTCCCGGAACGACGACCAGCTCCCGCCGCACGCGGGTGATGCCTGGGTCGACGACAAGCGGGCCGACTTCAAGTCGATGACGAGCCATCGCAGTGACGGACTTAAAAAGCACCTACAGAAGGCGGACCGAGACCAGCAGGTGGACGTCGCCTACGTGGACCTGCGGCCCGGCGGAATGAGCGAGGACACTGCCAGGGACGGCCTCCGACAGTTTTCCCACAAGGGGTACCTGCAACGGGTTGTAATAATCGGTAGGGACTTCGTGATCGAAGAGGACTTCTAGACCCGTCCTCCGAAAGGGGAGCCGCTGCCCGCCTCGAAGGGCTGCGGCTCCCCCACCGTCCATGGCAACCTGAAGAAAGATTTCGATGACAGATTTCGCACAGTACGACGGATACAAGAAGGACTTCGACTTCTATGTCGGTCCTGTGCAGCCGGACGATTTCCGGAGCGAGGAATTCGGCAGCCGCTTGTGGGCAGACGTCTCCCGTATCCTGGGAACACCGTTCGACGGTGCAACGATCACACCCGACGACCACGACGGATACAAATACTGGTTCGCCAACGATGACCTGAGCGCTTCCCTCTACTCCGGCCCGCTCGAGCCAGGCCCGGGACCTCTAGACCAGGTGCCCGCGATGCTCACCGTGATCTCACGGTCCGAGGACGTCGCAAGCTCGGAGCTGGCGGAACGGCTCTACGCCGGGCTGACCGGATCCGGCGGCTACCTCGTGGTGGTGTTCGCGGACGACGGGATGCCGATCGCTGCCAACTACGACATCGGCGATGGCTGGTGAACCCGGCCGCCCGGCGTACCGCCCGCCACCGTGGCCGGCCCTGGGTCAGTGCCGCGCCCACCGGCCCCGATCGCCACGCCGACCGGGGCCGATCAGGTCAGCAGTCTCGCCGCGGAAGAAGTCGTGGACACTGCTTTGGCCTAAACTCCTTTCGCCTTGTAAGGAGACGCGGTGTTCCTGGACGGCCGGTCGGGGCACGCCGGTCTCTCACCGTGGCGGAAATTCTCCCTCCTGAGGACGGACCGATGCTGGACAGGGAAGAGGCGGCCAGGTCGGCGCAGAAGTTCCTGGACGAGAAAGTCAGTCATGCGGACATGACCTTTGCACTCGCCGAAGGAGAGCACGCCCAGGTAGGAAGCACCTTCTACTTCGGCTGTCAGTCGGTCGCCTACCTCCGCAGCGGAGATTTCAGGGACATGGCTGTCGGCACGGGCTACGTGTGCGTCGATGGAGCGACAGGGCGGTGTCGGATGCTGGGAGCGACCGAGTCCGCCCGGCTCGCCCTCTTCTGACCGGCCGGTCACGCCCCGTGGTGTGACATCGTGGGGAACGGGCCGGTGGCACACGGCAAAGGTACGACGCACGCCACCGGCCCGTAACATCGTTCAGCCACGAGTCACCGACCGAGAGACATACCGCGAACACCGATCCGGACACACGACACTTCTCGACGGACAGTCCGAGCAGGCTGGACCAGGCGTCTGTCGGAGCTATGGATTCCTCAGGACCGACCGATGATCAGTCTCGAACGAGCGGCGGAACTGGCCCGGCAGCACGTGGCCGAGGATCCGCTCAACTCCCAGGTGGAACTGGTGCCCGTCGAGGGTGCCGTAACCGTGGTCGGCGAGGCCGTCTACTTCGGCTTTCAGAACCGGGGCTATCTGGAGACCGGGGACCCGTCCCGGATGACCATCGGCATCGGCCCCGTCCGCGTCGATCTGGCGACGGGCGAATGCAGAATGCTCGGCTCTGTCGAGGCCGGGGAGATGGACCTGTTCGACGAGGATGAGCTCGCCCTGCCGGGGCCGGGCGGTTGGCGGCTCGTTCCGCCCGAACTGCGGGACGCCTGGCGGGCAGCGTTCGACGCGGAACCGGCCGCTCCCGACCTTTCGGCACCCTGTCCGCGCTGCGGCGCGACCGATCTCCACCGCTGGTACCGGGTGGACAGTCCGCTGGACGAGACGTTCGACGGGGTCCACGCCGTCGCCTACGGATGGCGAACCGAGTGGTGCGCCTCATGCCACCTCTGCCACGAGGACGGCGACAGCTTCGTACCGGACCACTGGCAATCTCCGTACGACGTGCCCGAGGCGTACGAGATGAAGTTCGCCCCGCGTTACATCGAGGCCGCCCGCCAGAGGAAACTCACAACCGAACCGACTCGGAACGACTGAGACCGACGACGGTGCCGTGCTTCCCGCCACGTGAACAACGGGGAGGCGCGGCCCGTCGATCGGACTTTCTGGTAATGCTCCGCCACCTTGGGTGATCTTTCCTGGTGGTGGGTGTCTTTCGGTTATGAGGTCGGGGGAGGTGGAACGGCTCCGGGGTGAGTTGGCGGAGTTCGTTGCCGATGTGTTCGCCTCGCTGCCGCGGCGGGATCAGCGGCGGTGGGCGGGTGTTGTCCGCGGGGTCTGGTGCCGGACGGCTGGCGCAAGTCGGTCCAGCCGATGGCCGAGCGGCTGCCGGACGGGAACATGCAGGCCCTGCAGCAGTTCGTGAGCCAGTCGCCGTGGGATCCGCTGCCGGTGGGGCGGCGGATCGCCGAGCGGCCGGCCGAGGTGATCACGCCCGAGGTGTGGGTGGTGGACGGCGTGTCGTTCCCCGAGCGCGGCACCGCGTCGGTCGGGTTGGCCCGGTAGTACTGCGGGGCGGTTGGCGAACGGGCGAGCTGCCAGGTCGCGGTCAGCGCCCATGCCGCCACCGACACCGCGTCCTGCCCGCTGGACCGGCAGTTGTATCTGCCACGTGAGTGGGCGGACGCGCCGGAAGTCTGCGGCCTCACAGCCGAGGTCGGTACCGGCCGGTTCACCGAGGTGACCTGGAGGCAGGGCAGTAGAGGCGCGATGACCTCACGGTTCGCGGTCCCGGCCGTCCGTCCTGCGGGCAAGCAGTCCCTGGCCGCGGCCCAGCGGACGTCTGCGACGGCGAGAGCGGCGTTCGCACGGGACAGCTCCCGCCGTACCCAAGCGGTATCAGCCTCGGACAGATCCCGGTCGACGAAGCGCATCACTCCGTACCACAGGATCTTCGCGAACAGGCTCACCGCTGCACCGACGGCGCCAAGCGCTGGGCTGCCCAAGGACAGGCCATGCCGGAGGATCGCGCCCATCGTTGCGGCCAGCAGCCCAGCCGAGGCGCTTGGAGAAGCCCGCACTGCTGCGAAACAGCAACTGCAGCCCCTTACTGCGCGAGAGCGCTACTTTCAGTGACGATCGCTGGTGGGCGCCATCAGGGCAGCCGTCGGCCAGGGCGGGTGCTTCCTCGTTCCCCGGCCAGTACGAGAATTTCCTGTGCTGGTTCGGTGCTGACCTGGAAGGGTCAACAATGGAAAAGCCGCAGGTCGCAGCCCTGGTCGGATGAGTTGTCGTACCACTCGATGGTGGTGCCGATGAGGGACGCGGCGACGATGCGCTTGAGGTTGTTCGGGGCTGGTGGAGCGGCTGCGGGCGACGACATCGGCACCACTTCCTGGGGTGTGACGGGGACGTTTGTGTATCGCCACACCGTAGGAATCCGCAGGTCAGGCGCACATGTGGTGGGGCAACATAGTTCGAGGGTTCGCTATGCGTGCGGCCTGTCGGCGGTCTCTGAACCTGGGTTCTGGATCACTTTCCGTGCCAGAGCCCACGGAGGGTCACCACAACCACGATCATGAACGGCCTCACGCTGCGAGGAGGACCCGCTTGCGGAGCAGGTCGAAGTTGGCGCGGCCGAACATCTGCCGCTTCAGCATCTTGATCTTGTTGTTGTGGCCCTCGACCGCTCCAGAGCTGTAGGGCAGGCTGAGCCCGGCGACGACAGCATCGAAATCCTGGCCGAGGCCGGTGACAAAGCCATGCAGGGCGGGCAAGTCGTCAGCCTGCACGCGCTCTGTCCACTGACTGAGGTCCCGGCCCCGGCGGTCGTTCATCAACTCGGCGAAGAGACGAACGTGTTCGGCGGTCATGCCGAGGGCGGGGCAGCGGGCGAGAATCTGCTTGAGCTGCTGGGTCTGGTCCTCGGTGAGGCGGTCGGGGTGACGGGTGATCCAGCTGGTCACGTCCCGCACGGACGGCGCTTTGCGGGGCGGATCGTCGTGCGGGAAGGCTTCGCGGAGCCGCTGCACGTACTTCTTCACGACGCTCTCGCCACCGGGATAGCCGCGCTCGCGAACTTCCTCGAACAGGCGGCGGGCGACGGTGCAGCCCTCCGCCCACCGCTGATGCAGGTAGGGCCTGTAGGGATCGAGGATGCTGGTCCTGCCGGTCCACCGTCCGACGAGGAGCTCGTCCGCGGTGGCCGCATTCGCGAGTCGGCGAACGGTGTTGCGGGCCAGGCCCAGCCGGCGGGCGATCGGCCGCAGCCCGAGCCCCTCATCCAGGAGGGCATGGACGGCCGAGTGCTGCTCCCGCACCCGATCGGACAGACGGCCTGACTGTCGTGGCTCATCCAGGGAACGCGGCATAAGAGCCGGATTCTCAAAGGGCTCAGCGCGGACCGGGGGAGTTTCCTCCGGCTCGCGCAGCAGGGCGCGGTGCTGGATGACCGTCTTCTCGACGGCTTCCACCAGGTTTTTCCAGATGTGCCACCGGTCCGCGACATGGATCGCATCCGGGGCGCCGAGCCGTCCGGCCTCGGCGTAAGCGGTCGACCGGTCACGGCATATCACCTCGACGCCGGGATGGTCGGTGAGCCAGGCAGCCACCGTCGCCGTGGCCCGGTCGGGCAACAGGTCAACCGGACGGCGCGTGTCGATGTCCACCAGGATCGTGCCGTAGTTGTGTCCCTTGCGCAGGGCGAACTCGTCCACTCCGAGCACCCGTGGTGTGTGCACTTCCGGCTCCGGAAGGCGGCGTATCAGCCGCAGGAGCGTCGACCGGCTCGCCCGGACCGCGAGCGTGTCCGCCAGGCGGGCGCCGGCCCGGCCCGCCAGCATCACCGCCACCTTTTGCAGCACCGTCTGCAGCCCGGCGCTTCGTCTCCCGTGCCGGAAGGTCAGCCCGTCGACCTGCTCGGCGAACGTGGCCTGCCGGCAGGCGCGGTCGCGGCAGCGGAACCGCCGGACCTGTAACTCGATCACCACGTGACGACCGCCGACTGCGGTGTCGGCGAGGCGGCGTACGTATCGGCTGTGCACTCGGCCCGACGTCGTCGAGCAAGCAGGACACGCAGCCCGCTCCGCCGACGCGCGGGCCCGCACGATCACCAACTCGCCGTCGACCACTGCACTTTCGAGCACAACGCCTTCGACCCGGTGGAACCACAGGTCCTGGAGGAACACATCATCCACGGCCGTTCATGATCGCGGTTGTGGTGACCCTCCGTGGGCTCTGGCACGGAAAGTGATCCAGAACCACGGTTCAAGGAACGGCGACACGGCCACCATGCCGGCTCGTGGAAAGGCGTCTCAGGGGATCGGTGGTGGTCGAAACGAGTGCCGTCCGGGACGCGTATTTCAGGGTGATTTGACGGTGCGGTGCTGACTCCCGTGCTGGTTTGGTGCTGACTATGCTCCGTTGAACTCGGGCATCTGGGATTGATCGACTCGGAGTCGTTGCGTGGCAGGTGACCGGACTGAGAGACCGAGTCCGGCTTTGCCCCTCAGCCGCCGTCGGCACGGGCAAGGCGCTGTGTCTGGGCGCGGTGCATGTTGGTCCCAGGAGGTTCTTCGTCTGCTGGTGGTACACGCTCACCATCGCCTCTGCTGAAGTAGTGGGCGTGATGTCGTCATCTTGAGTCCGGGGGCGGCAAGGCATCCGTCGATGACGTAGCTGCGGTACTGGAGCTCACGAAGGTGACGCCGCAAGGCGCGGATCAAGTGGTCGGGATCGGTGAATGCGGTGTTGCAGTGGGCCGAGAGGTGGATCATCATGGTCACTTGTCCCGGAAGAGACCAGCGAGCGCTGCGACCTGCCACGATGAGCGGCCGATGGCCGCTGACCTGCGCGAATGACCTTTCGGTTCTTTCACGCTCGTGCCGGTTGACGGGGCTGAAAGTCCTAGTAGGACTCCGTTACGTCTGCCTGTCGGTCCTGTCTGGGGGAACGCTGAAGGTGTGGATGCACATGAAGTAAACCGTGCTCGGGTGAAGTT
>NZ_JBIVKQ010000050.1:0-13171 GCF_044750845.1 Streptomyces sp. NPDC088766 | reverse complement strand
GTGTTTTCGGGGGCGGGGGGTGGGGGGTTTTTTTGGGGTTTTTTGGGGGGGTTTTGGGGGGGGGGCGGGGGGGGGGGGGGGGGGTCGGGGGGGGGGGGGGGGGGGGGGGGGGGGGGGGGGCGCCCCCCCCCCCCCCCCCCTCCCGGCAGACGGGTCAGGATATCTGGGCGAAATCGCGGAAGCTGTCGGCGTTGTCCTTCGTGACGAGCACGCAGTCGATCGTCTGCTTCTCCGGCTGACCCGTCTTGCCGGTCTTGATGTACTTGTCGGCCTGGGCCACAGCCGTCTGCGCGCCCAGAGCGGCCGGCTGGAGGGCGGTGGCGGCCATGTTCCCCGCCTTGATCTGCGCGATGGCGTCCGGGCTGCCGTCGAAGCCCACCACGACGACACCGGTCTTGCGCGCGGACTTCAGTGCCGCGACCGCTCCGAGCGCCATGGTGTCGTTGCCGGCGATCACGCCCTGGACGTCCGGGTTGCGCTGGAGGATGGTCTCCATCTTGGTGAACGCCTCCTGCTGATCCCAGTTCGCGGTCTGCTGCGCCACCTTCTTCAGGCCCGGGTACTGGGAGATGACGTCCGCGTACCCCTTGGAGCGGACGCCCGCGTTGGTGTCGGACTCCTTGCCGGTGAGTTCGACGTAGCTGCCCTTCTCCTTCATCGCCTTCACGAACTCCTGGGCGGCGACCTGGGCGCCCTGGGAGTTGTTCGAGACGATCTGTGCCTTGGCCACGCCGGTCTTGTTGATCTCGCGGTCGATGAGGAACACCGGCACACCGGCGTCGGTCGCCTTCTGGACGGCTCCGATGGAGGCGTCGGCACCGGCGTTGTCGAGGATGATGGCAGCCGCCTTGCGGGAGACGGCCGCGTCGATCAGCTCGCTCTGCTTGTTCGGGTCGTCGTCGTGCGAGGCCACCGACGTCTTGTAGCCCAGGCTCTCCGCCTTCTGCTGGGCGGCGTCGGCCTCGGCCTTGAAGAACGGGTTGTCCGCCGAGGGGGTGATGATGGCGATCAGGTTGCTCTTCGCGCCGCCGCCGGACTGCTCGGGGTCGTCCGAACCCGACGAGTCGTCGGACGAGCCGCAGGCGGACAGCGTCAGCGCCAGCGCGCAGAACAGGGCGGTGGCGGACGCGCGGAAGGCGGATGCTCTGAGAGGGGACATGCGGACCTCCTGTGGGTGGGTGGTGCGGGAGGGGGTGAGGGGGTGGGGCGGAGCGTGGGGTGGGTCGGCCGGCGGTTCCGCCGGCCGAAACGGGGGGATCCGGTTCAGGCGCCGGAGCCGACCTTGACCGGTTCGGCACCGGTCGGCTCGACGGCGGCCGCCGCGGAGGCGGCGACGCCGCGCTTCTTGAAGCGCTGCTGACTCTGATCGAGGATGACCGCGACGATGATCACGGCTCCCTTGATGAACGTCTGCCAGAAGGTGGAGACGCCCAGGATCACCAGGCCGTCGGCGAGGAAGCCGATGACGAACGCGCCCACGAGGGTGCCGCGGACGTTGCCGCGGCCTCCGGTCAGGGCCGCGCCGCCGATGACGACGGCCGCGATGGCGTTGAGTTCGAAGCTTTCGCCGGCCTGGGGAGCCGCCGACGTGAGCTCCGAGGCGATGATGATCCCGGACAGAGCGGCGAACGCGCCCGAGACCATGTAGGCGGTCATCTTCACGCGCTGCACGGGGACGCCGGTCAGCTCGGCGGCGCGCTCGTTGCCGCCGGTGGCGTACAGCCAGCGCCCGTACGGTGTCGAGCGCAGCACGACCGCGATCACCGCGGCGAGAACGATCATGATCCACACCGAGACCGGCAGCCAGAGGGGGCGGCCGGAGCCGATCCAGCCGAAGCCGGTGTTGTGCGTGCTCGGGTCGCCCGCGAGGTCCGGGTACGTCGAGCCGTCGGAGATCAGCAGGGCGGCGCCACGGGCCACGTACATCATGCCGAGCGTGGCGATGAACGGGGCGACGTTCATCCTGGTGACCAGGAAGCCGTTGACCAGGCCGACGAGGGTCCCCGTCGCCATGCACAGGATCACCACCGCCCACACCTGCGGATAGGCGACGAAGTCGGCGATGCGGACGCCTTTGAGCAGTTCGCCGGCGACGACCCCGGACAGCCCGACGGTGGAGCCCACGGACAGGTCGATGCCGCCCTTCAGGATGACGAGGAGCATGCCCAGCGCCAGGACGGCGTTGATGGCCACGTGCTTCGTCATCGTGATCATGTTGTCGGCGGTGAGGAAGGAGTCCGACAGCAGGCTGAAGACGACGATGAGCACGCCCAGAGCGATGAAGGCCCGCAACTCGAAGACCGAGTCGAGTGTCCTCATCCGCCGGGCCTGGGCGGCGGCTCGGCGACGCTGCGCCTCGATGGCCGCGTGGTCGTCGGTCGGAGTGTCAGTCATCGCTTGCCTCTTCGGTGGTTTCGGCGCCGTCGGCGAGACTCATCAGCCGGTCGCGGGTCACCTCGCCGGCGCGCAGGTCGGCCACCAGCCGGCCGCGCACCAGGACGAGGAGGCGGTCGGGAATGTGCAGCGCCTCTTCTGCCTCGGACGTGGTGAACAGAACGGCCAGGCCGCGTTCGGCCTGCCGTGACATCAGCGCGAAGACGTCCGCCTTCGCGCCGACGTCGACTCCTCGTGACGGCTCGTCGAGCAGCAGCACCCGCGGGCCGGTCATCAGCATCTTGCCGATGACGACCTTCTGCTGGTTGCCGCCGCTCAACGAACCGATGGGAGCGTCGGGACCGGACGTTTTCACCGTCACGTCGCCGATCATGGAACCGACACCGGAGCGCTCCGCACGGCGATCGACCATCAGCCGCCGGACGAAACGGGACAGCGCGGCCAGCGACAGGTTCTGCCCCACGGTCATCGTCTGCACGAGGCCGTCCCGCTGACGGTCCTCCGGCACGAGCGCCAGACCCGCCCGGATACGTTCGCGCACCCTGCCGGTCAAAGGGCTGCCGTGCAGACGCACCGTGCCCGAAACGGCCGGGATCCGTCCGGCCAGACACTCCAGCAGTTCGGTACGGCCACTGCCCATCAGACCGTAGATTCCGACCGTCTCCCCCGCGCGCACGCTGAAGGACACGTCGTCGACGGCGAGCCGGTCCGGATTGGCGGGGTCGGCGACGGACAGGCCGGCCGCCTCCAGCGCCACCGCGCCGGCCTTCGTCTCCCGGCCGGGGAACAGCCCCTCCTGCTCGCGGCCCACCATCGCCCGGACCACCCAGGCCAGGTCCACGTCCCCCGCGCGGGCGGTGGCCACCATGGATCCGTCACGCAGCACGGCCACGTCATCGGCGATCTCGAGGGCTTCTTCGAGATGGTGCGAGATGTAGACGACGGCGACCCCCTGCGCCGTCAGATCACGGATGACCTTGAAGAGAACCTCGACCTCCGGTGCGCTGAGCGCCGAGGTCGGCTCGTCCATGATCAGCACGCGGGCGTTCTGCAGCAGTGCCCGGGCTATCTCGACCAGTTGCTGCTGTCCCAGACGGAGTTCGCCGACCGGGGTGGCCGGGTCGATCGTCCCGTCCAGGCGCCGCAGCACCTGCCGGGCGAGGTCCCGTTGCGTCCCGGCGTCGACGAGGACCGCCCGCCGGGTGCGTTCGCGCCCGAGGAAGAGGTTGTCCTCGATGCTGAGGTTCGCGCACAGGCTCAGTTCCTGGTGGATGATCGAGATGCCCCGGTCTGCGGCGTCCCGGGCACTGCCGAAACGGACGACCGAGCCGTCTAGCTGGACCAGCCCGGTGGTCGGCGACTCGACGGCGCTGAGGATCTTCATGAGCGTCGACTTGCCCGCTCCGTTCTCCCCGAACAGGACCATGACGCGACCGGGGGCGATGTCGAGGGACACCCCCTTCAGCGCATGCGTGCCGCCGTAGACCTTGGTGACCTCGACCGCCCGCAGCACGGGCTCGGCAGTCGCTTCCGCGACGACGGCCGTCGTCATGACGCCGCCTCGACGGACACCGGGGTGACGGTCAGGACGTCGGCTGTCAGCGGCGCCATCGCGCCCACGACGGTGATCGGCCTGCCCCGCAGGGAGGCCACGTCCAGCCCTGCCAGCACCTTGCGCTTCATCTGGTCGTTCAGCGCCGTGCCCGCGTCCGCGTACTCGACCTGGTTGGTGAACTGGCCGAACTCGATGAAACCGGCCGCGTCGCGGAGCGCACTGCCGTTGACGGCGGGCCCCACCTGGACGCCGACCCGGGTCTTCCCCAGATCCGGCACGGTGACGGAGAGCAGGCCGCCGCTGACCGCGCCCGCGGTCCCCGTGAGCTTGACGGCGTAGCTGTAGGGGCCGGTGCCCTCTCGTACGCCGTACTCGGCGCCCGCGGCGGCGCTGTCCGCGGCGATCGCACGCTGGAGTGTGACGATGTCGACCGCGCGCTTCTCGACGGCCCGCACGACCTTCGGATAGGTGGCGGCCCCGTAGGCCGCGGGGTCGAACGCCGCCGGCCCCGCGGTGTCGGAGGACTCGGCCGAGCGGTACGTGGTCGTGGCCGCGACGGCCACGACCAGCAGCACGAGCGCGATCAGGCTGCCGCGGCCGAGCGTGAGCCATCGGCCGCGTCCGGCGTCCCAGCCGTCATGCGCATCCTGGACAGTTGTCACGACAACCCTCTTGTTCCTGCGTGAACCGCGTGCTCGCGGCCGGTGGTGATGTTCTGTGGTCCGGTGTGCGGACCGTTCTCGCGGTCCGTGGCCGGCCTTCGCGCGGGCCTCACGGCCTGCCGCGGCCCGGGCGGGACGGGTCCCGTCGGCGGCCCGACGGGCGGGAATCCCCGTGGCACTGTCACGTGGAGGGCCGGCGGCCCGTCCGCGCGCTCAGTCGGTTTCGCTCTCGGCCAGGGCCCGGAACAGGGCCCGCTTGGCGATCCGCTGGGCGGCGAGGGCGTCCTGGCGGGCCTGCGCCGCGGCCAGTTCCTCGCGGTCGAGGTACGACAGCGCGTGATGGAAGGCCCGCATGGTGCGGATACCGGTGCGGGCCGCCTCCACCGGGTCCTCCCGGAAGGGGAACTGGTCGAGCTGCCAGACGCCCTCCCAGCCGGCGTCCCGCAGAGCGAAGAAGAACTCGAAGGTCTCCAGCAGGTGCACCGAACCGACGACCATGTCGTCGTCCCAGCCGCGGAAGTTGTCGTTCACGTCGATCGCGAACAGCTTGTCCCGCTTGATCGCCATGCGGGCGGCCTCGGCGGGCGTCTCACCGCCGTACAGGGAGTGCCCGAAGTCCAGGAGCACCCCGACGTTGTCGACCCCCATGTCCTCGATCGCCAGCAGGGTGCGCGCGACCGACGAGAACACCATCCGGTTGCGGGGCTCACGGGGCTTGTACTCGATCGCGAACCTCATGTCGGGGAAACGCTGGGCGAGTTCCCGTACGGCGTCGACCGACTTGTCCCACAGGTCCGTGTAGTCCGCCTGGAACGGATAGTCGTATCCGTCCTGGCCGGGCCACAGCTTGACGTAGTCGACGCCCAGCTCACGCCCCACCTCGGCGCTCGCGGCGACCAGCTCGACGGCGTCGCGCCGGATCGCGGGGTCGGGGTTGGTGAAGCCGCCCTTGGCGAACTTCCCGGTGTAGAACTCGGGGGTCACCGCGATGGCGCGCAGCCCTTCCTCGGCGAGGGCCACCTTCACCTCCGCGGTGGAGATGCCCCCCGGCGGGAACGGCCAGTTCAGGTCGACGACGGAGAGGTCCTCGACCTTCCCTGCCAGCTTGATGGCGTCGAGCACCGTACGGGGTTCGCCGTACCCGTCCGTTGCATACCGGTCCACGTAGGTGGCGAAGTGCCAGATGCCGGCACCGTAGGTCGGCTCACCCTTGGTCTGCATTTTTATGCGCCCCTGATCAGACATGCGGCGATGTTAAGTGGGCGTGACAGGGGTGTCAATCACTCCGGCGGTCAAAGCTGTGAACCACGACGGCCATGCTGCACGAAGAGGTCGCCGACGCCGTCCGCCGTGATCGACGGGCAGGGCGGGGAGGCCCCACGGAAGGAGGCCCGGGTCCTGTACCGCGGTGGTCAGCGGCGAGGACCCCCGAGGCCCGGAGGCGGTCCAAGACGCGGCAACGGGCTTCTCCGGGCAGTGTCACCTCTCCCCCGAGAGACCTGGGACCGCCCTTCTGCCGGTTCCCGGCCCACGCCCTGCCGCCTGGTGGTGCCCCTGCGCGGTACGCCCGACCTGAGCCCCTGCCTCGGCGCCACACTGTTTGACGGGCCTGCCCCGCTCCGAGGGCGCGTTGAACTGCGGGGGGCGCAGGCGTAGCGCACGCCGCCCTCGGACGCGGCTGAAGCGGAACGCCCTCCGCGGGCGGCGGAGCCGGGCGCAGCCACGGCGACGGCGGTGGTGCCGGAGACACAGCGAGGTGTTCCACACGAGGACCTCGTGATCCTGACGGAATACTGCGGTGCCGGGGGGAGGGGGTCAGCACGTGGGGAGCCAGACGCGCATGGCGCCGTCCTGGCGGTTGGCCCACGCGTAGCAGGGGACGGCGGTCAGTTCGACGGGCTCGCCGACCGTGCCGGAGGCAGCGCTGCCGTTGGAGGTGTACGGCCGCCAGCCCGCGTCGGCGATGCGCCGTCGGCGTCCGGCGGCAGTGATCGTCGTTACACCGCCGCGGAGATCAGCGGCTCCACCAGCGTGTGCGTGATCCCCGCCTCGGACGGCCCTGCTCTCGGGGACATCGGAGCGATCGGGACCGTGGCCGGGTCCCCGTCCCAGGATCCGGACCGGCTCAGAGCCACCCGCGTTCGTATGCCTGCCATCCGAGTTGCAGACGCGAGCGGGCGTCGGCGAGATCCATCATGTGCGTCACTCGCCTCACCACGGTTCGGCGGCTGACGCCCAGGCGCGCCGCAGCCGCTTCGTCCGTCAGGCCGGCGACAAGGAGCGACAACAGGTAGCGGTCCTCGTCCGAGATGGTGGATACGGGACGTATCCGGTCGTCAGGAGTGAGCGACAGCGGGACCGCATGGTCCCAGACAGCCTCGAAGAGCGCGCTCAGCGCGTCGAGCAGACCACAGGGGTGCACCAGCAGCGCCGTGTGGTGCGCGGCATCCGACCAGGACAGCGGCAACAGCGCCAGGGAGTCGTCGGCGACTGCGAGTTTGATCGGTATGCGGTGGGCCAGGCGTGCCTGCTCTCCCGCCCGAACGCAGGCGGCGACACCCTCCGCGATCGCCGGGTCGGCGAGTGCCAGGGTGCCGTACACGGCACGGCACACCACGCCGTCCGCCAGCAGCCGGGCCAACTGCTCCTCGTTCTCCGCCTTGGGCGCGGCGTAGGGCGGTGCGACCAGCACGCGTAATTCGCGCTGCGCCGTGCGCTGCAACCGGTCGAAGGCCTGACCGACCGCAGCGCCGCCGGAGACGATCTCGATGAGCTCTCCGGCCTGCCGGGTTCCGCTCCGGCTCCGAGCCTCCTCGGCCAGGAGCCGCGCCGCCGCCCGCACAGCCTCCAGTTCGTCGTGCCGCCGCCGGATCAGGTGGTCGACAACCATGTCAGGCGCCACGGGCACGATGCGTTCCTCCGGAGGAGGGGTGTGGTGGACGAAGCCCTTGCGCAGAAGCGCCTTGACGATGCGCCGGACATGGCCGGGATCGAGTTGCAAGGACGTCACCAGCTCGTCCGGATCCGCGGCGCCCTGCCGAAGCAGCAACAGGTAGGCGGACTCCTCGGACTTGCTCAATCCAACCGGCCGAAACATGATCATCATCTTGGCATGTCATCGGGCACGTATCCACGGGTTCCGCCGAAGTGTCTTGCCGCTGCCGGGCAGAGCGGGATCACCACCGGTACGCGGTACGCCGCGTCAAGCTGTCCGTTCAGCACGCGAGTCGGATCCAGTGGTTCTCGGAGCGCCCGGTGCACGCCGGCCGAGAGCAGATAAATCCCCCCGCACATTCCGTAATCGACACGGAGTCGAATGGCGATTGACCCATGAATGACCAATGGTCGTCGCATCGGAGGACACGTTCCGCTGGAATTCGCTTCTCCCGACTCTTCGCTCAACTGCTCCGGCAACGACACCGTTTCATCGTTCCGGCACGATGAGAAGACTCTTCGGACAGCGCATCTGCGCCATGTCGCACATGCGCCAGCGCGACCAGTCGAATTGACGCCGAGTCCGGTCCCGCACGGGTGAGGCGGCCGCACCGTTGACGTTTCAGCGATTTCAGAAAGAACTTGCGCAACGGTTGCATCGACGCTTCGAATCCGGATAACTTCCCGGCAACACAACCGACTTCATCATCGAAATCCCCTCGGGCAATGCACGGCACGGGACAGCCGTGTCATGTCTTCCGAGGAGTTCCCGACTGTCCGTCACGGCCATTGCCGCGGTCCCCCTCGGCCAATGGTTTCGCCGCATGCGCTCGAAGCTCAGATGCACGGAGAAGAGCAATGCGGCGCCCCTCCCCCCTGCACTCTGCAATTCCACTGGAGGTTGAGTTGCGCTTGTCGCGTAGAAGTCTCGCCGGCCTGATGGCGGCCGGCCTGGTGCTGGGTCTCGGCCAGCCAGGATGGGCCGGCCCCGACACGTCCCCTCCTTCGGCCTTCGGTACCGGCACCCGACAGAGCACGGCCCGGAACGTCACCGTGACCCTGCTCACCGGAGACCGGGTGACCGTCTCCACGGGGCAGAACCAGCGGGCGACGATACAGCCCGCCCCCGGCCGCGAGGACCTGCGCTTCTTCACCCAGCGCGTCAACGGGGATCTGCACGTCGTCCCGGAGGACGCCGAGTCGTTGATCCGTTCCGGCAAGGTGGACGACCGGCTGTTCAACATCAGCGCACTGCTGCGGTACGGCTACCAGGACACCGCCCGGTCGGACCTGCCGGTGATGGTCCGTTACCGCGCCGCCGCCACCCGTACGACCGCACGGACCACGCTCGAGGAGGTGGGCGCCGAGGTCACCCGCGAGCTGCCCGCGATCGGCGGAGCCGCCGTCACCGTGTCGAAGCGGCGGGCCACGGAAGTGTGGCGGGCACTGACTCCCACGGACGGCTCCGCCGCCCGGCTGGACTCCGGCAGCGGGGTCGACCGGATCTGGCTGGACGGCAAACGCGAACTGGCCCTCGACCAGAGCGTGTCGCAGATCGGTGCACCCGCCGCCTGGCAGGCCGGGTACACCGGCAAGGGCGTCACGGTCGCGGTGCTGGACGGCGGCGTGGACGCCAACCACCCCGACCTGGTGGGCAAGGTGGCCGACTCCAGGAACTTCACCACGTCCTCGGAGACGCGGGACATCGTGGGGCACGGCACCCACGTGGCCTCCATCATCGCCGGCAGCGGCGCGGCCTCCGGCGGCAAGTACAAGGGGGTCGCCCCCGACGCCACCCTGGTCTCGGGCAAGGTGTGCCCGGACCGGGGGTGCGAGGATTCGGCGCTGCTCGCGGGCATGCAATGGGCCGCGGTGGAGAAGAAGGCCACCGTCGTCAACATCAGCATCGGCGGCGGTGACGCCCCGGCCCTCGATCCGCTCGAGGAGGCCGTCAACACCCTCACCGAACAGACCGGCACGCTCTTCGTCATAGCCGCCGGCAACAGCGGGAGCGGCAGGTACTCCCTCAACTCGCCCGGTACCGCGGACGCCGCGCTGACCGTCGGCGCGGTCGACAAGTCCGACAAGCTCGCCTCCTTCTCCAGCCGGGGACCGCGGCTGGGCGACGACGCCGTCAAGCCGGACCTCACCGCTCCCGGCGTCGACATCGTCGCCGCGCGGGCCGAGGGCACCACGATGGGCACCCCGGTCGACGACCACTACACCAGCGCCAGCGGTACGTCGATGGCGACCCCGCACGTGGCCGGCGCCGCGGCACTCCTGGCGCAGCAGCACCCGGACTGGGGGGCGGGAAGGCTCAAGCCCGCGCTGACCGCCTCCGCCAAGGTCGCCTCCGGCCTGTCGGTGTTCGAGCAGGGCGCCGGCCGGGTGGACCTGACCCGCGCACTCGTCCAGACCGTGACGACCGACGCGTCGAGCCTCTCCTTCGGCCGGGCCCTGTGGCCGCACACCGACGACAAACCGGTCGACAGAACGGTGACCTACACCAACGACGGCGACGGCGACGTCACCCTCGACCTCGCCGTGCAGGTGACCGGACCGGACGGCGCCACCGCACCGGCGGGTCTGTTCACCGCGAGCGCGCGGCAGGTCACCGTACCGGCCGGCGGGCGGGCGGAGGTCACCCTCACCGCCGACACCCGTGTCGAGGCCGCGGACGGTGTCTGGTCCGGACGGCTCGTGGCGACCGGACAGGACACCCAGCTGGTCACCCCGTTCAGCGTGCACCGGGAGGTGGAGAGCTACGACGTCAAGGTCACCGATCTGGACGCGAACGGTGAGCCGACCGGCCAGCACAACACCGTGCTGGTGAACCTCGCCACCGACATCGACAGGACGGTCTGGGAACCGGACGGCACGGCCACGGTCCGGCTGCCCAAGGGCCGCTACGGTCTCTCCAGCCGCATCTTCACCGACGGCGGTGTCGCGGTCCTCGCCCAGCCCGAACTGGTGCTCGACAAGGACACGTCGATCACGGTCGACGCACGCGAGGCCAAGCCGGTCGAGGTGACCGCGACCCTCCCCCGGAAGGGCGCCACGCTGTTCCAGTCCAACGTCGGGTACAGCTTCGCCACGGACAAGGGGACCCTCGCCACCTTCGGCGTCATGGGCACCTCGTTCGACGGGATCTCCATCGGCCAGATCGGCTCCCCCGTGTCGGATGACAAGTTCTCCGCTCTGGTCAGCGGCCAGTGGGCGGAGCCCGGCACCGACGGCACCTACGGCAACAGCCCCTACCTGTACGCCTCCGGCGAGTTGATCAAGGGCCGGTTGCCCGTCGGTTTCCGGCGCAGCTACATCCAGCGGGACTTCGCCGCCACGCGGCAGGACTTCCGCAACCCCGCCGGCGGTGATCTGGGAGGCTTCCGGTACATCGACCCGATCGTCGGAATCGTCTCGGGGTACGCCCTCCAGGTCCCGGTGCCCGGCGAGCGGGTGGAGTACGTCACCGAGGGCCCCGAATGGAGTTCCGCGCTGTGGCTGAACGACGGAACGGTACTGGAGTCCCCCCAGCGCAGCTACCGGGCTGGCCGCTCGTACGACGACCCGTGGAACACCGCTCCGTTCGGCCCGTCCCTCCAGCAGAGCCACGCGTTCACCGGGGTGAGCCGACTGGGAGACCAACTGAGCGTCAGCACACCGCTGTTCGGTGACGCGGCGGGGCACCCCGGCGACGCGCGGGTCTCCACTGCGCGGACCGCGCTCTACCGCGACGGGGAACTCTCCGAGGAGAAGAAGTACGCCGGCTTCGGGTCGTTCACCATGGGCGCCGACCCCGCGACCTACCGCCTGGAGGCGTCCGGTACCCGCGCCTCCGGTGAGCTGTCGACCCAGGTCGACGTGGCGTGGACCTTCCCCTCGGCCCGCGCCGACCGGTACACCAGGCCGGCGCTGCTGAGGCTGGGCTTCAGCCCCCGCCTCGACGCCGACAACGCCGCGCCCGGCGGCAAGGCGTTCACGGTGCCGTTCACCGTGGCCCACCAGCCCGGTTCCACCGGTGGCGGAAAGGTGAAGAAGCCCGCGGTCGAGATCTCCTACGACGACGGCAGGACCTGGCAGTCCGCGCGGGTGGCCCCCGCCGGCAAGGGCTGGACCGCGCACGTGCGGCACCCGGCCGGTCCCGGCTTCGTGTCCCTGCGCACCACCGCCGGTGACTCGGCCGGCAACAGCATCACGCAGACCGTCATCCACGCCTACCGGCTCAAGTGAGGCGGCGTCCGGTCCGGCAGGTCCTGAACGCCCGCCGGACCGGACGCACCGTCGGTACCACCCACAGGGCGAGCGCTCCCGGCCGGGAGCGCTCGCCCTTCGCGTCCGTCGCGCACCGATGACGTCAGGCACCGTCGGCGGCGTCGCACAGGACGACGCCGAGAACCTCGTTGCCCTGGGTTCCGTACCCCGGGAAGGTGATCAGGGCTCGTGGGGGTGCCAGGCGGCAGGGGACATCGGTCCCGTCGCGGTACACGACCTTCACGGTGTGGGTGTCGGAGCAGTCGTTGCTGACGAACGTGTACCGCCAGTCGGCGCCGAACGTCACGCAGTCAGGCGCGGCGGACAGGGTCCCCGCGTCCTCCGAGGGCGCGGCATGGGCCGCCGTGCCGGACGGCAGCACGGCCAGAGCCACCACGAAGGCCATGAAAGTTGAACGCACGAACCGCTTCATCGCACTGTTTCCCTTCACTTGCCGAACGGACGCGCTCAGCGTACGCAGGACTCGTGAAGGCATGAAAAGATTTGCGGCAAGTTTCAGAGAATTGCGGTCTGACTTTCAACGACCGAGGTCGGCCCGGCTCCCCGTGAAGGGCCAGTTCAGCGGCGTGGGCACACGGCGGGTCACACATGCGGCGTCGCGATGTGGCTGGTGAACCGCAGGGTCGGGTGACGTTACCGACGAATGAAGTGGCTGGTCCTCCTGCTGTCGACAGGTCCATTGCCGTCGACGAACGAACGCATGGCGGTATCAGGAGGAGCCGCCGGGAAGAGACCGAAAGCGATCGCCCCACGCTCCCCCACCCGGGCTTCGCTCCCCCACCCGGGCCGGGACGCCGCCTCCGGACATGAAGGTGCCCGTGCCGGTCGACCGGCACGGGCACCTCGTGGGACGGTTCGGTCAGCGCTCGAAGACCGCCACGGAACGGCCCGGCACCTCGAAGGTGCCGGTGCTCTTCGTGTAGGTGGCCGTCCGGACCACCCGGTCCGCTCCGGCGGCCTGCACCGGGTGCAGGCGGTAGGCGCTGCCGCCCAGCTCCGGCACCCGCTGCGACTGCCGCTCGGGCGTGGCGTTGAAGACGACGACCAGGTCGTCGAGTTGCATGGTGATGACGCCGGGTGTCTCGTCCTTGCCGGACAGCGGGAAGGAAAGGGCCGACTGCACCTGTGCGGCCGTGTCGAGGGAGAACGCCTGCTCCGTGGTGCGGATCCTCAGCAGGTCCTGGTAGGCGGCCGAGGCGCCGGTGATCTGGGCGCAGCCCACGCCGATCTCGGTCAGCAGGGGTGTGGCGCGGGGCCACTTGGGGGCGTTGTCGGGGGCGGGGGGCAGTCCGCGGGCGAAGCCGTTGCCGTCGGTGCAGTTCCAGTGGATGGCGTTGAACCAGTCGCCGCTGTC
>NZ_JBIVKQ010000049.1:0-16551 GCF_044750845.1 Streptomyces sp. NPDC088766 | reverse complement strand
GGCCGGACGAACTCCCACTCGGCATCCGACAGTTCATGGCGACGTATCACCCCACCATGATCCACCACTCAAGATCATTTGAAGACACCGCCTAGCCCAGGTGCGTTCCTATACACCCTCATCCGCGACGGAGAAGCCGGCCGCCACGAGCGCATCGCGGAGGACTACGCGATGCTCGAAACCGCTGGAACGATCGAAGTCGTAGGCGACGGCCGCAATGCCCGGATGCGCCTGCTGCAGGCCGAGGTCGCGGAGCAAGCGCTCGCGATCCTCGACGCGCGCGGGAACACCGCTGGCGGAGAGAACACGACTTTTGCCGGGATCGGCGAGCAACGCTCGTACAACCACCTGGAACGTGAGCGCGCCCAGGTGGCCACCGCAGTCGTATTGGACGACGCCGACTCGCGGCGGTTCATGTCAGCACTGCGCGACACGACGGCCCGGAGGAACTTCTAGTGGCGGCCGCCCAGACGAACCGCACTCGTCCCGAGGACCCAGGCGCGGACCTGGAGCGGCGGGTGGGACGCCTCGAGTTCGCTGAGGGCGCCCTAGCTCGCCTGCGGGTCCCGTTGCGGGTAGCCGCCGACCGGGGGCGCGAAATCCTGACCGACCTTGACGTGCTCGCGGTCGACATCGATGGTCGGCTGCGGACGAGCCTGTCGGTTTTGGAATGCAAGACCACCAAGGGACAGGCTGGCGAGCCGGATCGGCTGTTGTGGCTCTCCGGGCTGCAGCGCCTGACTGGCACCCAACGAGCCGTCCTCGTTCGCCAAACCATTACCCGCCGGGGCCGGGCCATCGCCCAGGCGCTGGATCTGCAGATTATGGACATGCAGACCCTCGCCTCCAGGGAGGAGGGCCACGCCTGGGTACCCGAACGATTCGCCCATATCCAGGGCATGGGCTGTGAACAGGCGGAACGTCGCACTGACACCCAGCTCAAGGGACTCAGACATATCCCCGGTGGACTGGCGGCGTTTCTGCGTGCCGATAGCCTGCTGGCCGACTCGCCCGAATGCCTTAACGCGCTGGTCGCGCTGAACTCCGCTACACGCCAGGGCGTTGTCCCGAATCCGACCTCACAGGTCCTGGCCGGCCACGCCCTGATCGCGCTGCTGCTGGCCGCAATCCGCGACGCCTCCCGCCTGGATGTCGTCCCCGCCAGCGACCTGAAGGAACGGGCCGCCCGCGCGGTCACCCTCGGAGATCCCGACAACAGCCAGATCCTGGCAATTCTCAGCCAGGCAGACGAACTCGTCCAACACCAAGTCCGGCGCATCCACGACAGCTACACCAGGGGCGGCGCCACCCGGCAGGACATTGCCGTCGCCAGCCTCAAATCCATTGTTGCCGAACCACCCGAGTGGCTTGACCGCTACATCGACCTGGTCACCAAGCTGCGAGCCAACCCCGCGATTGCGCGGGACCTCGTCCAGACCGCCGAACTGGCTTGCTTCGACGCACGCTGCGGCGACCACGCCTACACCGAGGCCGCCTTCGACCATCTGTTCACCCCTGAACACAGGTATCTCTTGGTGACGGCCATCAAGGTGCTGCGCGACATCGTCGGCGACCAGCTCGCCGACGCAATAGGGGAATTCGACGACCTGGACTTCCGCCGGGCCGCGCCGACCATCCCCGACCGGTCTGCCGTGCAAGCTGAGTCCGCCACCCCCAAGCTCGCGCACGAGGCACGCCCCGCCGAATAGCGTCGTACCGGCAAAAGTTGCTTGCCCGGCCGCGCTGGATGGCACCGTGCCATCGGTCAGCGCAGCCGGACCACGGTGACGACCGCGTGCCGGGTCGTGCCCGCCACGACCTCCACCATCACGTCCCCGGCGGCGGGGGTGTAGGAGTCGCCGGCCTTCGTGAACGCCCGCCCGGCCTGGGGGACCAGACGCGGGCTGACGACCGAGGCGAGTGCCGTGGTCAGCCGCTGCGACAGCGCCACCCGGTCGTCGGGCAGCCGCACGGCGAGGGCCTTCGGGTGCCGGGCCGTGCCAGTGAAGCCGACCACGGTGGCGTCGACGGTGTCCGCGTGCCTCACCTTGGCCCACACACGGCCAGCCTTGTAGGCCGACCGGAGCGGCTTGGCCACGATCCCCTCAACACGGGTGCCTTCGAGCGTCTCGAACCAGAGCAGGGCCTCCTCGAGGTCCGTGGTCGACCAAACCGGCATGATCGGCGGACCGACGTCGGCGAGCACGTCCAGGAGGACCTGGCGGCGCTCCACGTACGGACGCGGCCGAAGGTCGGGGAAGCCCGCCGCAGGATGGGCCAGGATGTCGAACGCCACGTACGTCGCCGGGTGCTGGTCGGCGAGCTCCCTCGCGCGCCGGGGGCGAGACAGCGCGCGCGACTGCGCCGCAGCGAAGCTGATGTGCACACTGCCGTCGTCGGCCGCGAGGTACACAACGGCCTCACCGTCCAGGACCACGCCGGGCGGCAAGTTCATAGCGGCCACGGCCAGGTCCATCCAGGGCGCGGTGACATCGCGGCCGGTCCGCGACTGCAGCCGGACTCCGTCCTCGGTCCGCCACAGCACGGTCCGGTGGCCGTCGACCTTGATTTCGTACGCCCACGACGGGCCTGTCGGCAGCTGCGTCACAGGCCGCGCGAGGGCGACGTCCACGGGCCACTCCGCACCATCAGCCTGCGCCTTCGGCACACCGGCCGCCTGCTGGCGCACTCCCGCACAGCTGGCAGGCGGCCCGGGCGGCACAGCTGCTGCGGTACAGCCGTCCCGCCGCACGGCGCGAGCCCGGCCGCGCTACGCGACCGGGCCCTGAAGTGGTCTTCGGTGTTCTCGACTTTCTGCTGAGCGTCCCGCCGAACCGCCCGGCTGTCATCACCCACACGGGTGGAGCCTGCTTACACCGCAGCGGCCTCCTTCTCCTGCTGCCTGGCCTTCACCAGGGCAGCGAGCGGAGACCGCCGGCCCTTTCCGATGTTGCGTAACTGCTCCCAGTCGACCTCGGGGTGCGCGCCGGGCAGCGCGTCGACGGACGCCGTGGTGAACAGCGGGACCATCACCGCCCCGGCCCGCGACGTGCCGAAACGCACCTCCCGTCGTTCCGCTGGCCGTACCCACAACAAGTCACGCATGTAGTCGAAGTCGACCCTCCTCACGCCCAGCCGGGCAGCGGCCTGGTCAGGCCCCAGCGGCGCTTCGTCGGCAAGCCGCTGCGCCAGGCCCTCGATCCTGCAGACCGCCGCCACCTGGTCGGGCGATCCGGTCCGCGGCCGCCGCGGCGGAGATCGGCTCGTGGGGGAGCGAGGCCTGGATCGCGTCCGCGTCCATCGCCTCCACGGCGGCCCGCGACCACTGCCAGGAGGACACGTCCGGGGCTGGGACGAGGCCGGTGTGCTGCGCCCACCGGAAGGCGGCGACGGGGACGCGCAGGCGCTTCGCCGCCTGGGCGTCGTCGTACTCGGTCAGTCGTGCCATGGGGATCTTCCTCTCTCGTGGTCCGCCCGAAGCGGGCGAACAAGACCGTGACAGAGCACCTGAAAAACTGTCAAGAGCTAAAAAAACAAGGCAAGTTGGACTCATGCGACTAGATACGCGCACGCGTACACGAGGGAAAAATTCACCCTGCGGCGTCAACCCGACAGCGGGTAGCGTCCCGAGTCATGCACATCGATCTCGACGCCGCCCAGGCGTGGGAGCGGCTGCGGGCCAGCCGCTGGAATCCACCGGGCAGAGCCGACACCGGCTCCCGCCGGAAGACCTACGCGGCCGCCCTCGAACAGGCGGAGCAGACGTTCCAGGCCGCCGCCACGGTAGGAACCGCGACGCGCCCCATGCAGGTCTTCTACGGCCTCAGTCAGGCCGGTCGCGCCATCGCGGCCGCCGCAGTGACCCTCAAGGGCGAGGACTGGAACCTCGACTCCCACGCGATCAAGGCCACCGGGTTCCACCTGCCCTTCCCCGACATCGAGATCCGCACCGACCCGCCCGGCACCAAGGGCAGCTTCGTAAAGGTCAGCGAAGTTCTTGACTCCCCGGTGTGGGAGAAGGACCCGGTGCGCCTCGAGGACATGTGGGACCTGCTGCCCCCCAACCTCCGCTACCCGCTCACCACCAGGGACCGGCTCACCCCGCTGTACACGGACGAGGTCGGCGTCGGCACACATGACCACTCCCTGTTGAGCGTCCCCGTGTGCAACATCCCCGACCGGGTCATCGACGCTGGCACCCGCGAGGCGCTGGCCGACTTCCTCGCCTCGTACCCCGCCGTCGCCCAGCACGAGAGCTATGTGACCACCCGTGCTCTCAGCCTCGGCTCGGAGGCGCCTCCGGAGTACAGCCGCTACGACCATGGCGGGGGCGAAATGACGATCAACTGGCAGATGCCCCAGGGGGCGGGGACCGGATTCGACGGACTGGCGACCGGAGCCGAGCGGCTGGCCCACCTGCGGGCCATGACCCGCAGCTACAGAGGAGACCGGTACTTCCTGCCCGTCCTCCCGCCGATGAAGCGGGAACTGCACCCGCTGATGGCCTGGTGGGCGGTCCTGTACGCGCTGTCCATGCTCTCCCGCTATCAACCCGCGGCCTGGGGCACGCTCATCAACGTCGACAACAGCAAGTACGCGGTCCCGATCGAACGGCTCCTGGAAGTCGGCATCAACCACCTGCCCGTCCTGATCGCGGACGCCATCACTGAGGTGAGCACTTGATTCCTGACGCGTCCCCGCCCCCGCCCCCGCCAACTTCGCACAGGAGCCGCTCGACTTCGGCTGACCCGATGACAGTGGGGCCGGACAGGCTCACCCTGCCCGGCCCCACTGTCCGCTGTCAGCGCGACTGGATCCAGAGGCCGCCGTACGCGACGACGGCACCGCCGACCGCGGTTGCGGCCCCTCGGATCAGATGCAGGCCGGCCTCGTTGCGGAGCCGCCGGGCGCGCTTGGCCCACCGGGTCCTCGATGGGAGGGGTTCCGGGTCCGGGCTGTTGCCCGTACGCTCGGGCTTGGACATGAGCTTCTCCTTCGTCGGGGATGTTCGGTCTTCTGCAGACGGCTCCCTGCCCACCAGGGGGCCGTCGCCGTTTCCGGCGACAGCCGTGCCGTTGTCCACCCATTGAGATTTTCGGGGTCTCGCGGGGTGGAACGAAGGCCAAGAAAAGCACCTCGAAACCGGCTCTGACCAGCGGAAACAGTGGGTTGTCAAAAGAAGTTCATCCATGTTGAAGGGGCACCAATACGAGCTACTGCGGGTCTCTGTGACCTCAACACGGGGCATCACGTGTCTACTTGGGGTGTCATGCTCCGCCAATATGGGTTTTTACAGGTCGAAGGAAGCCTGGGCGTGCGAGAGTTGGTGGATGCCTCAGATGATGCGCATGCCCGGTCGTGACGAGTTGCCTCCGGGAACCAGGCGAGCGTTCGTGGCAGAGCTGTTCTTCCACTACACCGAAGCTGGCCGTCCTACGCTCGCCCGCGTCGCGGCAACGACCCGGTCCATGACCGATGCCTTTCCCGTCAGCCGGGAGACGATCCGCCGACTTTTGCGTGGTGAGTCGGTTGCCAGATGGGAGCGGGTTGACGCGGTCCTGCGCGCCCTGTGCGAGATGGGCAATCAGGATCCGGACCGGAGGCGATGGCAGGAGTCCGGCGACTGGAACGGTGACGGTGATCCGACCACCTGCCGGCAGCACCTGCGCCAGCTCCTCTACGACGACATCGACGAGGTCCAGCCCGAATCCCCCACCCCGCCAGCGGTTCCGGCAGCGCGGCCATCTGGCGGGTGGGGCGGTACTGCACCTGCATCGACCGGGGGCTGGGGGAGTGCTCCCTCGCAGCCGAAGCAGGATGACCCGTGGGCGACTGGGGCCCCTCCCCAACCCTCGCAGCAGACAGGTGGCTATTCGGACGAACCGCCGTTCTGACCGCTCTCTTCGGTTGCCGCATGCCCGGCCTGGCCGGCCTCTGCTGCCCGGAGTTGGCGTGCGGCCCGCTCCGGGCAGCAGAGGCAGTCACTTGCCGAGCATGCGACGTACGGCGTCGGCCGGGTCGATGCCCAGCGCATAGGCGCCGACGATCACGCCCACGACGCTTGCTGTGATGGCACCAGCCTTCTTGGCGAAGCCCTTGACGAACTCCTTGATGGACAGCTTCACCAGCTTCCAGGCGATAGCCCTGGTGCGGGCGGTGATGATGCGCAGACGACGGGCGAGGCGCTGCGACCGGTTCGGGCCGGCGGGTACGGCGGCTTGGTGGTCGGGGCAGGGCTGCGCGGGCAGCTCGGGATCGATGTCCCGGGGCATAACAGGGCTCCTCTGGACGGGGAGAACGGGGATCGCGGACACCTGCGTGGTGTCGTCCGCGTGGGAGTGCGCCGCGCGGTCGGCGGTCCTGCTGCTCTCTGCCTGAGAGCGTCCCTGCGGGGCTTCGGCCCGAGCCCAGGGTGGCGTATTCAGCGTAGCGGCGATCGGCGCGGGTGTTGCCCTGGGCGTCTGGCGGGTGGTCATCGGTACTGCCTCCGGCAAGAGTTCGGATGAGGAAGCGGGACAGTGGCAGGTCTCAAGTGCTTGCGTCTTGTCCTCCCAGGCGCGGCTTCCTCACCCCGTAGAGCTGGAAGTCGGGCCCCGGACAGCAGCGGCCGGGAAGAAAGATTCCGCGGCACGACGAAGGCCCGGACGCTGCTTGAGTTCTAGTGGTCGTCGCGACACCCCAGCTCAGGGGATGCGATGGACTTCGAGGTCCGGGCGGATCGACGGCCACAAGGGCCGAAGAAGTTGAGCCGCGAGCGGGAGACATACCTTCTGCTCGTGGATCAAGGAACTTCTCATCTGGACGCCTGCCGGATCGTTGGCATCAACGACCGGACAGGCAGGCGATGGCGTAACGGCCGGCAGGCGTCCGGGAAGAACAAGGCGGCACCGCCCCTCGTGGGAACGGGGCCGTGGCGCTACACCGAGGACCTGGACCCGGCGGCCGCCCAGGAGCCCGACGACGCTCCTTCGCGCTACCTGCGCGAGGCGGACCGGATCCACATCGCCGACCGCCTCCGGGAGAAGGCATCCGTCCGCACGATCGCTGCCGAGCTGGGACGCAGTCCGTCCACGATCAGCCGGGAGATCCGCCGCAACCGCACGGTCCTGCCCAGCGGCCAGTGGTACTACCGACCGCATGCGGCCCATCGGCGAGCGGTCCGGCGTCGGCCTCGGCCGAAGGTCGGCAAGATCGGCCAGAACCCGGAGCTCCGGGACTTCGTCCAGCTTCACCTGACCCTGCGCTGGAGTCCCGAGCAGATCTGCCACGCTCTGCGCAGGCGCTTCCCCGACCGGCCGGAGATGCACGTGGTTCACGAGACGATCTACCAGGCGCTCTACGTCCAGGGCCGCGGTGAACTGAGGCGGGAACTGACCCGCGCCCTGCGTACGGGACGCGCCGTGCGCCGGCCTCATCGCCACTCGGCACGCCGCAGGAAGCGGTTCCCCCACCCGATGGTGATGATCAGCGAGCGGCCCGCTGAGGCCGCTGACCGAGCTGTCCCGGGCCACTGGGAGGGCGACCTCATCATCGGCAGCAGTTCCCGTTCCGCCATCGCCACCCTGGTCGAACGCAGCACTCGCTACCTGATGCTGGTGCACCTTCCCAACGGCCACGGAGCCGCCGCCGTCCGCCAGGCCCTGGTCGACACGGTCCAGACTCTTCCGCCTCACCTGAAACGGTCCCTGACCTGGGACCAGGGCGCCGAGATGGCCGCCCATCACGCCTTCAGCGTCGCCACGGACATGCCGGTCTATTTCTGTGACCCCGGCAGCCCCTGGCAGCGAGGCTCGAACGAGAAAACGAACGGCCTTTTGCGGCAGTACTTCCCCAAGGGCAGCAGCTTGTCCGGGCACACTCGCGACCACCTCGACACCGTCGCGGCCGAACTCAACAGCCGCCCCCGCAAGGCGCTCGGCTGGGAGACCCCAGCCGAGCGCCTGCACAAACTACTCGCCGCCTGATCAGACCCATCGCGTATAGCGGCGAGGGCTAAAAACCGTGCTCCCTGCCCCTGCGCGGCTTACGTGGCGCCTTCCCCCAGGGTCCGGCAGGCCGTTCCTGCCGAACCCTTGCCACGAATTCGGCACGGGTCGAAACGGCCCGTGGCTTCGGTCGCAGGAGCGACTCCGCGTCCCACGGCTCGACATCCGTCCACCCGAACCGGAGGACGATCTCGTCGAAGACCGGTGCGAAGTCTGCACCGACCAGGTCCGGCATCTGGTGGCGAAGCCCGCGAACCCGGGCAACGAAGTTTGCGGGCAACGGCACGTGATACACCTCCAGGTAGTGCGCAAAGTCCGCGCGCCATACCCACATGCCATCGGTTACCAGCGACGAGCAGCCGGACGTGTGCCGGTGGACCTCTCCCGTGACGACATCGACCCCTGCCTCCATGAAGTACGTGAGGTGATGGCCTACGTCGAGATACTCCACGATTTCCGCTTCATCCGGCTTGCCGGACGCTTGCACCTGAGCCCTCAGCGGCCCCGCAGCCAACTCGCTCGAATAACCGAAGTCATCGAATAAGCCGAGCAGCCTCAGCACGCGCACCCCCGTCAGCCTCTGCGATCTGAGCAATAATCGAGGCGAGCATACGCAGACTCGGGGGCCGCCAGTACGGCCCATGCGTGACCGCAGCCGCCCGGCCGCGTGATCACGACCGAGCGACTGCTTAACTCTCTGTGCCACACGTCAGAGATCACGTGTTGCAACGACCACTGGAATCCGCCGTCGGCTGGGCCCTTCGTCGTTTAGGCGGGGTCGGGATGTGAGTAGGTGATGCCGACGTCTCCGGCGGAGGTCGCGGCGAGGGCCACAACCTTCCATACCGCGGCGGGAACACCAGCCCGGGGGCCGCTCCAAGTGTCGTTGAGAAGATCGACGGTCAACCCCACGGACTTGCGGTCCGGCCCCTCGGCCGAGAACTTGACTTTGTCCGCTGTCCACGGCTTCCCGGGGACAGAGACAAACTCCACCAGGGCGTGGTGCACCGCGAAGTCCTTGCCGTCCCGGGTGAGGGTGAGGCTGCCCGGCCGAAGGTCGATACCGACGTGGACCTGGGTGTCTTCGTGCATGAAGTCGGGTTCGCCGGTGGCGCTCAGCTCCACGCTGCTCTCCAAGTGGGTGAGGTGGGTGTTCAGCTGCTCAGCATGGCAGCTGAACACCCCTGGGGAGAGGGTGTCCATAAACCGATCGATTCTTGGACAGCCCTCATGACGTGCGCCAGACCTGCATCGACGTCTTGTGCGTCTGCCTCCAGCTCCCCTTCACCCCCGACCCGGACGCCCACGCACCATCGGACAACAGCCCCTGAAAGAGGACTGGAGACGCCGCTACCCCCTCTCAGCAGTCACGGGAGCGGTGGCGCGGAAGCAGCCTTCGAGCATCCCAGGTGTGTGCGGGACGGCACGCCGGAATGGTTTCGCCCGGCACAGCGGTCCGGGGAACATGGTCCCGGACGTTGAGGGCCGCGCCGTTGTGGGGGGACGCGACCGGTACACACCATCGGGGGATGTCATGGACACAGCCGTACGTACACGAACGGCGGACAAAGGACGCGGAGTGCTGGAGGGGGCGTTCGCGCTGCTGGAAGCCCTGCGGCAGCACGGCGACGAGGCAGGGGTGACCGAACTGGCGGTAGCTTGCGGAGTGCCCAAGAGCACGGCTCACCGACTGCTGGAGCAGTTGGTGGCCCTGGGGGCCGTGGAGCGCCGTGGCGCGCGCTACCGGCTGGGCGCACAGCTCTACCGGCTCGGCCAGGCATGGCAGCCGCACCCGGGACTGCGCATGGCGGGACGCCTGCCGCTGCACCGGCTGAGAGCCGCCACCGGAGGCAGTGCGGTGCTGGCGGTGATGCACGAGGAACGGGCTCTGACGGTCTGCTCGGTGCCCGGCCGGACGGAGCCACTCGTACCGGTCCGCAACGGCGAGGCGTTCTCGCTGGACACGGCGCTGGGCAAAGCGCTGCGAGGCTCGGTGCGCAGCGGCGCTGTCCTGGACCGGGAGGATGTGGTGGCCGGGGTCTGCTGCGCCGCGCTGCCGGTGCGGCTCGCGGCGGGGGCCGTGGTGGGGGCGGTGGCCGTGATGGTCGAGACCGGCCAGCGGCTGGAAGTGATGGCGGACCGGGTCGCCGAAGCAGCCGCCGCCGTCACCCGTGCACTGAGCCGGTCCGGGATCGAGGTACGTCCGTGAGGGCGTCCGGCCGCGTTCCGCTCAGTGGGACGCGCGTAGATGCGAGGCGGTGACGGCGGGCAGGGTAGATGCGTGCCGGGGGACGGCACGGGCCTCGCAGGACAAAGCGGGGCCACCACACCGTTCAAGGGGGAACCAACCATGCGTGGAATCGCTCGAGTGGCCACGGCCGCTCTGCTCTCGCTGGGCAGCGTCGCCGGATTCGCCGCGGCGGCCCAGGCCGAGCCGATCGACTACGTCCGCATCGAACTGCTGGAACTGACCTGTCACCAGCAGAGCGAGGGCGATCACGACGAGGCCTACCTGAAGATCACCGACGCCAACGGAAACGCCGTCAAGGTATGGCCGGGGAGCCTCAAGTACCAGACGATGGGCCCGGGTTACGTCCGGTCGATGACCGATGGCAACGGCAACGCGGCCCTCGTCCTCGGCAAGCAGCAGGCGCGCACCATGACGCTGTGGGACTACGACACGACGAGCGGCGACGACAAGCTGGGTGCGACGCTGGTGACGGGCAGTGAGGCGGGCGCCGAGATCCAGTACCGCTCGCTCGAGGGGTCCGATGGCGTCTACACCATCGCCTACCGCGTCATCGACATCTGACGGTCCCGGCGCCCTCGCGTCGACGGCCTGCCGGGCGGGTACTCCCCACCCGCCCGGCGCCGGACGCGCGCCCCATCGGCGCGCGGGACGTCCCGTCCGGTCCGCGGCGCAGGTCGCGCGGTCGCAGGTGCGGCTCTCGAAGCCGCCCGGCGGATTCGCACGAGCCTCAGGACATGCTGCCCCGGCACACCGTCCCCGGAGCCGTGCAACGGACTGGACCTGCCGCAATCGGTCTCGGCCCGCTATACCGCGACCCGGTACGAGACGTCCGGCCGCCCCTCCCTCACCACTTCGACAGCGGCCTGCGGCCTGTCGCCGACACCTCCCAGGGCCTGCTTGCCCTGCGGACCACCGGCGACATGGGAGGAGGCGGCGCCAGCGTACGGGCGGTGACCGACCTCGTGCTTCTCAACACCCGGACCGGCACCGTCACCGAAACCCTCGCCACCGACGCCAGCGTGATCGCCGCCGCCGGCGACCACGTGATCTGGCGCGACGACAGCTGTGGCAAAGGCACCTGCACCCACGTCTACGACCTCAACCAGCGCAAGAACACCGCCGCTCCCTCCTGCAAGGGCAGGGACCTGGTGGGCACGGGCACACTCGACCCCAGCGGCCGCTGGTACCTCAGCGCTCTGCTCACCCACCGCCTGGCGATCCTCGACCTGGACGGCAACACCTGCCACGAACTCGACAAACTTCCTGCAGTCAGCTCGAGCGACCTCGATCAAACCTTCGGGATCACCTGGGCGGGCCCCCATGTGCTGCTGCTCGATCAACGCTCCGGAGCGCTCACTGCCGTCGACGCCCCCCCGCCACAAGACCGACAAGCGCGCCGAACCGCTCCCGGTCGTCAACCAAGCCCAGATCTGGAGCGCCTCCGCCGAGTGAGAACGGCCCACCGAAAACCCGTCGCGCAGCCCGTCGCAGACACATCGAATCGCGACAGCGGGCAACAACGCGCGGAGGACGTTCAGTACTCGCCTTCCATGCCCTTCTTCAGCTTCGAAACCTCGGGCCCGCTGTCCTTTGCGGGCACCGTCCACTGGAAGGCCACGGCGGTGCCGTCGGTGTAGACGAGGGTGCCGGCGCGCTGCGCCTCACTGATGTCGAAGGCGATGGTCCGCCACTTCCACGCACCGGCGGGGATGGTGCCGCCTCCGGTGAAACCTTGCGGGGTGATGCTGCTGGCTTCCCCGTCCCCTGCGCTGAGGGCCTGCCCGTCAGGGGCGATCCATTGCCAGCCGCCGCCCTCAATCGGCGCCGATTCCGCAGCTGCTGCCCCAGGCGCACGGTCTTTCACCGTGATGATCGCGTACAGGCCGTTGACGGCCGTCATCCCCATCGCCCCCTTCTGGTAGACGATGGTCGTCGGCGTCACTTCCAGCGGCTCGCCTCCCGCAGTGCCGTCCGCTGGGCTCTGCGCTCCGATTGTCTGGGCCGGCTTCCCCCAGGCGAGCGTCTCCGCGCCGTCGGTCCCCTCGGCACCCGTACCGCTCCCGTCGCCACCTGTACCGGCGCTCTCGGAGCAGTTCGCCATCCAGTCGGCTTGGCTGAGCGTCTGGCTGGTGCAGTCAACGCTCTCGGCCGCAGACGGCACAGCTGACTTCGACGAGTCGGCGCTGCTGTCGCCACAGCCGGTGAGCATGGCGAGGAGTAAGGCAGCTGTAGCGGTAGTGGCGCGGATACGCATGGGTCCCCCAAGAATCGAACTTGGCCACACGGTACCCACCTGCATGCAGTGTGTGAGCATGAGTCACCGAGCCGTGACAGAACAACACCCCGCCCCTGCTCCGGCAGATGGCAGGGCGCTTCGCCGTGCTCAGATGCCGACGGAGTTCCCGTCCTCATCCACACCCAAGTATGCCTAACCATCAGCTCCCGCCTCGATGACCCCGTTCCACGGAACACCTCCTCGTCGGCGGGGAGGACATGGAATGTGCCCGCCTCGAACGAAGCATCCCCGCGTCGGCGGGGAGAACTTCGCCCGCCGCTTGCAGAGCACGTAAGAGGGTGTCCTCCCCGCCGACGTGGGGCAGGGATCCCGGGGCCCCGCCCGGGGGTGGTCGGGGAGGTTCGTCCGCTGTCGGGGATCGGCTTGTAGGCGTCGCAGATCGCGGCCTCGATCATCGAGTCGCCGATGATCTTGAGGACGAACAGCTCGCCGTCGCCGACGAGCTGCCGGGGCAGCGGGAAGACGTCCTCCACCGACTCCTCGGCGAGGATCGGGCCGCCGGCGGCGATCCGGCCGACCAGCGGGACGTAGGACGCGGCGGGCTTGCCGGCGGTGTCCGTGGGCTGCACCGCCGTGGCCTGGTCGGACCCGCGCACCTCGTACGCGCGCGGGCGGTGCGGGTCACGGCGCAGGAAGCCCTTGCGCTCCAGTGCCATCAGCTGGTGTGCGACCGACGAGGTGCTGGACAGGCCGACCGCCTGGCCGATCTCCCGCATCGACGGCGGGTATCCGCGCCGCTGCACGGAATCCCGGATGACCTCGATCACCCGCCGCTGACGGTCGGTGAGCCCCGAGCTGTCCGCCCGGATGCCTGGAGGTCGGCCCGGCAGTGAGCGCTTGTGCCCCTCCGGGTTCACGGGTTCGTTCATCGCGTGCACCGGCTCGAGTCGGCCCTGGGAGCGGTCCTGGGCAGTGATGGTGGCACTGTCTGCGGTGGTGGCCGCGCCGGCCCCTCTCGGTTGTCTCCCCGCTGGACAACGGTAGTTGCTTCCGAAAGGTCGTGCCAAACACACGTTCGAGTGAAAAAGTGTGGATAGCCTGACTCGATCATGTGACGGGGCGTGCGGCTGACGCGCTGCTCAGCGGGTGCGAAGGGCGCCTGCCGGGCTCTTCGCCGTCGAAGCCGTCACCTTGTGAAATGTGGCCCCAGCCTGCCATTCGCCCCCTCGGTGGACCGGGAACCAAGCGCGACTCCGCGCGAGAGCCCCGCTTTCCCCCTGGCATCCCCAGACTGCCTGGTCCAGCCGGTGAGAGTCTCATCGCTTCTTCCTCCGGCGCTCGCGGCAGTCCTGGGATGGCCAGGCGGCACGGCTCCATGCTTCTGCGTACGGAGGGCGGTGTGCGGAAGGTTCCGTGTACTGAATGTGACCGTCGCTACGCTCCTTGTGAGGACCGTCGATGCGACACGCGACACGGACTGGGTGAATGAGGCAGGCCCTACATCTAGTGGTTGGATGCATTCAGCAGCCCACAAGTTGTGTTCCCCCGGGCCGTCGTATCCGGGGAAGGACCTTATGCTTGGGGCCAGTTCCTTCCGGAGGTCTCGCCTCAGTTGTTCGCCTCGGTCTGAGGCGAAGCTCCCGAGTCTGACTTGGGAGTCCCTGCTGGGACCGAAGGGAGGGATGAACGGATGACCGAGGAGGGATCTTCTGGTGATCGCTGTACCCAGTGCGGCCGCGGTCTGCCGAAGCGACAGGCATGGGTCGACTGGGCGCCTGTGATCGCCAAGGTTGTCTGGGGACTGCTGCAGTACCTCTGGTTCTGACCAGGGGAGGGTATGGCCGGATGGTGGGCGCTCACGCAGTGAGCCCGACCGCGTGATAGACGGCCGGGCTCGTGACTGCGGCACCTCGGGGGCCCGATTGCTGGGGTAGGAGCCAGCGTCGGGCCTTCGGGGTCTCCCAGTCCTTTTAACAGGTCTGTGAGGATCCCTTCGGGTCCGGGGTGGTCCCCTGGTGTCTCTTGCATCGTAGGACATCTCCATGGCTTAGCAATGCACCGCGGTATGCCGCTGTGTCTGGACGAGACCCTGGCTGCTGTGGGAAGGCCGGCGCCCGGCTGTGTTCGTATGGGGTGCGGACCTCGGTGACGGTGCGCTGCCCAGCTGCGCTGACCGCCGCCGTGCTTATTCGTCAACTGTGCGGTGATGCCGCATCGGCAGTCGTCGGCCCGCTGGGGCTCCTCAAGCCAGGCTTCCGAGGAGCCGCGCTCGCGGCGGTGACATGTCACCCAGGCCGGCGATCCGGTGCTCGACGAACCGCTTTCGCCAGCGGCCCACCGCATGCGGTGTCGAGTCGAGCCGAGCGGCCACGTCCTTGTTGGAGGCTCCGTCAGCGCAGGCCAGGATGATCCAGCACCGCAGGGCCAACGCCTGCGGCGTGGAACGGCACCGGACCCATCCCTCCAGCGCAGCCCGTTCCTCGTCCGACAGGATCAACTCGGCCTTCAGCCGCCCGGTACGCGCCGCCCCGCAACCCTACACATCTGAATGAAATTCCTGACTCGTAAGCCTAGAGCGTGTCTCTTTGATGGGCTGGTCAGTTGATCGGATGTGTCTGTCCGATTGGTGATCACCGATGCGATGTGGGACCGGATCGAACCGTTCATGCCGGACGATCCGGCCCGTGGGCGACGGTGGGCTGACCACCGCCGAACCCTTGAGGCCATTGCGTGGAAGTACCGCACCTGCTCGCCCTGGCGGGACCTGCCCAGCGAGCTCGGGTCTTTTCAGACCGCTCACAAGCGCTTGATCAGGTGGGCCGTGGACGGCACGTGGGAACGCATCTTCGCGGCACTACTTGCTGCGGCGGATGAGGGTGACGATGTGGACTGGACAGTCTCTGTGGACTCCACTGTCTGCCGGGCTCACCAACATTCGGCCGGAGCCAGGAAAAGGGGGCGCCCGGCCGGTCGGAGCCGGAGGATCACGCGCTCGGACGTTCCCGTGGCGGGCTGAGCACGAAGGTCCACTTGGCCAGTGACAGCCGGGCCCGTCCTCTGGGTATCCACGTCACCGCCGGTCAGGCTGGTGACGCGCCGGCCTTCGAGGCGGTCATGGCCAGGATTCGGATCCCGCGCAGCGGACCCGGAAGGCCAAGAACCCGCCCGACAACCGTCCTGGCGGATCGCGCCTACTCATCCCGCGCGATCCGGGGACTCCTTCGTCGCCGAGGCATCCGGGCTGTCATCCCGCAGCCCGCAGACCAGATCGGTCACCGCCTGCGGCGAGGCCGTGCCGGAGGCCGCCCACCCAGCTTCGACGCCGAGAAATACAAGGAGCGCAATGCCGTCGAGCGGTGCATCGCCCGCCTCAAGCAGTGGCGCGCCCTGGCCCTGCGGACGGACAAACTCGCCATCGCCTACCAGGCCGCACTCCACGTCGCGTCCATCCTTCTCTGGGCGCGGCAGTGACATAACTGCGGAAGCTACATGCCCAAACTCGAGACGAAACCCGAGAAAGTAGGCGCTACGACCCGCCACTCGCACAGAAGGGGATCCGTCCAGAAGTCACTGCCGACGATGCGGGGATCTGAGGGGTCAGTCCGGTAGTCGAGAGCCAAGGCTCCATCATCACCGGGATTGCGAGTGGTGGCGATCAGCACTGCTTGGTCAACGTCAAGCCAAGGAAGTTCGAGCGGGGCGACGCTCCTGCTTCCGCGTGCCTGGCGAAAGAAGTCGGAGTGCGGATCATCGGCGAACATGTCCATCGATTGGGACGCGTACGCCATCTGCTCGGGGTTCGACACGAAGCCAAGTGGGTCCTTGAACCACGGAATGGCCTTCGCCAGCACCGCATCGCCCGGATGACGCCAGAGGCCGCGATCGATGAGCGACGTCAGCAGGGCGGGCAGAGCAAGTCCACGGACTATCGAAGGCTCCATGACGCACAGCTTCGCACGGCGGACAGCACCAAGGAGACACGCTCTAGGCGGTGTCTTCAAATGATCTTGAGTGGTGGATCATGGTGGGGTGATACGTCGCCATGAACTGTCGGATGCCGAGTGGGAGTTCGTCCGGCC
>NZ_JBIVKQ010000048.1:0-17186 GCF_044750845.1 Streptomyces sp. NPDC088766 | reverse complement strand
CACCGGGTCTACCGCGACGTGGTGGTGGAGATGGCGCGTGTCCTGGCGCAGCAGGTCGCCAAACGCGACGAGGGGGCCAGCGACAAGGACGTCACGGACCTGTTCGACACCTACCTCATGGACGTGGCGACGATCGCGGTGACCAACGACCACCGGGCACGGGCGGTCACGGAGCCCTTCAACACGGCCAAGGTCTACAACGCCTACAAGGAGATGCTCCGCGCCCGGCTGGCGGACACGCCCGCGCTGCAGGCGCTCCTGCCCTCCGACAAGGGTGTGTTCGGCGTCGCGAGGGACTTCACCAAGCTCGCCACCAGCATCGCGACCAACAACCAGGGCGACAGCATCCAGGCCGTCACGTCGGGACAGGGCGCCGGCTCGGACGAGGCACGCCCCCGACTGCCGCAGACCGGCACGGGCCCCGCGCCCCACGACCCGTCCGGGCCGAGGACGAACGGTCACCGCGACAGTCGCCCCCGGTTCGTGGTCCGGTCGAGTTTCGACGTCCGCCGGTTCACGCACAACGGTGACCCGGTCACCGACCTCACGGTCCGTCTCGCGACCCGTGGTGCGGAAGACCGGAGCGCGCATGTCGTCGAGCAACTCGGCGCGGGTGTCGAGGAGTTCCTGAACGGCCGCGACCACCGTCTGCCGAACGGTGATCGTCTGCACGTGACGGTGGAGCACGTCGACGTCTCGGACTCGCCGCATCTGACGGTGGATCTGGTGGGCCGGGACCGGGCGATGGACCAGACCACCTGGTGGGTGGACGCGGCCCCGGTGCAGCTGGTGCACGAGCTGACGCACCAGCTGGGCCTGCGCGACGAGTACCGCGACGCCGACGCCCCGCACCGCCCCCACATCCTCGGCAGCCTGCTCGGCGACCTGAACGCGGAACCCGAGGATGCCTCCCTCGCCGCCGCCGGTCTGCGCGACCGCCACCTCGCCCTGCTCGGCGCACTCGTCGGGGACGCGACCCCCACGCAGCAGACGTACGAAGGCGAGGACGGCCGCAGCTTCGAGGAGGCCCGCAGCGAGGCCGTCCCCGAGACGCGTGAGGCGGTGTGGGTGGACCCGGTCTCCCTGCCCACCCCGGCCGAGGGGCAGGGCGACCCGGCCTCCACTCCCGCCCCCGCCCCCGCCACGGGCGTCGACCCGGATACCGGGAGTGCCGTGGCCGGCGAGGTGTCGCCCCGGATGCTCGTACCGTTCAAGTCGGGGAACTTCGAGTTCACCAACCTGAAGCACACGCAGGAGGCGTACCGCGACAGAGCGGTCCGCATCATCGAGCTGCTGCGTCAGCACGACACCATCCGCGAGTACGTCGGTGGCCGTCCGGTCCGCATCACCCTGCACGTGCGCACCACGGAGACGCCCGCCGACGTGATCGACCGCGGCGAGGACGGTGTGGACATCAACCTCGCCAGCTACTACTTCGAGAAGTACGACATCGGTTACGTGATGGGCATGCTCGCCCACGAGATCGGCCTGCACCCCCTGGCCTCCCGGGACCGGAACATCCCTGACGAAGAGGCGATGTTCGAGAACTTCCCCCTGCCGGTGCCGGGACTGGAGGGCGTGAACCCGCCCCGCACCATGAGCACGGAGGGCGCCGGCCAGGCCGACCACATCATGGCCGCCTACCAGAGCAGCACCAGGCACCGGATCTACCGCCAGATCGTCCTGGAGATGGCCGGGACGCTCGCGCGGCACGCCCGGGACGGCGAAGAGAACGCGAGGCCCAGGGACGTCACCGACCTGTTCGACTGCTATCTGATGGACCTCGCCTCCATCGCCGTCACCAACGACCACCGGATGGGCGCTGCCCTGGAGCCCGGTTACACGGCGAGGGTCTACAACGCCTACAAGAGGACGCTCCACGACCTGCTGGCGGCGGATCCCGCTCTTCAGGCCCTGCTGCCGTCGGACAAGGGCATGCTGGGCGTGATGAACGACTTCCGGCGCATCGGGACGTACATCTCCGTCGGCAACCGCGGCGACAGCATCCAACGCGCCGACGCGACCTGATCTTCGGGTACGCAGAGCGACGGCGGTGGAGGGGGCGGTGGGCCGCCGCCGAGGCCGGTGTGTGCCCGCCGCCCCTGCCGCGGCCGAACCTCCCTGCGCCGCCGGCGGCCCCCTCGAGGCGGTTTCCGGCAGGAGCGGCGTTCCTGCCCCGAAGAGGGGCGCCGGCCCCGGAACCGGCTGCTCCCGCGTGCCGGAGCCCTTCGGTCCTCGGCGTGCGTGAAGGCCGCCGGATCGGAGGTTCCCTCCGTGCGGCACGCCGAATCCGCTGGTCGGGGTGGTGCGCAGGTCGTAGGCGATGGTCGCCTGTTCACCCGCGCGAACGCCCGGCGTCCCGTCGGAAGGCCGGGACGGGTGCGGTTCGCCGGGCGGCAGGTGGCGCCCGGTCGGGCCGGGGCCGGTCGGCGCGCGAACGCCCGGCCGCCCGGTCGTGCGTGTGCGAAGTATTGACCGTTCAGCATCAGAGTCCTACGTTGACGCCGTCTTGAGAGCGCTCTCAGAAAGGTGGATCATGCAATTCCGCAGAAACCTTGCCTTACTGTCAGTAGCCGCCGTGGCCGCCTCGGGCCTGTCCGCGATCGCCGGCGGCGGCGTCGCCTCCGCCACCACCGTCGAGGTGGGCAGAGGCGGTTACAGCGATGTGCGACCGCCGGGCAGACAAGGGCCGTCCGACAGCGGTGGCCAGGCGGTCAAGCCGAAGGTCACGCCCGCCATGGCGGACAAGCCCGTGCCGACCAACGACTGGTGGTCCTCGCTGGTCTTCCAGCGGTTCGCGAGCAACCCGTGGTCGGAGAACATGTACGGCCACCCCCTCACCTACAAGGCGGTCTCCGGCGGCCTGGAGGTCGGCTACCCGACCACCCACCAGATCGTCGGCGGCGGCCGCCAGTACGAGTTCCCGCACAAGGCCGACCTCACCCTCGGCCTCGCGGGCCTCAACTCGCCCGACGCCAAGGCCGACGGGTGGAGCGACTGGACGGTCACCCCCTACTGGAAGGACAGCGCCCGCACCCTGCGGACGACCATCGGCCACGGCTCGCCGTACGTCTACGCCGAGGGCACCGGCGGCGCGGCGCAGATCACGGCGGCCGCCCCGCCCACCGTCTTCGCCGACCGGGGCAACGTCCTGGGCGTCACCATCGCCGGCCACGACTACGCGCTGTTCGCCCCGAGCGGCAGCGACTGGAACGTCTCCGGCAACGACATCCGCGCCGACCTCGGCGCCAAGGACTACTTCTCCCTCGCGGTCCTGCCCGCCAAGAACGCCCTCGCCGACTACACCGAGTACGCCTTCAGCTTCGTCACCGGCTCCACCACCACCTGGGACTACCTGGAGGGCGACGGCAAGGTCAAGGCGACCTACTCGCTGACCACCGAGGCGAAGGAGGGCACCGAGACCGGCACCCTCCAGGCGCTCTACCGCCACCAGTGGATGCACACCACCGACCAGTTGACCGACTACACCTACGTCTCGTCGCGCGGCACGATGAAGGTCCGCGAGGGTAGGTCCTTCACGACGGTCCAGGACGTCAACGGCGTCCTGCCGGGGCTGCCCGGCGCCGCCGGCGTCGACAAGGCCAAACTCAAGACGTACATCAACGACGTGCTGACCCAGGGCGACCCGCTGAGCGGCGCCGTCGACACCTACTGGACCGGGAAGGCCCTCGGCAAGCTCGCCCAGCTCGTGCCGATCGCCGACCAGATCGGCGACACCGCCGCCCGCGACAGACTCCTCGCCCTCATCAAGGGACGCATGGAGGAGTGGTTCACCGTCGGCGGCCCCTCCGAGTTCTCCTACGACAAGGACTGGCGCACCCTCATCGGCTACCCGGCCTCGTACGGCAGCGACCAGGAACTGAACGACCATCACTTCCACTACTCGTACTACGTGATGGCCGCCGCCACGGTGGCGCAGTACGACCCGCAGTGGGCCGCCGACTCCGAGTGGGGCGGCATGGTGAAGGAACTCATCAAGGACGCCGCCAACCCGGCCAGGGACGACACCAAGTACCCGTTCCTGCGCGGCTTCGACGTCTACGCCGGCCACAGCTGGGCCGCCGGCCACGAGGCGTTCGCCGCCGGCAACAACCAGGAGTCGTCCTCGGAGTCGGTCAACCTCAGCGCCGGCCTGATCATGTGGGGCTCGGCCACCGGTGACAAGGCGCTGCGCGACCAGGGCGTCTACATGATGACGACCGAGTCGGAGTCGATCGCGCAGTACTGGTTCGACGCCGACCAGCAGGTCTTCCCCGAGGACTTCACCCACGACGTCGTCGGCATGGTCTGGAGCAGCGGCGGTGCCTACGCCACCTGGTGGACCGCCAACCCCGAGGAGATCCACGGCATCAACTTCCTCCCCGTGACCGGTGGTTCCCTGCATCTGGCCCGCGAGAAGGACATGCTCCGCCGCAGCATCGCCGAGATGGAGAAGGAGAACGGCGGTCCGGCCGTCGAGTGGCGGGACATCTTCTGGGAGGCGCAGGCACTGGCCGACCCGGCCAAGGCGATGGCGTTCTGGAACCAGTGGAACGGCGGCTACGTCCCCGAGGACGGCGAGACCAAGGCCCACACCTACCACTGGGTCGCCACGATGAACGCCATCGGCGCACCCGACATGACCGTCACGGCCAACACGCCCTCGGCCGTCGCCTTCGACAAGAACGACACCAAGACCTACGCCGCGCACAACTACGGTGCCGAGGCGTGCTCGGTGAAGTTCTCCGACGGCGGCGTCCTCAACGTCCCGGCGAAATCCACCGCGTCCGGAGCGGGCGACGACGCACCGCTCGAGAAGCTCTGCGGAGCGGGCGGCGACACCCCGCCGCCGCCGGACGACGACAAGCCCACCGCGCCCGGCACCCCGGTCGCGAGCGGCGTCACCGACAACGCGGTCACCCTGACCTGGGCCCCCGCCGAGGACGACAAGGGCATCAAGAACTACGACGTCTTCCGCGGCACCACCAAGGTCGCCACGGTCACCGAACCCGTCCACACCGACACCGGACTGACCCCGGGCACCTCGTACACCTACAGCGTGAAGGCCCGCGACACCGCGGGCCAGGTCGGTCCGGCCAGTGGCACGGTGACCGTCACCACCACCGGTGACGCACCCCCTCCGTACGTCACGGGCGACACCTTCTACCCGCAGGCGGACGGCCGCCTCAGCACCACGGCGGCCACGGCGGCGTCCTCCGACACCATCCGGTCGGCGGGCGGCACCAACAACGACGGCACACCGAAGAACCCGGTCGTCTACGAGGTCAAGAACGTGAAGGGCACCGTCAAGTCGGGTGCCACCACGGCCTTCGACCTCAAGGTCGACGCCGGCACCTCCGTCGGCAACGCCCAGCAGGCCCGGGTGTCGTACGACCTGACCGGCGACGGCACCTTCGAGCGTGTCGAGACGTTCCGCTACTTCGCCACCGACCCGGTCCCCGGCTGGGAGGCGTACTCCTCGGCCCGCCAGGGCCTGCACTCCGCCACGGGCACCCTGGGCGACCTCAACGGCGGAACCATCCGCGTCGAGGTCTGGAGCGCCCTGGGCAACACCCCGTCCACCCTCCAGGTGGGCGCGGGCTCCGTCCTCACCGTTCCGTTCGCCTGACCTGACCTGACCTGACCGGACCTGACCGGACCGGCGCTCACGAACAGCTGACGAACAGCGCACGAAAGGCCCGGCACCGGAGGCGTGGCGTGGATCCACACCTCCGGTGCCGGGCCGCGGCGCGTGCGGGCCTCCTTTTGCCGGGCCGGGCGCGCCGTGATAGTACGGAAGGAGGGGTACGACGTAATGAGCGGCGGGTGTGGGGATCTTCCCCTCCGGATGTCCGCTCGCTCGATGCGGGATTGTTCGCGGGAGGCATTCTCCACGCTGACGCCAGTGCGATACCGGGCGGCCACTCCTCATGCGCTCAAGGTGACTTCGGTGAACAGCCATCACGTGCGAGCATCCGGCCCATCTGAGCGAGGGGTGACCGATGAGTGCTGTCAGAGAGAAGCGGCGGCACGGCTCGCCCGGTCCCCAGCCGGCGGGAGTGTGGGCTCATTTCTGGTTTCGGACGAGCTGGATTTTCGTGTCCCCCTGGCGCAAGACGCGCAACTGGTGGCTGCTGAAAAGGGGTGAGCGGAGGGCGCGTCATTGGTGGCGGCCACGGACCTCGTTGGTGTACGGGGCCTACGCCGCACTTCTGCTGGTGTACCTGGCAGTGATCGTCTACGGCTTCGTCAGGCCGGGAAAAGCAGATCTGCTGGGCAGTTGGCAGGGCGTGCTCACAGCCCTCGGCCTGTCGTCCACTGCCGTCGTGGCGGCTGTGTGGTTCTTCTTCTCGCGTTTCCTGAGGACCCGTCGCTACTACCTGCGCAAGGCCGTACGGCATCCCGGCGAGCTGGTGAAGCCCGGCACCATCATCGGCGAGGTGGTGGGACGCGACCAGTTGTGCGACGCCCTCATGAACGACCTGAAGGATTCGAGCCAGCGTCGTCCCCACGTGATCGTCGGTGCGATCGGAGTCGGGAAGACGGCCCTGCTCGTGCGTCTCACACAGCGCCTCGCCCGGAGAAAAGTGGCCCCCGTCGTGCTGCAACTGCGTGACGTCCAGGAACAGCTCGACTTCTCGCGACTCGCCAGGGAAAAGTTCTGCGAAGAGGTGCTGGGAAGGGTCTCCTCCGCTGCTGAGGCGGAGAAGGTGTGGCAGCAACTGCGTTACCGCGAGGACCGCGTCGTCGTACTCGCAGACGGACTCGAAGACGTCCTGAAGGGCGACGACGACCGCAACAACAAGATCCGCAAGGCCATCAACGACGCGCGGGACGCCAGGCTCCCCCTGGTCGTCACGTCCCGACCGCAGAAGTCGCTGGAGGCCGTCAACGCCGCTCAGACGATGCTGGAACCGCTGAGTGAAGAGGTCGCGCTCCGCTACGTCGCGGAGGGCGGCAACTGGCGGTCGAACAGGCAGCGCATGGACTGGGTGGTGGAGGCGGCCGACATCGCCGAATCCCCTCTCTACCTCAACATCGCCAAGGACCTGGAGCTCCGTGGCAGGCTCGAGGCGATCGTGGGCGCCGGAGGCGACGAGTTGTGCGATCCGCGTGACCAGGACATGTGGGGGCTGCGGTACGACTTGCTGGAGGAATGGGTGAAGGCGCTCACGGACGGCGCGCTCTACCCGGAAGAGCCGATTTCGGGCAAGGGGCGTGTGGCTACCGTCGAGTACCTTTCGGCTCTTGCCTGTGCGGCGCTGCGCACCAATTCGACGTACGTCGGCTACGAGGTTCTGAACACGAACCCCGCACCCGGCGCGGATGCGGGCAGCAAGGAAGAACGCCGACGGCTCGAAGTGGCGAAAGCCTTGAGCGCTCTGGTCGACGAGCGCATCAGGCGCCCGGAGATCGAGGCCGGCGCCGTGGTCTACGGGAACATGGACGAGCGCCTGGCTGTCAGTTGGGGCAGTCGGCTGGGACTGGTGGAGGAGCGGGAGAACGGAGTCAGGTTCCACCACAGCGTTCTGCAGGCTTTCCTCGCTTCCCGCTGCATGGATGCGTGGGTGCGGCCCAAGGGGACAACAGGCGGGCGGCGGTCGGAAACGCGGTGCGGCACACCCGAATCCGCCAGACAGGTCTACTTCGATCAGGCTCTGCAGCGTCCTGGCCGAGAGCTTTCCCTGGCTCTCGTGTTCTACTCGCGGTCGAGTGACGCTCTGCAGGGATGTCACGGTCAACACGGTCCCGCGGCGGGCGCCCCCGGTGACGAATGTCCCGTCGGGATCGTCCGTGATCAGCTCCGGGATGCCGCGGCCAAAGCCCTGGCCGACAACGCATCGGTTCGCGGGGCGGACCGTGAGGACTCGGCGAGCGGCGACGTCGAGCAGGACCCGCAGATCAGGGCTCTGGAGCTGTACTCCGCCGCACTCGACGTCGATGGCTTCCACCACGAGCCGCAGCACCGCAAGATCGTTGAGGATGTCCACGATCGTTGGAGCCAACTGCAGGTCTACAACGACAGGAAGCTCGACCCGCCGAAGAAGGCCCTGATCAAGCGGATCGGTGCGACCGGTCTCCTCCTGAGCAGACGGCGGGCCCTGCGACCCTCCGGCGTGCCGGAAGTCCACGCTGAGACGGCCTACGACCTTCTGTTCGACATCGCCCGCGAAGAGCCCTCCCACGGTGTGCGGTTCGCCATCGCCCAGGCGATCGGTGACGGTGGCGACGAGGCCTTCTACGCGCTTGAAGAGGAACTCTCCCGCACCGCGGACGAAGTGCGGCCCTTGTCGTTCTCGGAGAGCCGAGCAGCGGTCTCCTTCACACAGGAGAGCATCGACGACACCTTCTACGCCATCTCCTACAGCCTCGGTCTCAGCGAGGGCGGCAGTGGTCTCGCATCCGGCTCGGCCCAACTCCGCGAAGCGGACGGTCCGTCGTCCGCGCCGGGCACCACAAGAACCGAGCGGCTGCTGCGCAAAGGACGCAGGGACGCCATCGAGAAGCAACGGCGCAGAGAAGCGGAAGGGGAGGAGCGGGAGCGGGAGGCGGAGGAGAAGAACCGGCGAGCACTGATCATGCGAGCCTGGCTCGCGCCCATGCTGGTGCACTCCTGCTCCTTCACCCCGCACCAGCACACACCGTACGAAGTGCTCTCCCACTGGATACAGCGGCTGCCTGACCCCGAGGTCGATCTGGAACTGCAGGTGGCCCTCGCCCAGGGCTTCCGGCAAGCCGCCAACCATCGCACACCTCCCACGCAACCGGGCAGAGCCCACAACTTCCTCAACGAGCAGGCGTGGGAGATGCTGAAGCACACCGACTACTGGTTCGCCCGCCTCGCTCTGGTGCACGCGCTGACACTGTGGGCCCTCCCCGACGACGTCACTCAGGGGCAACCCCGACGCGGGCACGGCGCCAGCCCGGCCAGGCAGGTGCGCCAGTGGCTGGAACACAGTGATGACCCCAACAGCAGGCGCTCACGGCGCAACGAGCACCCGTTGGTCAAAGCGGCGGGGAAAATGGCACGCCATGCCCTGCAGACCCGACGTCCGGACCGGTTCCTGTGGATCGACGAGGCCGGCATGGCCTCACAGATCGGGTCCGAGACCAGCCTGCCGAGCGAGTCTCGGGTGCACAACCTGTGGATCCCGCCCTCCAGGGGCTGGAGCACCCTCGACCCCGGCGCTCAGCAACTGCTCGCCGACGTCCTGGTCCTTCTGATCCTCTCCGAGCAGCGAGGCGACCGGCCGGCGAACGCGAGGTTGCGCCTGGAGCACGCGTACGCCCGCGAGCACGGACATCTCCCGCCGTGCATGGCCGGTGACCGTACCCCTCTCAGCCCGAGGCAGGCACTCGTCGGGGAGGCGCCGCGCTCACTGCCCGGCTCCAACTGCGTCGACGGCTGCACCTTTGAGTTCTGCCCGTACCCGCCCAAAGGGCCGCAGTGCCGAACGGAACTGAACGAACTCTTCTGCGTTCATCAGCACGCGATGCTCAAGAGAATGCAGTTCCAGGCATGGCGTTCCCTGAGGTTCCGCCGACGGGCGCCGTGGCAGCGCAGGACCACGGTGGCGAACCTGCGCAGATTCTGGGACGAGATGGGGGCTCGCGCGCGGAACCTCTCTCTGAAGGAGGCGTCGTCCGACAGCGACGACGGTGAGTGAACTCATTGCCCTCCGGACCGCGGACGGACGGCCAGGACCAAGCGGCTGCGGCTGGTCCTGGCCGGACGGTGCCGTCATCCCGGTCGCCTGCTGCGGGCGTTCGCCTCCGCGACGAGGGCGCTCAGAAGCTCGTCCTGGGTGAGCGCACGCAGCCGGCCGGGCTCGGCGTCCCACTCGACGCCACCGCCGAGCGGGCGGACCCGGACGTACGGGCCCTCGTGCCCCGTCACGCGTCCCACCTGGTCACGGGCGGTGTCGCGGACCGCCTCGCCGACGGCCGGGAGCCCGTCGGCGGCGTCCGTCACCTGCCGATCCCCTTCATGATCACGGCCGCGAGCATCAGGGCGACGGGGGCCGAGCACACCCCGAGGTGGACGAGCGCGTACTGCGCCTCCGCCTTGCGGTCGTCCGCCCACGGCGTACGGATGTCCATCGCGGGAAGCTGGATGCCCGCCTGGGAGAGGGCGGCGGCGAGCGCGTCACGGGCTTCGAGGGCCTCGGCGGCCCTGGGGGCGGGGGAGTCGTGGGGAGTCGGGCGGGTCTGGTCCATGAGGGTCCTCGTGGGTGTCGGTGTCCGTACGGGGTGTGGTTCCGCTGATTCCATGACCTGACCGCTCCGGCTGAATTACTCTGCGTAGTCCGGTCGTTACGAGGATGCGGCCGGGCGTGGGCGGCCGAGGTGTGGCCGGGCGGTGCTTCCCCGTCGCGCCGAGCCGGTTCCACGAGTTCCACATCGGTCGTCCGAACGTCCCGGAGGGAGCGGTATGTCGCAGCGGCGCGCCATCACCGGCCGCAGCCAGGAACCGCGCCGGCGGTTCGCCGAGGAACTGCGGACGCTACGGGCCGGGAGCGGGACGAGCCTGCGGGCGCTCGGCGAACGCCTCGGCTGGGACTGGTCGTTGTTCGGCAAGATGGAGAAGGGCGAGACGCTGGGCAGCCCGGAGGTCGTCCAGGCCCTCGACACGCACTACGGGACCCCGGGACTGCTGCTCGCCCTGTGGGAGCTGGCCGCGGGGGACCACACGCAGTTCCGCGAACGCTACCGGCGGTACATGGCCCTGGAGGCGGAGGCGGTGAGCCTGTGGCACTTCGCGGTGAGCGTGCTGCCGGGCCTGCTGCAGACACCGGGGTACGCGCGGGAAGTGCTGGCGGCGGGCGGGCTCAAGGGCAAAGAGCTCGAACAGCAGGTCGAGGCGAGGATGGGGCGGCGGGAGCTGTTGGAGGGGGAGGACGCGCCCCGGTTCCGGACGATCCTCTCCGAGGCGGTTCTGCGGACGGCGTTGTTGGACACCTCCGAGTGGCGCGGGCAGCTGGAGCACCTCGCCGAGGTGGCGGAGCGTCGGAACATCGCTGTTCAGGTGCTGCCCTTCAGCGCCGGCCCGTACGGTCTCGACAGCACCGACGTGTGGTTTCTGCGTCTGCCGCAGCAGCGCACGGTGGCTTACACGGAGAACGCGCACCGGGGTGACCTGATCGAGGACGATGCGGCGGTCGAGAAGCTGCAAGCCGCTTACGATGCAGTCCGTGACCTGGCGCTGACCCGGGCCGAGTCGCGGAAGTTCATCCTGCGGATGTTGGAGGAAGTGCCGTGCGAACCATCGACCTTGGCACAGTGACGTGGCGCAAGAGCTCCCACAGCAACTCGGACGGTGGAGCATGCGTCGAGGTCTCCCACGACTTCGCCGCCGTCGCCGTCCCGATACGGGACAGCAAGGTTCCGCAAGGCCCGGTGCTCGTGTTCCCCGCCGCCGACTGGGCCTCCTTCGTCTCGGCCGTCAAGGAAGGGCAGTTGAGCGGGTGAACCCGTCATGACCTCACCCACGCTGGCCGTCGTGAGCGGGGGCCCCGGCACGGGGAAGACCACGCTGGCCCACGCCCTCGCCCAGGAACTGGGATGCCCTGCCGTCATCCGGGACGAGATCAAGCAGGGCCTGGTTCTGTCCACCCCCGGCCACCGGGGCGGCGGCGACGACCCGCTCAACCGCCCGGCGCTGGAGGCGTTCTTCGAAGTGCTGGAGGTGATGCTCCGGGCCGGGGTGACGACCGTGGCGGAGGCCGCCTACCAGGACCGGCTGTGGCGGCCGAACCTGGAACCGCTCACGGACCTCGCCCGGATCCGCGTCGTCCGCTGCGTCACGCCTGCCGCGGTCGCGCACGAACGTATCGTCCGGCGCGTCGAGGAGGACGCCCACCGGGCCGCACACGGCGACCGCGACCTGCTCGACAGGATCGCGGCCGGTGAGCACTCGCTGGAGTCCTTCGTGCCGGTCTCCCTCGACGTCCCCACCCTGACGGTGGACACCTCCGCCGGGTACGTCCCGAGCATCCGGAGCATCGCCACGTTCGTACGGGCAGCCGCACCGGACGGAGCCGACGGCCCCGGCTGAGCCGTGTGCGACGGGGACGTTCGTTCATCTCGTGGTCCGGCCGTCCGTCCGGCCGTCCGGCGGGACTGTCGGTGATCCGTAGGGGATGTGTCGGTGACCGTTGGAACCATGGGGGTCACGGTGCCCAGCAGGGCAGCCGCAGCCGCCCCACCAGCAAGGGACCCCCTGCCATGTCGTCCACGTCCTCCACTCCGCCCTGGGATGTTCAACGGCTGCCGCGTGCCGATGGCGGCACCTTCCTGGTCACCGGCGGCAACGCCGGCATCGGGTACTTCGTCGCGGAGCAGTTGTCGGCCACCGGTGCCACCGTCGTACTGGGCAGTCGGAACCCCACGAAGGCCGAGACCGCGATGACCTCGATCCGCTCGCGTGTCCCCGGCGCGCGGGTACGGGCCGTACGGCTGGATCTCGCCGACCTCTCCTCGCTCGGAACGGCGGTGGAGTCGATGGGCGTGGAACGCCTCGACGCGGTGGTCCACAACGCCGGCGTCGCGATCGACGACCCGCCTCGCCGGGAGACCGGGGACGGTCACGAGCTCATGTTCGGTACGAACCACCTGGGGCACTTCGCGCTGACCCACTGGCTGATGCCGCTGCTGTCGGCCGCGCCGGCGGCCCGCATCGTGACCATGGGCAGCTTCGCGGCCAAGTCCGAGCGGCTCGACCTGGACGACCTGCAGTCCCGGAAGGACTACCGGCCCAAACGCACCTACGGGCGCTCCAAGTTGGCGCAGATGTACTTCGGACTCGAACTCGACCGCCGCCTGCGTGCTGCCGGCAGCACGGTGGCGAGCGTGGTGGTCCATCCGGGCGGCGCGCTGGACTCCCTCACCCCGGAACGGCCGCCGGTCCATGCGCGAACTGTCGGCGCACGGCTGGGCGCGGCACCCGCGGCACTCCTGGTCCAGGGCAAGCACGCCGGTGCGTGGCCCGCCGTCCGGGCGGTGCTCGACCCGGCCGTGCGGGGAGGTCAACTGTGGGGACCGCGCGTCTTCGGCCTGCGCGGCGAGCCCCGACGCGAATCCGTGTGGAACCACCTCGCCGATCCGTCCGTCGCGACGCGGTTGTGGGACGCGAGCCGTGATCTGACCGGCCTCGACCCCGATGCCGGTTCCCCTCACCTCGAGGCCACAGCGCTCGAGCAGCCGTCCGTCGGCTTCTCGGTCGGCTGTCACCGGTTCCCGTAGTCCTCCATCAGGTCGCCGATGAGGGAGAGCAGGGCGTCGGCCCGGTGCCGGTCCTCGCGCTGGTCGCGCAGGGCCTGGTCCAGCGCCCGGAGCCGGTCCAGGGCGGCCGGAACCCGGTCCCGCACCTCGTCGAGCAGCTCCGTGGTGATCAGGTCCAGACATGCGGTGAGCAGGCGGCGGGTGGCGGGGGAGGGTGGGTCGGGGGCGGGAGTGGCAAAGCCGGTGGTCAGGTACCGGGCGGGGTCGGTGAGGCTCCAGCCGACGACGGTGCCCTGCTGGACGAGGAGTGCCACGTCGGGAGCGATGCCGATGCGGGCGTCCAGCGGCTCGTCGAGGACGTCGAGGTCGCGCAGACAGGTCAGCACGGTGTCTCCGGGGGCGCGACAGAGCTCCGTGGCCACCTCCAGACGGAAGTCCCGGGCCGCGTGCGCACGAAGGCCACCCGGACGGATGGCAGGCGCGACCGGAACCCGGACGGAGTCCTCTGCGTCGGTGGCCTCACCGGCGATCTGGAACTCGGCGCCCACCAGTTCCCGGCTCGTCCGGTCGAACCGGAGTTCGTCGGGAGCGTCCCAGAGCCACTCCTGGCTGCCAAAGGTGTCCAGAAGGAATTGCCCACGTTCCTCGACGTTTGCGTACGGCGCGACGCGCACGCGGAAGTCCCGGAAATCGAAGCGAGGGCTGATGCGCAGCGGATCGCCGGTCACCGTCGCGGTCCAGTCGCCGTCGATGGTGATTCTCATGGTGAATGCCACCTCACAGGAATCCTGCCTTCCACTACGTCTGCGCGCGAACGGAGTCGCCTGTGAAACGGGGGCAGTTGATTGCCCGTCACTGTGGCGGACCAGCCACCGTCGCAGGCCGGTCTCCTGGTCATCGACGGCCTGTCCGGTCAAGGTTGGTGTGCAGCTCGGACCGAGAAGCGTTCACTGCCCGGTGCGGCCGGTTGTCCGGCGGCGTCGAGACCGCCGTAGGAATGTGACTCATGTGCTTTTCTGCAAGGCGAGGGCAGGAAAACGAGACCCTGCTCGAGTTCCGCCGCGCCTCTTGAGGTCCTCGGCGAACATGTCCCAGTCGGGTCCGGAGCGCAGCAGGTCCGCGGCTGCCTCCCGGAGCAGTCGCGGGTCGTCGGGACGTTGCAGGCAGGCCAGGCGGTAGGCGAGGTTCCTGTCCCAGGGCGGCAGGGCCGTCCAGTCCTCGGCGAGGACGTCCCGGAGCATGGCGAGGGTCTCGTCGGCCGTCGCGAAGGTGAGCTTCTCGACGAACTCGCGGGCCGCCTCGTTGACCTGCCGACTGTCGGCGCCGTCGATCGCCCGGCTGAGCTTCCTCGCTGCGGAGACCGGCTCGGGCACATCTCGCTTTTCCCGACGGATGTCGAACGCGCGCACCGTCACCCAGTACTCGAATTCCTCGACCGACACTGCACACAGGTGACGGTCGTCAACCGAAACCGCGACGAACTCCGGTGAGCCTGTCGCTGCGGAAACGCGGGAAGGGAGGTTCTTGCCGACCGGGTCCTTGACGCGAATCCAGCTGACCTCGCTCCCTCCCGGCACGGGCGGGAGGATGAGGAACTCGCCGTTCTCCGCGCGCAGTGAAGCTTGCGCCGCGTGGTGATGCCACGCCTCGTCCAGTTCGTCGGCGGCGTGCGGGGTGGTGGCGGGGATCGCGGCGACCGGCTCGACCTCGAATCCGTTGACCGCGTGGATGGCGGCATCCACGGGTGGGCCGCCTTGCGCCGCTTCTCCCGTCACCTCGAGGCCGCAGCGCTTGAGCAGCCGTACGGCGGCTTCTCGGTCGGTCGTCACCAGTCCCCGTAGTCCTCCACATAGGTGGCGATCAGTTCGAGCAGGGCGTCGGCCCGGTGCCGGTCCTCGCGCTGCTCGCGCAGGGCCTTGTCGGCGGCTTGGAGGCGGGCCAGTGCCGTCGGTTCGCCGTCCACCACGTCGTCGACCACCGGCGTGGTGACGAGGTCCAGGCATTCGGTGAGCAGGCGTCGTGTGGCGGGGGAGGGCGGGTCGGGGTCGGGGTCGGAGTACGTCGTGGTCAGGTACCGGGCGGGGTCGGTGAGGCTCCAGCCGACGACGGTGCCGTGCTGGACGAGGAGTGCCACGTCGGGGGCGATGCCGATGCGGGCGTCCAGCGGCTCGTCGAGGACGTCGAGGTCGCGCAGACAGGTCAGCACGGTGTCCCCGGGAGCACGGCACAGCACCGTGCACCTCTCATGGCGGAAGTCCCGGGCCTCATCGGCACGGAGCCCGCCCGCGCGTACCGCGGGCGTGAGGGGAAGACGGGCGACTTGCTCGGCGGAGGCGGACTCTTCCGGCCAGTGGAATTCCGCCCCGACCAGCTCTCGGGCGGCCTTGTCGAACCGGAGGACGTCAGGGGTGTCCCACAGCCAGTCCTGGCTGCCGAAGGTGTCCGAGAGGAACCGCACACGCTCCGCCGTATCCGTGTAGCGCGCGATGTCCACGGAGGCGCTGCCGGTGAAGCGGGGGGAGACGCACAGCGGGCCATCCGTCACCGTTGCGCGCCAGTCGCCGTCAAAGGCCAGTTGCATCGTCATGGCCGTCCTGTCCGATCAGTGTCGACGTGCACTCGGGCCGAGAAGCTTTCGCTGTCCGGTCCGGCCGACTCCTCGGCGACGAAACGTCGCCCAGGCCGCGGTTACCGCTGTCTGGAGTCGGGCGTCGTCGAGATCGCCGGGTTCTGCGAGGTCGGGGTCGATCGAGTAGTCCTCGAGGCGTGACCAGGCCTTGTTGCCAGGCGGGTGAGCGGCGGTCACGGACGCCGTCACCGCATCGATCTGTGCGTCCCCGGGTGCTGGGCCCGACGATTTCTCATTTACCACAGAAACCCTTAGTACTCCAGCAGCGGTTTGTGTCCTGAGCTGCGTTTTCGGTGATGGCAGTGGCGGGCGACCGCCTGGCGGCGTCTTCTCCAGGCCGACCACTTCAGCGCGTGGGTGACGGGATCGCGGTCGGCTCGCGGGTGGGGCAGGAGAGCGTCCAGGAGCCGCCGTATCTCTGCCACGGTGAGCGGGACGGAGGCTGATCCGTTTCTGCAGCCCCCTTTGCGGCATCGCCGTCGGCCTGGGGCTGTGCTGCGAGTGCGGTCAGGATGGCATGGGCGAGCATGGCCAGAGTGATGTGCCGATACCAGCCGACATAGCGACGGACCTCGTACTCGTCCAGGCCGCACTCATTCTTCGCGGCCTGGAAGCACTCCTCGATCGCCCAACGGGAGCCGGCCACCTTGGCCAGCTCGGCGATCTCGACACCCACGGGTGCGTAAGCGAGGTAATAGGCCAGGTCAGCGGGGTCGGACAGGCTGCGGCGGGCCATCACCCAACGGTGGTGGGTCGGCGGGTCGGGGTCGAAGACGATGTTGGCAGGCAGCTTGGCCGCGGCCCAGTCGTAGATCCGAGGCCCCTTCGCCCCGTCACCGCAGGACAGCCGCTGCCAGGCATCACCGGGTGCGTCCTCGATGAGCTGGTCGATGCGCCAGATGCCGGCCAGGGACTTGATCTGCTGCGACTTGGGCACCGCCACCACATAGCCGATGTCGAGTTGCTCAAGCAGGCGGCAAAAGTTCCAGTCCTGCCCATAGGCCTCGTCTGCGGTAATCCACTTGGCGGGCAGACCAGCAGCCAGGCAGCGACGGACCATATCCCGCGCCAGCTCTCCCTTGGTCGCGAAGCCGCGTTCGTCGGGGATCTTCGCCGCCCGGCAGCGGTCACGATCGGACGTCCAGGCTTTGGGCAGGTAGAGCTCCCGGTCCACCAAAGCCCGGCCCGAGCCGGTGGCGTAGGCGGCGAACACCCCGATCTGACAATTGTCGATCTTCCCAGGGGCTTGTATTTCAATTACTGCTCTGCGAGCCGGAGTTGGCGGGACACTGGGGTGTGACTGCACATACGGCCGCTCGAGCCTCGGTGGTGGCTC
>NZ_JBIVKQ010000047.1:0-17639 GCF_044750845.1 Streptomyces sp. NPDC088766 | reverse complement strand
GCCACCCGCTACGACAAGACCGCCGAGTCCTACCAAGCAGCCGTCACCCTCGCATCGCTCCTGATGTGGGCGTGACATTTGAAGACACCGCCTAGGTGCGTCGTGACCGCTTCCCGATGGTCTGCGGGGAGTGGGCGCATGGCGTCAATTGGCCTGAACCGCAGGAGCGTTGCCGTCTGTGGCCCTAGGATGACGGTCCGTTCCGGGTGCTCAATCGTCCCACCCGTATGGATATCACCCACGCGTCACACCCTCCCCGGAGAGGGAGATTCGGAGCAGCTCGACCGTGTACCTCACTCGTTTCTCCGCGTGCGGCTTCCGTTCCCTGGCCCGGGTGGAGGACATCCCCGTCAGCAACCCGACGATCTTGGCGGGCCGTAACGACGGCGGCAAGAGCGCCGTACTGACCGCGCTGGCCTTCCTTTTGGGACGCCACCGCCTGACGGACGAGGATCGTACGTACCAGCAGACGGAAGGCGCCCCGGGAGGCCGCTGCTCCGAGACGTGGGTGGAGGGAGCCTTCACCCTTGACGCCGGCGAGCAGGATGCCACCGCCCTGCCACAGACTGTGCGGATCCGCCGTATCGCCCAGGAGGGCCAGGCGGCCCGGTGGGAGTACTACGGTTCCCGTCCGGCCGACAGCCGGCTGCACGACGTGGCCAGACTACTGAAGGGCGAACTGGCCGAATTGGTGGCCGAGTTCTCCCTGACCCCTGCCGGACCGCTCAAGGACGACCTGCTGCAGGCCGTCACCGCCTATGCGGCCGCAGCACCTCAGGTGGAGCAGTGGCAGGCACTCCCGAAAGAGCTCCAAGAGCGACTGCCCCGGCTGTTGCCGTTCGGCGGTAAGGACGAGCGTCCGGACGATGCGGTACGCACCGCCCTGAACAGCTGCTACGAGACCTACCTGGAAGACGACACCCTGCAAGGGCGGGTTCGGGAGATCGAGGCGGAGATCACTCAGCGTCTGGAGAAGGAGGCCGATTCTCTGTGCCAGCACATCCGCCGGCACTGCCGTGAGTTCGTCGGTGTGCAGGTCAAGCCAGAAGTGTCCTTCAAAGGAGGCTTCAGACGCGCTCCGTTGGAAGTTTCCAAGGCTGATGGCGAGCCGGTCGACCTGACCAGATCGGGTCAGGGGAGCAATCGCCGGATCGCGCTCGCCGTGTGGGAGTGGACCAGCAACCTGCTCGAGCACAGCGAGCTCGCCGCCGCGGGGGAGGGGGACGAGCAGGAGCCGACGCAGACCATCGTCGTCTACGACGAGCCCGATACTCACCTCGACTACCGCCACCAGCGCACCGTCATGGACATCATCCGCAAGCAGTGCGCCCTGCCCCACGTCAGCGTGGTGGTCGCCACCCACTCCATGAACCTCATCGACGGCGTCGACATCGCCGATGTCGTCCACCTCCGCCTCGGCGATCGCGGCCGCACCGTCGTCGAGCGCCTGGCGGACGAATCCCACGACGGCGTCGACTTCCACCTCGGGCAGATCGCCGCCTCCGTCGGACTACGCAACTCCGTCCTGCTGCACGAGCGCTGCTTCCTCGCCGTGGAAGGACCCACCGAACAGCAGTGCCTGCCACTGCTGTTCCGTCTCTCCCAGAGGCTGTCCCTGCAGGCGGCCGGCATCGCCCTGTGGGCTTGCGGCAACAACGAAGGAGCCCTCCACCTGGCCGGCTACCTTGTCAAGAACCGCCGCACGGTCATGCTGATGGTGGACGCCGACAGCCGCACCAACAAACACTTCAAGACCGAACGGCTCATCCGGACCGGACTCGATCTCGCCACCCAGGTCACCTACGTCGGTGAGGCCGAAGGCTTCAACGAACTCGAGGAACTTTTCACCGATCCCCAGTGGGCCGAGGCCGCCAATGCGCACTGGCCGCGTTCCGAAGGCAGGCAATGGGCGGCCGAGGACTTCACCGTGCACCGCGGCGGGAAGTTCAGCAGTCATGTTCTGGCCATGATCAAAGAAGGTGCCGAGCGGATGAGCCCCGACGGCAAAGACGACATGCTCTACTCGCTGGTGACCACCCTCACGAAGGCCGAGGATGTCCCGTCACAGCTCAGGGACGCTTTCAGGGACATTCAGGTCCTGGCTTCCTGACCGTTCGGCCGGCACGGCGCTGCAGCATGCGCTCTTTGCGCTGTTGTAGCGTCGGGGCCGCCCAGGCGTGCCAGCCCACCTCCGCCACATGCTGCCGGCCGTGACCTCGTGCCTCGATCCCGCACCAGCGGCACCCGTCCGGCGCCGCCACGGATCCACTGCTGGTAGAACGCGATAACGACATCACATCCTCCTTCCCCCCCACCGCATATCTTGCCCCCTGCCACTGACAATCACCCGGCGGCGGCACCCCGCCCAGCGATGGGACAAAACCACTGAACTCCCACGTAGTGCGTCGCGTCACGGTTTCCGTTGCGACGCCCGTTTATCAGGAAAACCGTCCGTAACCGCTCTCTCTGTGGTTACTGTCTGCACTCATGCGGTTTCTGCACACTTCGGACTGGCACCTGGGCCGCCGGTTCCACACAGAAGACCTGATCCCCGCCCAGGGCGCCTTCCTGGACCACCTGGTCGACACCGCCCAGGCGGAGGACGTCGACGCGATCCTCGTGGCAGGCGACATCTACGACAGGGCCATCCCCAGCCTGGACGCCGTGCGCTTGTTCAACCGCGCCCTGCACCAGCTCGCCGACCTCGATGTGCCGATCATCATGATCAGCGGAAACCACGACTCCGCGCACCGCCTCGGCGTCGGATCCGGCCTCCTCGCCCGTGCCGGGATCCACTTGCGGACCGACCCCGGCACCTGCGACATCCCCGTCCTCCTCGAAGACGCCGACGGCCCCGTAGCCGTGTACGGCATCCCCTACCTCGAGCCGTCGATGGTCCGCGACCGCCTGGAAGCCGAAGCCATCTCCCACCGCGCAGTACTGACAGCAGCCCTGGACCGCATCCACGCCGACCTCACCAACAACCAGCCGGCCGGCACCCGCTCCGTGGTCCTCGCACACGCCTTCGTCACCTCCGGAACCGGGCAGCCCGAGGAACGTGAGGAACGGGAGGAGGCCGACAGCGAACGCGAAATCGCCGTGGGTGGTGTCGCCCACGTCGGCGCCGACGTCTTCCACGGGATCGACTACGTGGCCCTGGGCCACCTCCACGGCCCCCAGCGCGTCACCGACCGCATTCACTACAGCGGCTCCCCGCTGGCCTACTCCTTCTCCGAAGCCCGCCACACCAAGTCGATCACTCTGGTCGACCTCACCCCCAATGTCGTTCCCACCCTCACCCACCGGCCCTGCCCCGTGCCGCTGCGCCTGGAACGCGTGACCAGCTTCATGGAAGACCTCCTGACCAACCCCGACCACGAGCCGCTGAAAGATGCCTGGCTCGAGGTCACCCTCACCGACACGGCCCTGCCCTTCGAGGCCATGGCCCGCCTGCGCCGCCGCTTCCCCCACACCGCCAGCCTCAAGCACAAGCCCGCCTTCATCCCCTCCCAGGCCACGAACACTCCCACCTACAGCGAACGCATTCGCGGCCGCGGCGACCTCGACATCACCAGCGATTTCATCAGCAACATGCGCGGAACCGACCCCACACCGGACGAACATGCCCTGCTCCAGCAGGCCGTCGAAGCCTCCCGCCTGAACGAGCAGCAGAAGGAAACCGTCTGACATGCGCCTGCACACCCTGCGCCTGCAGGCCTTCGGACCCTTCGCCGGCACCCACACCATCGACTTCGACGCCCTGTCCGCCGACGGCCTGTTCCTCCTGCACGGCGACACCGGAGCAGGCAAGAGCACCATCTTCGCGGCCATCTGTTTCGCCCTCTACGGCAAACCACCGGGCGACCGCGACCTGCTGCTGCGCAGCCACCACGCTCCCGCCAGCCTCCTGACCGAGGTCACCCTCGAGGTCACTCTTGCAGGGCGCCGCCTGCGCATCGACCGGATCCCCGCCCAGATGCGCCCCAAGCGATCCGGTGAAGGCGAAACCTCCCAGAAGGCAGAAACCCGGCTCAGTGAATGGGCCGTCGACGCCGACGGCCAGGGCCGCTGGGAACCTTCCAGCAAGTCCCACCAGGAGGCTGCCGTTGAGGTGACTGACCTGCTGGGCATGAGCCGGGATCAGTTCTGCCAGGTCGTCCTGCTGCCGCAGAACGAATTCACCAAGTTCCTCCACGCCGACGCCCACGGCCGACGAGAACTCCTCGGTAAACTCTTCCGCACCGGTCGCTTCTCCTTCATCGAGCGCTGGCTGAACGACCACAGCCGCACCACCGAGAAGAACCGCGACGCCGCCCGCGCCGACGTACTGCGCCTGGTCGAACGCATCCACCAGGCCGCCGGACCCGACCTGGAAACCGAGTACACGGCGCCTACCTCCGACGACCCGCACACGCTCACCGAGCCCGCTCGCGCCTGGGCCCAGGACTTGCTGCGCGCCAGCCACACCAACCACACAACAGCACTCCAAGCAGCCACAACAGCCAAAGAAAACCTGGTCAGACAGCAGACCCTCGAAGCCGCGGCCCGCGAACTCCACCAGCAACAAACCACCTACACCAGCGCCCGGCAGCAATTCGACCTGCTCCAGCAACAGGCACCGCACCAGCACGCACTGGTCCAGCGCCGCGACCAGGCCCGCCGTGCCCAACAGGCAGCACCGCTGCTGCACGCTGCGGACACCGCCGCAGACGAGCACACCCGTGCCCAGCATGCCGAACGCACCGCCCGCGAACACCTGTTGCCCGAACACAAGGACCTGGACGCCGGCCAGCTGGAAACCGCCGAGCAGCATCTTCGTGCCGAAGCCGCCCTCTTGACCGCCCTCATCCCCGAAGAAGACACGGTCCACCGGCTGACCAATGAGCTGAAGCGCACCGACGCCGAACGGCAGGATTTCGCCACCCAGCAACGCACAGCCCAGGACTGGCTCGAAGCCGAGCCCGCCCGGCGCGGCACCCTCGAAGCCCGGCGAGAAGCCGCCCGCCAGGCCGAAGAAGAAAGCCGCCGCCACCAGACCGCCCTGGACAGCCTCAAAACCCGCCTCGAAGCCGCCAGGCGCCGCGACACCCATCTCGCCCAGGTCACCAAGGCCGAACAGCAGCTGGCCGATGCAGAAGCAGTCACCCACCAGACCGGCCAGGACTACCTGACCATCCGCCGCCGCCGCACCGAAGGCATGGCCGCCGAGCTTGCCACCACCCTCACCGACGGCACGCCCTGCCCGGTCTGCGGATCCTGCACCCACCCGGCGCCCGCCGCTCCCCAGGAGGGGCAGCCCACACGCCAGGACGAGCAGGACGCCGAAGCCCTCCACGAGCAGGCCAAGGCCACCCAGAAAGCCGCCGCGGCCGTGCTGCACGGGCTCCGCGAACAGGCTGCCACCGCCACCGGTGAAGCCGGCGACACCCCCCTGACCGACCTCCAGACCCAGCACACCACGCTCACCACGGAGTTGACCGACGCACTGGACCGTGCTGCAGACCAGGGCACCGTCCAAGAAGAACTCCTCACACTCGACAGCGAGCACACGGCCCAGACCCAGCACCACAGCACCGCCACGGCCGGTCTGTCCGCCCGCAACGCCCACTACGACACCCTCACCCAGCAGCTCACCGAGCTGAGCGCCAAGCTCACCGCAGCCCGCGGCACCCATCCCACCGTCGCCGCCCACGCCGACGACCTCACCCGCACCGCCGACCGCCTCAAAGAGACCGCCGAGGCCTCCCGCAACCTCGCCGCCGTCGTCCAGACCCTCACGCACCGCACCGACCAGGCCACCCTCGCCGCCAAAGACCAGGGCTTCGACACCCTGGCACTCGCCCGGCAGGCCCTGCTCAGCGACGAAGACCTGCGCGCCATCGAAGAAGAGATCACTCAGTGGCGCGAGACCTGCGCCGCCCACACCGCAGTTCTGGACAACCCGGCACTGCAGCAGGCCGCCGCGCAACCTTCCGCCGACCTCGGCGCCGCCACGGCTGCAAGGGCCGCCGCGGATGACCAGCACGCCGAGGCGGCCGCTGCCGCGAGTGCCGCCCACACCCGCAGCCAGGCCCTCACCGCCCTCACTGCCGACCTCGACGCCGCCGTCCAACACCTGCACCCGCTTGAGCAGGCTCACCTCACCGCCCGCCACCTGGCCGAACTCATCACCGGCAACTCACCCAGCGCCCGGGTGCGCATGCAGCTGGAGGCCTACGTCCTGGCTGCCCGCCTCGAAGAAGTCGTCACCGCCGCCAACACCCGCCTGCACATCATGTCCGAAGGCCGCTACACCCTCTCCCACTCCGACCACCAAGCCGCCCGCGGCGCCCGCTCCGGCCTCGGCCTGCAGATCACGGACTCCTGGACCGGCCGCCCCCGCAAAACCGACACCCTCTCCGGCGGCGAATCCTTCTTCGCCTCCCTGTCCCTCGCCCTCGGCCTGGCCGACGTCGTCACCCACGAAGCCGGCGGCAACCCCCTGGACACTCTCTTCATCGATGAAGGCTTCGGCACTCTCGACGAAGACACCCTCCACAAGGTCCTCGACGTCCTGGACTCCCTGCGTGCCCACGACCGCACCGTCGGCGTCATCAGCCACGTCCCCGAACTGCGCCGCCGCATCACTCACCGCCTGCACGTCCGTAAAAGCCCCGCCGGATCCACCCTCGCCCACCTGACCGAAGCAGCCGAATAGCCTGCACCCTGACAGGGCGGGGCGCCTTGCCCCGCCCCCCTGTCCAGCCGACCTCCACGGAGCAGCACACCTTCATGGCTTCCGAAATCGAGCTGCGGCCCCACCAGAAGGAAGCCGTCGCCGCCGCGACCGCCACGCTCCGCGATCACACCCGCGCCAGCGTGATCGCGGCCTGCGGCACCGGCAAGACCCTCATTGCCGCCCGTACCACCGCCCGCATTGCCCCCCGCGGACGTGTGCTGGTGCTGCTGCCGACACTGGACCTGCTGTCGCAGACGATCCGTTCTTGGCGTCTGGCCGGCCGCAAGGGCACCACCGTGGCGGTGTGCTCGGCCCGCCAGGCCCTCGACCACGAACCGGTCGGCACCGACATCCCGCTCACCACCGACCCCGCCGAACTGACCGCCCTCATCACCACACCTCGCCCCGGGCCGGTCACCGTCTACGCCACCTACGCCTCGCTGCCCGCCGTGGTCGCCGCCCACCGTGACCACCACCTGACTTCCTGGGATCTGGTGGTCGTCGACGAGGCCCACAGAACCGCCGGCCGCCTCGGCAAGGCCTGGGCATCTGTCCACCACGACGACCAGGTGCCCGCCGTCCGACGCCTCTACCTGACCGCTACCCCCCGCATCTGGGACCCCCACGACGCCCCGGACGACGACGGAGCAGAGACGGTGGCCTCCATGAACGACGAAGCCCTCTTCGGCCCTGTCGCTTACCGACTGTCCCTCTCCGACGCCATCGACCTCGGCCTGCTCGCCGATTATCAGATCCTCGTCCCTGTCGTCACCGACGAAAACCTGCGTGACTGGCTCGCCACCGGCCCCGGCGCCGGCGTCGACGGACTGCGCCTGGCCGGCCGCCAAGTCGCCGCCCTACGCGCCATACACGACCACCGGCTGCGCCGCATCCTGACCTTCCACCACCGTGTCGCCGACGCCCGCGCCTTCGCCACCACCCTGACGGAGACAGCCGCCGCCCTTCCCGAACACCAGCGCCCCCAGGGGCTGTGGGCAGACTGGGTCAGCGGCAGCCACACCCCGCAAATCCGCCGCCGCCTCCTGCTTGAATTCACCTCACACACCAGCCCCGATACACCGGCCGTCCTGTCCAATGCCCGCGTGCTGGGTGAGGGCATCGACGTGCCCGACATCGACGCGGTGGTCTTCGTCGACCCCAAGAACAGCCCCGTCGACACCGTCCAGGCCGTCGGCCGCGCCCTGCGCCAGCACCCCGGCGCAGGCAAGAAGGCCACCCTCGTCGTCCCCGTCTACCTCACCCCCGACGAAGACCCCGACGACCTCCTCGGCGCCGACGCCTACACCCCACTGTGGCGCACCATCCAGGCCCTGCGCTCCCACGACGACCGCCTCGACGCCCGCCTGTCCGACCCGCGCACCCACCGCCCCACCACGCCCCCCGAGGACCCCGAAGCCTGGCTGCATTTCGACCGCCCCACCCAGGCAGACGAGATCGCCCTCGCCCTGTCCCTGCGCGTCCTTGCCCCCAAGAGCGCCGAATGGCGCCGCGGCCTCGCCTCGGCCCGCCGCTTCCGCCACACCCACCACCACCTCGACGTCCCCCAGAACTACGAGGACCCCACCGGCTACCCCCTGGGACGCTGGCTGACCTGGCAACGCCACCTGCACACCAAGAACACGCTCGACGCCGTACGCGTGCAGGCCCTCGAACGCCTCGGCATCATCTGGGACCCCCGCCAGCAGGCCTTCGACCGCGCACTGGCCCACGCCGCCGCGTACGCCGCCCGCCATGGCCACCTCGCCGCACCCGTCGACGAGATCCACGACGGCTTCCCCCTCGGCCGTTGGCTGGCCACCCAGCGCAAGCGCGCCGAGACCCTCACCGAGCAGCGCGCTACCGCCCTCACCGCCCTGGACCGGTGGTGGAACCCGCCCTGGCCGATCACCTGGCAACGGGCCTACCACGCCGCCCGTCAGAGCCGGACCGCCAACAAGACTGCCGCCGAGGCAGAGCGCTGGCTTGAGTCACAGTGTGCCCGCTCCGATCGTCTGCACCCTGAGCAGAGGTCGCTGCTCGCGGAGTTGGGGCTGCTCGAACTGCCCGACACATCCGCCTCCCCGGTGGCGGAGAGCCGCCTGCCGGCGCGCGAGAGTGCCTTCCAGCGCGGGCTGGCCGCCGCACGCGCCTTCCGCGCGCGCGAAGGCCATCTCGACGTCCCCCAGCGGCATATCGAGAAGATCGAAGGCGACCCCGTGCGCCTGGGCCAGTGGCTGAGCAACCTGCGCCGCCGCCGCTCCGGCCTCAGTCCGCAGAGGCAAGCAGCCCTGGCCGAACTCGGCCTGTAAACAGGCGAACGCACCTCCCGAGGAGAACAGCCAGACGCCAGCCGACAGAAGGGAGGGAGGTTCAAGCCAATGGCCTGACTGCGCCCTGGCGGGGCCGTTCGGCATGACCACACTGCACCGCGGGGAGGAATCCATCCCTGCCGGTGCAAGAGGGGGCGGAAATGGCGGCCAAACGCAAGCGCAAGGCAATGCGCAGACGACGCATCACCACCCGGAACAAAGCAGCAGCAGGATTGCTTGCCGCGCTGGTCCTGCTCGGCCTGCTGCAGCCGACGCTGCTGCCGTACCTCGGCGCCCTGCTTGCCGCCGCGGGAATCGGCTGGATGGTGTGGCGGCTCTGGCGCACCGACCGGCTGCTGCGAAGCAAGGACGACGCTTGGAGACGACAGGAGGAGATCGCAGCCGGACAGCGGACGCTGGCTGCCATCGATGCGATGACCGGCACCGAGTTCGAGGAAGTGGTTGCCGAGTTATGCCGCCGTGACGGCTGCACGCAGGTGCGCCGAGTAGGCGGGACCGGGGACAACGGAGCCGACGTGCTCGGCCGGCTGCCCGACGGCCGGACCATGGTGATCCAATGCAAGCGGTACGCACCCCACCGGACGATCGCCAGTCGCGAAGTGCGCGATCTGCTGGCAGCCAAGGTGCATTTTGCTGCGGATGTTGCCATCTTCGTCGCCACCACACGCTTCAGCTCCCAAGCCGAGGCATTCGCGGTCAAGCACCACATCCTCACCCTGCACCGTGACTTCTTCGGTCTGTGGAACAACGGGACACCGCTGCTGTCCCTGGCCGAAGTCAACGGACGCGGACAGGGAGAAGCCCACCACCGAGCACGCTGGAAACAGACGTATTCCAAGTAACCAGCCGCATACTCCAGTTGGACGGCCTGTTCGGCTTGCGACAGGTCAGGGGCGGCACAGCGCACCCGGCCCCGCCTCGCCCTGAACCCATGCGGGGCACGGCAGCAGCCAACAGCCATCGGCTGCGCCGGCACCGCTCCTGGAAGCCGCCGTGCCCGCCGTCACCGCACCTACTCGCTCAGTCCTTCCTGGTCGACGAAGCCCGGATGCTTTTCATCAGCGCTCTTCGCCAGATGCAGCGGCGCGGGCAGATTGGTGCGCCCATCCCACATAGCGGCCTGCTCCGAGATCCTCGCGGCAAGACCTGCCAGCTGCTCCTCGCGCCAGCCGCCAAGGTGAGCGATGACGTATTCGGTGCGGGTCATGGCGTGGAAGGGAGCACCCATCTGGGCCAGCTGTCCGCCGGGCAGAGTACGGCGCGTGTACTGGGTGCCGGTGCGCTGGCCGCCTGCATGCTGACGGGACTGCCCGGAAAACAGCCACGACACCACACCGCCGTGATCGTGACGGTAGAGGATCTTCTCCGGCATGACCGGCTGCAGCGGGTTGGCCGGCAGTCTGCTCCCACCCCCGGTGCGCCGTGACGGCTGGGGGGTGCCCTGCCCGTTGCCGACCCTGACGACCGCCACATCCCGCCCCTGCGCCATCAGACTCTGTCCAGGGACACCGCCGTCCCCGAGTCGGTCGTTGCACAGCCCGGGCCAGATTCGCTCACGCTCCTCGGCGAAGACGATGATCGGATACCGGTCACCGAGTGCAGCCAGCGCCCGCTCCACATAGGTGCGGACATTGTCCGGCCCTCCATGGTCTTCCCGCAGGTGATGCCCCTTCCTCCCGATGGGACCCGCATGGTGCAAGGCCCTTGCCTGGGCCAGCGGAAGCCAGCCCTGATCGCTGTACATCAGGGTGGGCCAGTAGGCGTCCTCGCCAAGCGGGATCCGCATCGCGACCAGCGTGATGGCCAGCACGGCCGACTTGCGAGGTCGGCCGGGACGTTCACCGAAGCGGTGGTAGCGGGTCCACAGCCCCACGGCTACAGCTTCCCGATCCAAGGCGGTGTCCTTGGCGTTGCGGTGGAAGGCGGTGGCAGCCAGGCGGTTGTCGATGAGGCCAGAGTCGCAGTGCAGGCTGCCGAGCGCGATCTGCACCGCATGGTCGTCCTTGTAGGCAACATCCGGCTCCGGCAGACCCGCCTTGAGGGCCCTGGCCCGCGCGACCTTCTCAGGCGTGTTCAGCCGATACGGGTCGCCAGGGTCGGAATCCATGGTGATGAACTGCGAGGGGATGCCGCGCTCGGCGAAAAGCCCTTTCAGCGCGTGCTTGGCGTCCGTCACCCCCGCTTCCTTCTCCTGCTCGCTGAGGTAGCGCGTCTCACACAGGGCCGCGACCAGGGACCGCCCAGCACCAGGCTTGAACCACGGCAGCGTGTTCAGAATCAGACTACGGTCGTGGCTCCCATGGCGGACCAACTCGGGCACCCGCACCGCCACGAGCTCATACCCGGACGCCAGGACCACCGGCTGCTCATCGGGCAGCTCAGCCAGCTCGGGCCGTGCATAGTCACGAGCCAGCTGCCCCATCACCCGCGCGCGCCACTGCGCCGACTCGTACAGCACGACGGTGCGCACCGTATCGAGACGGGCAACGGCCATGGCGTCGGCCATCTTGTCGGCCGGCACGTAGGGCGGCAGACTTCCGCCCGGCTTACTGATCTTGATAGACGTGCCGGTGTAGACGACGGGCTCCTGGCCGAGGACCTGCCCGGCGTGTTCCTCAAGCCGGGCGTGGAACATCACACCAGCACCTTTGTCGATCGGGTGCTTGCCCGTGCGGTGCACCCCGCGCACCTCTGTCAGCTCGTCCAGCCCCGTCAGGGGCGGCTGGGGCAGGCGGCCGACCCCGCAAGCCTCGACGATCTGTGCCGCCGCCCCGCGGTAGAGGACGGCCGAAGGCTGCATGAACCCGCCCGGACCCTTCTCCCACCGTGTGGTGATCGGGGCCTTGAGGATGATGTCCGGATTGACGGGATGGCGCAGCAAGACGTTGCGGATGCCCTTGTAATGGGTGGCGACGCGCGAGATACGCGCCGACAGATGCGCAATGAGAGTCTTTCCGCCGGGGGCGGGTTCGACCTCGATGTGAATGCGCTCCATGGCGTAGCCGACGATGCGCCGACGTTTGCCGCTCTCCTCGTCGATCCATGACCTCTCGTGGACCAGCGGGGCCTGCCACGCCAGCAGGTCGCCCTCACTGTCGAGGTGGAACCGCAGCGCGGGCAGCGACTCGTCGAGCGGGAGCGGCTGGGCGGCCAGCATGCCCGCCAGCCGCCACCCGGCCACCCGAAACGCCCAGCGCGGACCGGTGATCCGCCCCATGGCATCGCGGTGCAGCAGCGAACTGAGCGGCTGAGGCCCCTCGTCGGACAGCTGCAGCAGAGCAGCCAGCGTGTCGCGGCCGTCATGTCCGTCCAGCCGCGTCTCCCACTCCCGCATCAGAGTGCGTACCACGGCCCCGTCCAGCGCCCCGGGCGTGACGATCACGCTCCGCCCGGCCCACCGGCCGGTCCTGGCAGGCCGGTCAGGGTTGGTGAACACCAGCCGCTCACCGATCACGGCACGCGCCGCCGTCTGCAGGGACGCGATCGGCTGCACGGCATCCTTGCCCCGCGGCTTCGGCAACCGCCGCCAGGCCGGCGCGAACGACTCGTCCTGCGGATAGACGTGCACCGTGCCCAGCAGTCGGTCATCCAGCTCGAAGGACAGGGTGAACAGGCTGCCGTGGTCGTCACTCACCATTCGCCCAGCTCCTCTTCCTCATATCCGGTGGGGGAGTGCTCCGTCAGCCCCAGCAGGGCATCGGTCATGGTGGTGCGGTAGACGGCGTCGATCAGCGGCATGTGGTCCTCGGCCTGCCATTTCCCGCGCAGCTGCTCAAGGAGGGCGGGCAGCGTGGAGTCGGCGGCGGTCTGGGTGAAGGCGGCGTCCAGCAGCCGTAGCCGCCCGTGATCTCCGCCGCGGCGGGTGCGCCCGCCCAGCTGGATCAGCCGGGTCAGGATCTCCGCGACCACGGCGAGCTTGACGTCCTGGCCCAGCGACTTGAAGTAGCCCTGCCCGCTGCGGATGTCATCGAAGATCTGGCCCGCCACGATCCGCAGCCGCTCCAACTCCGCCGCGGGCTCCGGACCGGGACGCCGCCGCTGGTAGGCCAGAGAGTTGACTAGGGACAGCAGCACCGGCGGATCTTCCATCACCGGGATAGGTCGGTTGACGAGGCAGGCCACATGCAGCAGGGAACGCCCGGCACGGTCGACGATGTTCAGACCACGCTCGACCCGCGCCATGGGGGCGATCAGGTACCGGCACCGGCCGTGACCCACGGCGTGGGGGAACTGCTCGAGCCGGTTGCTCAGGATCGGAACCCAGCCGGGAGGCATCCGCTCCAGCGACGCCATCTTCTGCGGCTGCACCGCCACACAGATCTCTGATGCCGCGACCCCCGCCTCGATCATGCCGCGGGCGAGCGCAGGACCGGCATCGTAGGCAGTCGGCGCAAGCAACGCATACGCACGGTGCGCGGTAGCCGGGTCGGCGGCCACCGCGTCGAGCTGCGCGGGAAAATCCTTGCCGACGCTGCGCCCCATGGCCGCATAGGCCTGCTCCCGGTTCACTCCGTCGGTGCCGGACACCACGATGCCCGCCCCGTTGTCCTGGCCAGCCTGCAGCTCCACGGTGAGGCCTCCATTGACGTCGTCCGGCACGTACCAGGCCGGCTCCGCCAGGAGGTGATGACGCGGCGCGTACGGCATGAACGCCGTGGCAGACATCCCGATCACCGCCCGCCGGGTGCCGGTATGGGCGAGCGCGGTCACCTCGCCCAGATAAGCCAGATGAGCGTGCGGATCCCCGACATAAGACTTCAGCCGCAGCGCCGTCTCATGCCGGTCACCAGGATCGAACGTCTCGGAGAACGCGAACAGCGCACGCCCCAAAGGACCGTAGGGGGCAGCCCGCCACGGCACGTGCGAGGCCAGCGCATCCACCAGGTCATTGCCGGCGGAGATCCCCGCCCCCTGCAACGGCGCCGCGACACCGACAATGCGGTGCAAGATGCTGCGCATCTCCTCCAAATACGCCCGCCGGGCCGCCAGCAACGCCAGCGAAGACAGCCGCTTCTCGTCCTCCTCACCGGTAATCGCCGAAAACGCTTCCCCAATCCGCTTCAAGGTGACGTGCGTGAGCCGGTCCGACCCGCCGACCAGATCCGTGACCGAGGACAAAAGCTCCCTCAGCTCGGCCAGCCCCTCGACCTCATCAGCGAACTCCAGCGGCCCCTCCCGCTTATAGAGCTGGTTGACCGCCTCCATCTGCCGCTCCGTGGGCCGATCCCCAGCCTCCAGCCCAAAGATCCGAGAGGCGAACATCCCGTCCCAGCGACGCGGCACCACCATGCTGCGCCGCTCCCGGTCGGGATGGATGACCCCGCCGACGAGGTGCGACACGTAGGACTCGGCCAGCCACACCAGGTGGTTGATCAGCGGCCGCAGGTACTGCTCAAGGCTCATCGGCAGCCGGTGGCAGTGCCGCCGGAACTGGCTGTCGAGCTCGCGCACCGGCGTGCGCTCCGCACCGTCCTGCGCCAGCAGTACCTGACGGGCCGCCCGGTCGAAGGCCTGCGCCTGCAGCGCATCGGCCTCGTCGACGATGACCAGATGACTGCGGTGCAGCAGCAGCTGCTCGGTGGTCATCCGCCGCCCCGGAGCAGGACGCCCCGCCACCGGCGCGTGAATGTGCCCGGTCAGGAAGTTCGCATGATTGGTGACAAGGATGTCCGCCGACGCCGCGGCCCGGTGGTGGCGGAACTTCCCGCAGCCGCCGCGCCACGGGCAGGCCAGGGCCTTGTCCGCTTTCGGCCCGTTGGGCTTGAGCTGGTCGCACGGCTCCTGACCCGGAGTCCACGCGTCCACCGCTTCAGAAGAGATGGTGGCATGCCCGGTCAGGGGGCAGCTATAAGACATCTCCCGGTACACCCAGGTCCGAAAGTCCGCATCGTCCTGCGGGTTGCCGGCCGTCTGCACGGCCAGATCCATCATGGAGGCGGGGGAGACGAGCGGAGTGACCTGTGCAGAGACCTTCAGGGCGGCCAGATCCTGCCGCAGCCGGTACACCGTGGCCAGGACCTGAGCACTCTGCGGAACAACCAGCGAGATCACCCGCTCCCGCTGGGCGCACCACACCGCGACGAGTTCACTCAGGACGTTTTTACCCATCCCGGTGGGAGCGTGGAAGACCCGCAGCGGCCCGGCCTTCACGCGCAGGACCTCACCCACGCCCATGCCGTCGCGGCCCCGGACGTGCCGCCTGATATCCGCGACCGCCTTGCGCCGGTAGTCCTGCCCGCGCAGCTCATCGAGCCGGCCCGCGATCTCCTCCAGGTCGGCGAAAGGGATCACCACCTCGTCCGCGACCGGGGCGTCACCCAGCTCCTGCACCACGCTGGGAGCAGGAGGCCCTTGGTAGTCGAGGTCGTAGAAGACGTCTACCACCCGGCCCGACGGGCTGAGCGGATCCCTGATCCGCAGGTCGCTGACGTAGGAGCCCGGCGGCGCAGGCTTGGGCAGCACCTGCCCCTTGGCCGCGTTGTCCTCAAGCTCGTCCAGCAAGACATCGATAAGGGCTTCCTCGTCGCCCACAGGCAGGATCAGCACCTGCTCCTCCCCATCGGCCGGGGCGAACTCGACCGTCTCCCCGCTGTCCAGGACCGCTGCCGTCTCCGTGACAAACACCGAACGGGAGGCAAGGACCGCCGGCCGCTGCCGCAGCATCCGCGTGATCCGCACCTGATCGGACAGAGCCAGCGAAGACCAGCCATCCCACAGATGCATCTGCCCCGTGGCCAGGAAATGTGCATCAGCAAGATCCACCACACACCGCCACGCCGCCTGCTCCTCCGCCGCCCGGTTGGGGAACACCCGCGCGGCCAGCAGGATCGCCGCCCGCAGCGTCAGCGGCACACCGACGGAGTACTTCGCATTCTTCGGCGACGTCATGCACCCATCCCCTTCAACCGCCGGGTCACAGCCGCCCTGAAACGGCTGACCGTGAACACGCTGTAGCGCTGCCCGTCAGCAGTCCGCAGCCCATCGAGCCCGGACTGCAGCTGCCTGACCTGGCTATGCCGGTAGTTGGGCACGACCACCGTCTCCCCGACAGGCGGCCGGTCGATGATCGTCTGCGCGTCCTGGTGGTCCTTGACGTCCACCCGCCACCGGTGCCCGTCCGCCAGGTAGACGCCGACATCCCACTCGTCCAGGTTCTCCCAGCGCTCGACCCGCACCCCCTCCTGCTTCTCCAACCACTGCATCAGGCCCACCTCACTCAGCCCGGGACAGGTGATGTACCGCCACACCCCCCAGTCCAGGCACAACACGCCCTCCGCCGGCTCCGCAGCCGTCGCCAACCGGCCCCGCCCACCGGTCAGTACAGGCGGGCCACCCCGTTTGCCACCGCCCGGAAGCAGGCCGAACCGGCTCTGATGCGGCGGATACTCACACCGCAACTGCCCACCCCGCAGCACCATCGGATACCGGCACTGCGGACACGGCCACAGCCACGACGACGTCCCCACCCACACCCGGTCCGAGGGAACAGGCCGATACACGTCCATCCGCGCCGCGCCACGCCGCGAATACTCCTCGACCAACGCGCGCTCTGTGCCGTACGGCACCTCGGTCAGCATGGTCCGCGCCGCCACGTAGCCGGCCTGCCCATGAGAGCGGATGTGCCGAAAAGCAGCCCGCTCCGTCTGTTCAGCCGTCTGCCGAACCCACGCCGGAAGCCACGTCCCACCAAGCTCGAAGTATCCGTCGTCCCCATACAGGGCCTCCAGATAGTTCATCCCCGCCTCGAAGGCCTCCTCGGTCAGCTCACCGTTGTCCGTCAGGACAACCAAATCGCCCATGGCAGAAGGCAGTTCGCCCCAAGGAAACGGCACCCAATCCCGCAAGCGCCCCGGCAGCAGATCGATCATCTCGGCAGGAGTCGAAGGGCCTGCCCCCACTGGCAGACTCGACAAGAGCACCCCGTGCATACGAGACAGCTCCTGCCACGCACGAGGCTCTTCCATCCGGTTAATCCACGCCGCCCCGGCTCGCAGAGCAGCGGTAATGATCCTCCGAGCGGCAACATGTTGACTGACAGGCACAGCTCATCACCCCTCCACGCCCCACCATTGGTATTCGGGGCTCATTCCAGACGGGCCAACAGCTTCCGGAAGATACAGGTTGGCACTGACAACGCACTCCAAAACCGACAAAGACGTCCCCCCGCGGCAGTGGGGTGCTACAGGAAACCGGATACGCCGGCAGGCGTGTTTCACGGCCCACTCTGCTGGCCCGTCAGGGCCAAAGCCCACGCGCCCAGATATGGCAGAGGGGGAGGGGAACCGGATAACTGTCTAAAAAACCCTTACGACATCACGGCGCCGTAGGCGCCGAGATACGCGCTTCCCGAACCTGCCCGGCAGGGCAGGGACCGAACTCACCCAGCACCCCACAGTCATGCCGCCAGGCATGACACCTGGACACGCGACAGCGGGGCCGCCAGGCCCCGCCCTTCCTTCCTGTCGGCCCGTCAGGGCCGACCCAGCCAACACACAGTCATGCCGCCAGGCATGACGACGCGTCACCTAACGGGCCGTCAGGCCCGTAGTTGGCCGCCAGGCCAACTGAAGAGCCGTCAGGCTCTCCGCCCC
>NZ_JBIVKQ010000046.1:0-18457 GCF_044750845.1 Streptomyces sp. NPDC088766 | reverse complement strand
TCTCTCAGGCTTTCCTCCGGGCGCTTCCCTTCGGTCTTGCGTTTCCGACTCTATCAGACCGTTTCCCGGTCCGATTTCCTCGGTGCTTTCCAGGCCCCCGCTTTTGTCTCGCGGTTTCCTTTCCGGCGGTTCCGACTCTATCAGATCCTTTCGGGCCCGATTCCCCGTCAGAGGGGGTTGCCTTCCCGGCTGTTGGGCCGTTCCGACGTCTCAAACCTTAGCGGATCCTCCCCGGCGAGCGCTAATCGAGCCGCCGGACCCAAATCGAATTGAATTCGGGCACGCCGAATACAACCCCGCTGGGAGATCTTGCTTTGGTTTGTGTGCCGCTATTGCGGCGGAGGCGCCACCGAAGAACCGTTACGGCTCCGCGGCAACCCGAAGAACCTTACGGATCAGGCAGAGGGCTGTCAAGTAGCTCTTGTCAAGATCTTTAGTCCAGGTCGGTGAGGCGTCCGCCGGCGTCCGGCTGGGCGTGCTCCACCCGGCGAAGGAGCCTGGTCAGGACATCGCCGAGAGCCGTGCGGTCGTCGGCGGAGAGGTCCTGGAGGAGGTCCTCCTCGAAGACCGTCGCCAGCCGCATCGCCTCGAGCCACTTCTCCCGGCCCTCGGTCGTCAGCTCCACGATCACCCGGACCCGGTTGGTCTCGTCCCGCTCCCGGGTCACCAGACCTTCCGCGACCATGCGGTCGATCCGGTGGGTCATCGCAGCCGGCGTCAGACCCAGACGCTTGGCCAGGTCGCTGGGGCCCATGCGGTAGGGAGCGCCGGAGAGGACGAGGGCCTTGAGGACCTCCCAGTCGGCGTTGCTGATGCCGAGCCCGGCGGTCTGCCGGCTGTAGGCGACGTTCATGCGGCGGTTCAGGCGGGAGAGCGCCGAGACGATCTGCTCCACCTGGGGGTCGAGGTCCTGGAACTCCCGCTGGTAGGCGGCGATCTGCTCTTCGAGGGTCGGCTCGCCGCCGATGCCCGTACTGCCGGGGGTGTCGCCCATGGGCGTCAGTATCGCACGGGGCTCGTTCGCGTTGAAGTTCTTCGGAGTGTACTGTTTAGCTTCGAAATTTATCTTCGAAGTCTTCGGTTCTAAGAACTGAGACTCACCAACTACCTGGAAGAGGTGAACGTGACCAGGGCCATGGGCGCAGCGATGCGCCGGATCCACGTGGGCAACGCACTCAGCGCGTTCGGACTCGGCTTCACCGTCCCCTACCTGTACGTCTATGTGGCGCAGGTGCGGGGGCTCGGTGCCGTGACGGCGGGGCTCGTGCTCGCCGTGTTCGCCGTGGCCGCGCTGATCGTGCTGCCGTTCGCCGGCCGGGCGATCGTGCGGCGCGGCCCGTTGCCGGTGCTGATCGCCGCCCTGGTCACCGCCGCGCTGGGCGCGCTGAGCCTGGGACTCGCCGGAAACGCCGCCGCCGTACTGGCCGCCGCGGCCGCGTTGGGGGCCGGGCAGGCCGTGATGCAGCCGGCGCTGGCCACGATGATCGTGGACTGCTCGACCGCGGAGACCCGGTCGCGGGCCTTCGCGACGCAGTTCTTCCTGCAGAACCTGGGGCTCGGGGTCGGCGGGCTCATCGGCGGGCATCTCGTCGACACCACGCGCGTGTCCTCCTTCACCCTGCTGTTCGCGATCGAGGCGGCGATGTTCCTGCTGCTGGTCGTGGTGATGGCGGGCGTCCGGATGCCGCACTCGCCGCGGGTGGAGGGTGCTCCGCGGGGGTCGGCGAAGGGGAGCTGGAAGCAGCTGCTCGGCAACCGGGCCATGGTGCAGCTGTCCGTACTGGGCTTCGTGCTGTTCTTCGCCTGCTACGGGCAGTTCGAGTCGGGGCTCAGTGCGTACGGGGTGGAGGCCGCGGGCATCTCGACGTCCGCTCTCGGGACCGCTCTCGCCGCGAACACCGCGGTGATCGTCGTCGCGCAGTTCGCGGTGCTCAGGTTCGTCGAGCGTCAGAAGCGGTCGCGGGTGATCGCGGCCGTGGGGCTGATCTGGGCCGTGGCATGGGCCGTGGCGGGGTACGCCGGGCTCGGGAACGGCAGCCAGGAGATGGCGACGGCCGCGTTCGTGTCGACGTACGCGCTGTTCGGGCTGGGCGAGGCGATGCTGTCGCCGACGGTCGCGCCGCTGGTGGCCGACCTGGCGCCGGCCGGGCTCGCCGGGCAGTACAACTCGGCGTTCGCTCTGGTCAAGCAGTTGGCGCTGGCCGTGGGGCCGGCCGTGGGAGGGCCGATGGGGGCGTCGTTGCACGCGCCGTACGTCGTGACGTTCCTGCTGTTCTCGCTGGGGATCACGGTGCTCGCGCTGCGGCTGGGTCGGCAGCTCACCGTCGTGCAGGATCAGCCGTGGGTGGCGCGCAAGCGGGTGGTGGCCCGGGGTGGGGCCACTGTGGAGCCGGTCACCGCGGAGGCGTGAGGTACGGCGTGGAGGCGGCCGTCGTCGGGAGGCGACGGCCGCCTCCTGCATGCCGGAGGACCGGGGTCAGCGGTCGGCCGTCACCAGGGTCGCGGTGAAGGGGAAGGCCGTCGTGTCGGCGGGAAGGGCGGCGCGGAGGGTGTCGGCGGCTCGGGTGAGGGCCTCCTCGCCCCCGGTTTCGGTGATCGTCCGGCCCCAGGGGATCGCGGAGAGGTGGCCGGGGACGTGGTCCCGGAGCGGGGGGAGGGTGATGGTGAAGGTGAGGTCGCGGCGGGTGATCGGCCGGAAGCCCGCCGCGTCCAGGGTGGCGGTGAGGCGGTCCGCGGCATGGAAGGCCTCCTGGAAGTCCGCTGCCGCGTCCGGACCGCCGTACTGCCGCACCGCTCGGAGCTGGGCGGTGAAGTAGGGGGACGCTTCGAGGTTCGACCAGACGGTGGCGGCGAAGCGGCCTTTGGGGCGCAGTACGCGGGCCGTCTCGCGCAGGGCGGCGCCGAGGTCGGGGAAGAACTGGGCGCCCTGCTGGCAGAGGACGACGTCGAAGGTCGCGTCCGGGTAGGGGAGGTCGTCGGCGGGTGCGGCGGTGAACTCGATGTCGGGATAGAGGCGTGGGTGGTGTTCCACGGCGACCTTGAGCATGGCCTCGTTCGGGTCGGTGCCGGCGACGCGGCCGGTAGGGCCGGCCTGTGCGGCGGCGGCGCGGGCCGCGAAGCCGGTGCCGCACGCGAGGTCGAGGACGGTGGCGCCGGGGTAGAGGTCCGCGGCGTCCACGAGTGCGGTCACGAAGGGCGCCATGAGGGGCGCGACGTAGTGTTCGTAGCGCTCGGGGGCGCTTCCCTTGAGGTGAAAGCCCGTTGCGTCTGCCATGGGGAGCTACTAGCACCGGGAGGCGCGTTCGCCTAGGTGGCGCGCGCCAGGGAATGGGTGTTCGAGGACGGTTTCAGTCGGTGGGCCTGGGCAGGACGAACTCGCACCACACCGCTTTTCCCCCGCCGGGGATGCGTCTGCTGCCCCAGTTGGAGGCGATCGTGGCGACGATGGCGATGCCCCGGCCCGACTCGTCGGCCGGCTCCGCGCGGCGGCGGCGTGGCAGGTGGTCGTCGCCGTCGGTGACCTCGACGATCAGGCGGCGGTCGGTGCGGCGCAGCCGCAGGCGCATGGGCGGGATGCCGTGCTGGAGGGAGTTGGCGACGAGTTCGCTGGTGGCGAGGACGCCCAGGTCGTGCAGCTCGGCGGGGAAGCGCCAGCTGGTGAGGACGCCGGAGGCGAAGGCACGTGCGCGGGGGGCCGCCTCGACGCCGCCGAGCAGTTCCAGGGCGGCGTTGTGGAACAGCTCGCCGTCGGGACCGGTACGGGCGGGGTGCTGGAGGACCAGGACGGCCACGTCGTCGTCGTGGTCCGCGGTGACGCCCGCCGAGCGGACCAGGCGGTCGCAGACCACCTGGGGGGAGCCGGTGGCGCCGGCCAGGGCGCGCTCCAGGGCGGCGATGCCCTCGTCGAGGTCCTCGTTGCGCCGCTCGACCAGGCCGTCGGTGTAGAGGACGGCGGTGGATCCCGGGCCGAGGGGGATCGAGCCGGAGGCGTGCATCCAGCCGCCCGTGCCGAGCGGGGGGCCGGTGGGTTCGTCGGCGCGCTGGACGGTGCCGCTCTCGTCGCGGACCAGGATCGGCAGGTGGCCCGCGGAGGCGTACACCAGCCGTCCCTCGTTGGGGTCGTGGATGGCGTACACGCAGGTGGCGATCTGGTTGGCGTCGATCTCCATGGCGAGGCCGTCGAGGAGCTGGAGGATCTCGTGCGGCGGGAGGTCGAGGCGGGCGTAGGCGCGGACGGCGGTGCGGAGCTGGCCCATGACGGCCGCCGCCCGGACGCCGCGGCCCATGACGTCGCCGATGACGAGGGCGGTGCGGCCGCCGCCGAGGGTGATGACGTCGTACCAGTCGCCGCCGACCGCCGCCTCGGTGCCGCCGGGGTGGTAGGTGGCGGCGATGCGCAGGTCGTCGGGTTCTTCCAGCTCCTGGGGGAGCAGGGAGCGCTGGAGGGTGACGGCGGTCTCGCGCTGGCGGCGCTCGCTGGCTCTGAGCCGTTCGGCGGCTTCGGCGTGGTCGGTGACGTCGGCGGCGAACACCAGGACGGCGCTCTCGCCGTGGTTCTCCGGGACCGGGGTGCAGGTGAAGGTGTAGGAGCGGCCGTCGGGCGCCCTGCGGGACTTCAGGGTGCGGGGCTTGCCGCTGCGCTGGGCCTGGTCGAGGAGCGGCATCAGGCCCAGGTCGCGCAGTTCGGGGAGGGCTTCGGCGGCCGGTTCGCCGAGGGGCCGTGCGCCGAAGGCCGCCGTGTAGGCGTCGTTGACGTAGGCGAGGCGGTGGTCGGGGCCGTGCACCAGGGCCACCAGGGCCGGGACGCGGTCGAGGACCTCGCGGGCGGGGAGTTCGTCGACGGCGGGTACCGGGGGCGGGTCGTCGTCGGTGAGTTGTTCGGCGCGGGCCGCGGGTACGGAGCTCTCGCTCCGGCGGTCCGTCATGGTGACCGGGTGCTCCGCTCGCGCGGCGGCGCGGCGCTGCGTTCCGGAGAGGCGGGCGCTCCAGCGCGTGAAGTTCACGAATCCTTGCCTCGTGTAGTCGTCGACGGCCGGCTCCGGGCCCGGCCTGCCTGGGCTGCGGAGGCCGCGCAGCGGCGGCCGCACATTGTTGCAGCACCCGGGGTGTGGAGCACGTGGGAACAGCCTCGTGGGTCGGCAGGGGCGGGTGGTGGCCCGCCGGGGGCTCGGAGGGGCGGTGAGCAGGGAGCAGTCTGGCAGGGCGGCCGCCGTCCGGGCCGACATTCGTCAGACGTGGGGGCGGTCGGTGGAGTTCCTGGATCGGGTCAGGACGACCCCTTCGGGTCGCCGGAAGACTCGTCAGAAGGCTTTCCACCGGCAGCGAGTTCGAACTCCGCGCGGGGATGTTCGAGAGATCCGAGCGAGACGATCTCCCGTTTGAAGAGTCCGGACAGCGTCCACTCCGCGAGCACGCGCGCCTTGCGGTTGAAGGTGGGGATGCGGCTCAGGTGGTAGGCACGGTGCATGAACCAGGCCGGGTAGCCCTTCAGTTTGCGTCCGTAGACGTACGCGACTCCCTTGTGCAGCCCCAGAGAGGCGACCGAGCCGACGTATTTGTGCGCATACGTCTGCAGGGGCTCGCCACGCAGGGAGCGGGCGATGTTGTCGCCGAGGAGCTTGGCCTGGCGTACCGCGTGCTGGGCGTTCGGGGCGGTGTGCGTGCCGGGCCGGTCGGCGGTCAAGTCGGGGACGGCGGCGGCGTCCCCGGCCGCCCACGCGTGCGTGACGCCCTCGACGGTCAGCTCCGGGGTGCACTTGAGGCGGCCGCGGCCGGTGAGGGGCAGGTCGCTGGCGGCGAGCACCGGGTGGGGTTTGACGCCGGCGGTCCACACGACCGTACGGGTCGGGAAGCGGGCGCCGTCGCTGAGGACGGCGACGCGGTCCGCGCACGACTCCAGGCGGGTGCCGAGGCGGACGTCGATGTTGCGGCGGCGCAGCTCGCTGACCGTGTAGCGCCCCATGTCCTCGCCGACCTCAGGAAGGATCCGGTCGGAGGCCTCGACGAGGATCCACTTCAGGTCCTCGGGCTCGACGTTGTGGTAGTAGCGCGTGGTGTAGCGGGCCATGTCCTCCAGCTCGGCGAGCGCCTCCACGCCCGCGAAGCCGCCGCCGACGAAGACGAAGGTGAGGGCCGCGTCGCGGATCGCGGGGTCGCGCGTGGAGGAGGCGATGTCCATCTGTTCGATGACGTGGTTGCGCAGGCCGATGGCCTCTTCGACCGTCTTGAAGCCGATGGCGTGGTCGGCGAGGCCGGGGATGGGCAGGGTGCGGGAGACCGAGCCGGGCGCGAGGACCAGTTCGTCGTACGTCAGCCGGCGCGGGCCGGTGCCCTCCTCGTCCGTGGCGAGGGTGGTCAGGGTCGCGGTGCGCCGGGCGTGGTCGATGGCGGTGACCTCGCCGGCGACGACCCGGCAGTGCGGCAGGACGCGGCGCAGCGGTACGACGACGTGCCGCGGGGAGACGGCGCCCGCGGCCGCCTCGGGCAGGAACGGCTGGTACGTCATGTACGGGTCGGGCGTGACGAGCGTGATCTCGGCCTCGCCCCGGCCGATCTCCTGTTTCAGCTGCCGCTGGAGCCGCAGGGCCGTGTACATCCCGACGTAGCCACCGCCGACAACGAGAATGCGCGCACGTTCCTTCACCATCCCATGACGCACCCCGCGCCGGAGTTTGTCCACAGCCCCGACAAGTTCGTGTGACCGCGGGCCGGGCGTGGGCAGGGACGGTCGAAACCTCGTCGGGAGGGACAGGACCGCAGGTCAGCGCGGGTTCGCCGGGGTGCAGGAAGGGGCATTATCGGGACGTATGCGGTCCGTGCTCCGATCGGGGGGCGCTCTGTGCGGAACCTGCCCCTTCTGAATTGACTCCCTCTCAACTATGTTCGTGTGTCGACGGGGTGCAGGGGGAAGCGCTCGTCGGGTCCGTGAGGTGCTGCTGACGCAGGGCCTCATCAGCGGGTCCGGTTCCGTTGCCCCCTGTTCCATGCGCCTCGTGCATTCCATGGCGGGGAGAGTCTCCGGGGGGAGACGTCATTACCGGGGGAACATTCATGCACATTCAGGACATGCATTGGTCGTCCGCGTCCGCACTTGGACCGGGCGGCACGGCGGGCGCGGCGACGGGCAACGGACGCGGGGGCACCTCGCGGACAACGCCGCTGCGCGTGGACGCACAGCGCAATCTGGAGCACGTGCTGCGTGCGGCGCGCGAGGTCTTCGGCGAGCTGGGGTACGGCGCGCCGATGGAGGACGTGGCGCGGCGCGCGCGGGTGGGCGTCGGCACGGTGTACCGGCGCTTCCCCAGCAAGGACGTCCTGGTGCGGCGGATAGCCGAGGAGGAGACCTCCCGGCTGACCGACCAGGCGCGGACGGCGCTGGGGCAGGAGGACGAGCCGTGGTCGGCGCTGTCGCGCTTCCTGCGCACGTCGGTGGCGTCCGGCGCCGGGCGGCTGCTGCCGCCGCAGGTGCTGCGGGTCGGCGTCGCCGAGGAGGGCACGGAGGGCGCCGTCGCCGACGCGGCCCGGGTTCCGCAGCAGCGGAGCCAGCCGGGCGGCGGCGAGCTGCGACTGCTCGCCGACGCGGGCGCGCAGGCCGTCGTGGACGACACCGGGGCGGCGGCCCTGCTCGACGTCGTGGGCCAGCTGGTGGACCGGGCGCGGGCGGCGGGCGAGTTGCGGCCGGACGTCTCGGTGTCGGACGTCCTGCTGGTCATCGCCACCGCGGCACCCTCCCTGCCGGACCCGGCACACCAGGCGGCGGCTTCGTCCCGGTTGCTGGACATCCTGCTGGAGGGGCTGCGGTCCCGGCCGGTCTCCTAGCCGGTGCGGGGCGCGGGGCGAGTTCGTGGCCCCGCGCCGCGGGTCCTTCGCGCGGGGGCGGCCGGTGCCACGGTCGGCGGGTTCCGTGAGTTCTGTGCACCCGTGGGTTCTGTGCGGTCCGTGGGTCCCTGGGCCGTGGGTCCCTGGGCCGTGGGTCCCTGGGCCGTGGGTCCCTGGGCCGTGCGGTCCCTGGGCCGTGGGTCCCTGGGCCGTGCGGTCCGTGGAACGTGCGGTCCGTGGGTCCCGCCGTGGATCTCGCGGGTGGCCGTCGGACGGTTGTGGGTGGGGCTCGCTCGGTTCGCCGGATGAGCCCCCGCCTGTTCGAGGCGCACGTCGGCCGTGTGCGTCGGCCGATCCCCGCGGAGAGCCCGCGGAACCTTCCCCGTCCGGGTGAACTTCCGCACTGGGTGCGGACAAGTCCCCACGGACGAGTGGACGACTCCTCTCGTGGGGTTCTGGACAAAAGCCAATGTGGGACGCTGACCCGGTGGTCGGGACTGGTTCGGCAGGCGGCGGGGGCATTCCGCGATGAGCGTTGACGGCAGGGCCGCGTCACCGGGCGACGGTGACACGCAGGCCGGTGACCGGGTCCAGCCCCAGGTACCCGGTCAGGGCGGGCACACGGGCGTCCCCCGGGGTGGGCGCCCCGCCCCGGCCGAGGGCGGCCTCCCGGCCGAGGCCGGTCCGCCCGTCGAGGGCGGTGTCCCGGCGCAGCGCGAGTGGCGCGGGGACAGCGTCCTGCCGCCGCTGCGGGAGACGCCGCCCGCCGACTCCGACCTGATCGCCCGGATGCGCTCCGGGGACGACACGGCGTACGAGGAGCTGTACCGGCGCCATGCCGACGCCGTGCGCCGGTACGCGCGCACCTGCTGCCGGGACGCCCACACCGCGGACGACCTCACCGCTGAGGTCTTCGCCCGCGTGCTCCAGGCGGTGCGCCGCGGCTCCGGCCCCGAGCACGCCGTACGCGCCTATCTGCTCACCTCCGTGCGCCGGGTGGCCGCGGACTGGACGCGGTCCGCGAAGCGGGAGCAACTGGTCGACGACTTCGCGGTGTTCGCCGCGCACGCCGCCCGTTCCTGCGAGGTGTCCGACGAGGAAGCCCTCGACCTCGGCGCCGACGTACGGGCCATGCACGAGGCCGAGCAGTCCATGGCCGTGCGGGCCTTCCGCTCGCTGCCGGAGCGCTGGCAGGCCGTGCTGTGGCACACCGAGGTCGAGGACGAGTCGCCGAGCGAGGTCGCCACGCTGTTCGGCCTCGACGCCAACGGCACCCGCGTGCTCGCCAGCCGCGCCCGCGAGGGCCTCAAGCAGGCCTACCTCCAGGCTCACGTCAGCGCGACCCTGACCAGCGACGAGGAGTGCTCCCGCTACGCCGACCAGCTCGGCACCTACGCCCGCCGCCGGCTGCGCACCCGCGCCGAGCGGGGGCTGCGCAAGCACCTGGAGGAGTGCGCCAGGTGCCGGCTGGCCGCCCTCCAGATCGAGGAGGTCGCCGCCGGCATCCCCGCCGTCGTGCCGGTCGCGGTCATCGGCTGGTTCGGCGCCGCGGGGTACGCCAAGGCCGCCGCGCTCATCACCGGTGGTGCCGGAGCCGGGGCGGCGGGCGCCGCGGGCGCGGCCGCGGCGGCCGACGGTAACGGTGGGGCGGGTGCCGGGACCGCCGCCTCGGAAGGCCTGGGTACGCCGGTGAAGGCCGGTGCCGCGGCCGGTGTGGTCGCGGTGGCGGTCGCCGTGGTGGCGCTGGCCCTGGTCGGCGACGACAGCCCGGCCGAGCAGCCGGCGGCCAGGCCCTCGGCCTCCGCGCCGGCCGTCCTGCCCGAGGCACCGGCGCCCGTGCCCACACCTACGTCCAGGCCCGTGGAGCCCGACCCGCTGCCCCCGGTGGTCGTCCCGGTGGCGGCCCCCACCCCGACTCCCACCACCCCGAAGCCGACCTCCACCACCCCGAAGCCGACGCCCACGCCCTCTCCCCCACCCACGCCCGAGCCGACGCCGGCCCCGACCTCGGCGCGCAGGCCCACTCCGACGCCCCCGCCGCCGCCCGCCCCGGTGGTCTACGAGCTGAGCGAGCTGCCCTTCGACGTCGCCGGGGACGGCACCGGGCCGGAGATCCACCTCGGCGGGAGCAGCTGGGTGTGGCAGCGGTACGGCCTGTCCGTCGCCGGCCGCGAGTACGCGCGCGGGGTGACCGTGCACGGCGACTCCTCCGTCACGATCGACCTCAACCGCGCCTGCACCGCCTACGACGCCGTGGCCGGCGTCGACGACCTGACTCAGAAGCTCGGCAAGGTCGTCTTCTCCGTCCACGCCGACGGGGTCCGGCTGTGGTCGTCCGGGACCGTCAGGGGCGGCGACCCCGCCGTGCCCGTCCATGTGAACCTGGCCGGCCGGGAGACCGTGACGCTGGTGGTCGAGCCGCACAACCATCTCGACACGGTGGCGCTCGCGGACTGGGCCGAGTCGAAGTTCACCTGTACGTAGCGGTCCAGGGCCTCTCGTTTGGATCATGCCGGATCAGGGAGCGGTGCCAGGGCCCGCGGGCCCGGCATGATCCAAACGAGAGGCGCTAGGGGCCCGGAGTGCCGGTGGCCGGTGCCGGGTGGGCGTGCACGGCCTCGTCGAGTTCGCGCAGAGCGCCGGTCACCGTCAGGGCCGTGCCCCGGGCCCGTTCGGCCTCGTGCCGTCCGGCGCCCAGGGCCTCACGGGCGGCCGCCTCGGCCCGCTCGGCCAGGGCGTGCTGCGGGGAGGGGCGCGGATGGGGGGCGTACAGCGCGTCGGCGGCCGCGAGCAGCCGGGCCGAGCGCGGGAAGTCCCCGAGCCGGGCCAGCAGGGTCGCCGCGCCGTCGACGATCGCCGAGGTGACGGCCTCGGCGCAGTGGTCGGCCAGCGCGCGGCGCAGGGTGTCGGCGAGCAGCGCCAGGGCGGGCTCCGGACCTGACTCACCGGCGGTGACCTCCGCCTCGAGCATCCCCAGTGCCGCAATGAACTGGGGTGGCGGTGTGCCCGCGGACGTGGCGGCGCGGCTCGCGTCGCACAACTCCCGCGCGCGGGCGGTGTCGCCCTCGTCCACGGCGACCTGGGCGCGCAGCATGAGCACGAACGCGCGGGCGTCCGCCACGCCGTAGCGCTCGGCCGCGGTGTTCGCCTCGTCGAGCGCGGTCAGGGCGCCGGCCAGGTCGCCCGAACGGTAGGCGATCTCCGCGAGGCGGGCGATGAGGAACGGCGACTCCGCGTGGGCACCGACCTCGTAGGCGAGCCGCAGCGCCTCCCGGTACTCCCGCTCGGCCTCCGCGAACCTGCCGCGGGCCATCTCCGCCTCACCGGCCGCGCTGCACACCTGGGCCCGCATCCAGCGGTCGCCGACGCGCCGGCTGAGCACGCGCAGCTCGGCCAGGTCGTCGTCCACGCCCCGCAGCCCGCCGGGGGAGTCGACGACCGCGTGCGTGCGGAACATCAGGACGCAGCCCAGTTCCCAGTCGCCGCCGTGGGCACGGCAGTTGGTCACCGCGGCTTCCAGGATGGCGCGCAGATCCTCCGCGTCCCGCAACTGGAAGGCCGTCAGCGGCCAGATCAGGCCGGGCATCCGGGCCGCCTCGGGGCCACCCGGTCCGTACCGGTCGCGCAGCCGCTGGAGGTACGCGGCGTGACGGGGATCCTCCGCCGTCACGCCCCTGGGCTCGGACTCGGACAGCAGGAACAGGTGCAGCATCCGGAGGTTCATCCGCTGGGCGTGCCGCGGGTGGGACTCCTCGCCGTCGGGCTCGGCGAGGAAGGCGCCGAGGGGGTCGACGGCGGCCATCCGGTCCGCGAGGTCGGCGGGCACGGCGGGATCGACGCGGACGGCAGGATCGACGGGGACGGCGGAGGCGGTGAGGGGGGCACCGGTGCGGGCGGGGGAGGCGCCCGGCGTGGCGGGGGCGCCCGGCCTCCCTGTCGTCCGGTCCGGGTGCCGGGCGGGGAGTCCGTCGAGGACCGCGCCCAGGCGGAGGGTTCGGTCCGTCCAGACGGCTCCCTCGTGGCGGTAGTTGCGCAGCCACCAGAACCAGCCCATGGCGAGGCAGAGGGCGGCGGCCTCCTCCTCGTCACTTGCGGCGAGGCTGCGCTGGATCGCGACCCGGATGTTGTCCCGCTCGGTCTCCAGGCGGGAGATCCAGGGGAGTTGCTCGGCGGAGCGCAGCAGGGGGTCGGCCTGTTCGACGAGCGCGCGCACCCAGGCCCGGTGCCGCCGCCCGGCCGCCGCGCGCACCGCGGGGGTCTCCGCGGCGCGCTCGGTGGCGTACTCGTGGATGGTCTCCAGCATGCGGTAGCGCATGCGGTCGCCGTCTTCCCGCGTACCGGCGGCCGCGACGACCAGGGACTTGTCGACGAGCGCTCCGACGAGGTCGGGGACGGGGCCGGTGCACACCGCCTCCGCCGCCTCCAGGTCCCACCCGCCCGCGAACACGGACAGCTCGCGCAGCACCGTGCGTTCCGGCTCGTCGAGCAGGTCCCAGGACCAGTCGACGACGGCCCGCAGGGTCTGCTGGCGGGGCAGAGCCGTGCGGCTGCCGGAGGTGAGGAGGCGGAAGCGGTCGTCGAGGCGGTCGGCGATCTGACGGGGGGTGAGCAGCCGGAGCCGGGCGGCGGCCAGTTCGATGGCGAGGGGCAGCCCGTCCAGCCGCCGGCAGATCTCCGCCACCGCTTCCCCGTCCCGCAGGGCGACGTCCGTGTCGGGACGGACGGTGGCCGCGCGCTCGGTGAAGAGGCGGTGCGCCTGCTCGGGGAGGAGAGGTTCGACCGGGCGGACCGACTCGCCGGGGACACCCAGGGGTTCACGGCTGGTGGCGAGGATCGTGAGCCCGGGACAGCGGGTGAGCAGGGTCTCGGCGAGGCCGGTGGCGGCGCCGATGACATGTTCGCAGTTGTCAAGGATCAGGAGTTGGCTGCGCGGGGCGCAGTGCTCGACGAGCAGGGCGACCGGGTCGTCCTGCGGGATCGCCAGGTCGGTGGTCATCAGCACGGTCTCGCGCAGACCGAGGGCACTGACCACCGCGCCGGGCACCGCCTCCGGCTGGTCGAGCGACGCCAGCTCGACCAGCCACGCCTGCGGGAGCCCGGCGGCGGCTTCCTCGGCGAGACGGGTCTTCCCCGAGCCGCCCGGTCCGGTGAGGGTGACGAGGCGGGCCCTGTGCAATGCGGAACGGATGGCGGCGATCTCGGGTTCCCGGCCCACGAAAGAGGTAAGCCGTGGACGGAGGTTGCCGGTGCGTCCGGGGAGCCGCGACGGGGTGAGGGGCGGGTCCGCCCCGGCCGGCGGCGCCGAGCCGTCGAGCAGTTCGCCGTGCAGGGCGCGCAGGGCCGGGCCGGGGTCGGTACCGAGGCCGTCGGCGAGGGTGCGGCGGGCTCTCTCGTACGCGGCGAGGGCGTCGGCCGAGCGGCCCGTGTCACGCAGGGCGCGGATGAGGAGCGCGTGCAGCGGTTCGTCGTAGGGGTGGGCGGTGGTCAGTTCGGTCAGACGGGGTACGGCCTCGCCGGCGCGGCCGAGCAGCAGGTCCGCCTCGGCGCGGGTGCGCGACGCCTCCAGGCGCAGGGCCTCCGGGCGGGCGGCCGCGAAGTGGTCGGGGAGGTCGGCGAGAGCCGGGCCGCGCCACAGGGCGAGGGCCTCGTCCAGCGCGAGGGCGGCCGTGGCCGGGTCGCCCGCGCGCAGGGCCCCGGTGCCCTGTCGTACGAGGCGTTCGAAGACGAACAGGTCGACGTCGTCCTCCGTGACCGCGAGGCGGTAGCCGCCCGGGGCGGAGGTGACGGTGTCCTTGCCGAGGGTGCGGCGGAGGCGGCCGACGAGGGCCTGGAGCGCGGCGGGGGCGTCCTGGGGCGGGGTGTCGGCCCAGACCTCGTCGATGAGGGTTTCCGGGGTGGTGGTACGGCCCGGACGCAGGGCGAGGGCGGTGAGGAGAGCGCGGAGGCGAGGACCGGGAAGGGCCACGGGGGCGCCGTCGTCGTCCGCTGTCTGGGTGACGCCCAGGATTCTGTACCGCACGGAGCCATTGTCTCCGGGGCCGTGACGGCGGGGCACGGGTTTTCCGGCGAGGTGGGCCGGGGCGGGCCGTCGGCCCGATGTGCGGGAGAGGGGCGCGGGCCGTCGGCCCGATGTACGGGGGAACTGTGCAGGAAGCGGGCCGTCGGCCCGGCGCGACGGAGGGGGCGCCGGTGGGAGGGCTGAACGGACCCTCCGGGTGCCAGCCGGCGTGCTGCGCCCGCCCGGACCGCGCCGCTCAGCGCGCGGCCAGGTCCGCGCCCTCGCCCCCCGGGGCCACCGCCCGTCTCTGCGGGGCGATTCCCGCCGGTACCGCGCGGGAGCGGGCCGGGGTGCCTGTCCAGCAGGTGCCTCTCCGGGAGAGGAGGCGGCGGAGCCAGAGTTCGAGGGAGACGAGGTCGGCGAGGCCGTCGAGGGGCAGGGGTTCGCCCGCGGCGGCCCCGCGGAGGGCCTTGCGGACGACGCGGGCTTCGATCAGGCCGGCGTCGGCGAGCAGGGGTGCGTCGAAGAGGGTGATGAGGGGATCCGCCGCCGTGCGAAGGCCGGCGCGGGCCGCGGCGGTGGTGGTGGCCTGGGTGGGGGCGCCCCAGCCGGGCGGGAGGTCGGCGACCCCGGAGCTCTTGAGGACGGTGCGCAGGATCGCCGCGCGCGCCCCCGGCTGCACGCGCAGGGTCTCGGGCAGCGCGCGGCAGGCGCGTACGACCTGGTTGTCGAGGAAGGGGGCGTGCAGGCGCTGGGAGCGGATCTCGGCGGCCTGTTCCAGGACGCGCAGGTCGGCCGCGTGGCGGGCGAGGGCGGCACGCGCGCGATAGTCGCCGGGCCGCTGGCCGGGGCCCCCTCCGGCGCGGTGGGCCGTGCTCTGGAGGCGAACCGATACTTCCGCCAGGGCCTCGCCGGTCAGCCACCGCGCCGCCGGGCCGGGCCCGCCCCAGGCGAGGGCGGCCAGCGAGGCGCCCACCGCGCCTTTGGGGTCGTCGAAGCGGCGCTGCATCAGCCGTTCGGCGAGGCCCTCGACTCCCGCCCGGTACGGCGTGCGGGCGAGCCGGCGGGCGGCACCGTACACGCGCGCGGGGACGAGGACGGAGCCGTCCGCCCTGGTGAGGGCAGCGACGGGGCGCACCAGGTGGCGTCGTTTGCGGTCCATCAGCAGGTCCGCGAGGCGGGCCGGGTGGGCGTCGAGGACCTGGCGGGCGCCGTAGCCCGTGAAGTGGTCGGCGCTGCCGGCGGCGAGACGGGTGCGGTGGCGGGCGGCGGTCACCAGGCTGGGGCCGGGTTCGTCGGTCAGCGGGCCTTCCAGGTCGGCGTACGGCAGGGTCTCCTCGCCGCCGGTCACGACGACGTGGTGCAGGCGGGGGTTGGCGGCGAGGGTTCCGGCCCGCTGCAGTTCCGCCTCGCGTCCGCCGACGGCGAGGTCGTTGAAGGTGACGGCCAGGAGTCGCTCGCCGGCGCCCGTGCCGTGGCCCAGGAGCGTGCCGGGCATGCCGGGCAGGCCGGCGGCGAGGAGCGCGAGCGTCCCGGAGGCGGGGCCGCCGGACAGGTCGGCACCGATGCCCGGGACGGGCATCCCGCGCGCGGCGCGCCGCTCCGCGGGGCCCATGCCGGGTACCGGGCCGGGATCGATGTCGGGGACGTGCCGGGGCGCGGACAGACGCGCGCGGACCGCTTCGACGAGGGCGTCGCGGATGGCGTCGACCGCGCTGTCCGGGTCCGCCGGGACGGCCGCCACGGCGAGCGAGGCGACGGGTTCGTAGCCCGCGACCTCCCTGGCCCCGGCACGCAGGATGAGCGCGTGCCCCGGCGGAACGCGCCGCACGCCGTCGTACGGGGTGGAGTCGTGCACGGCAGCCGGTACGTCGGGGGCGGCGAGGAGGGCCGCGAGGTGGCCGAAGTCGAGGTTGGCCTCGACCAGGTCGGCCAGCGGCAGCGCGGCCGTCGCGTACGCCGTGCCGCCCGCCCAGGGGGTGTGGAACACCGGTCGCGCGCCCGCGAGATCGCCGCAGACGGTGATGCGCCGGTCGACCTGGACGATCGCGGTGTAGCTGCCGGGCCAGGCCGTCAGGTGCCGGAGTGCGCCTCCGCGCGCGGCGAACAGGCCGACGCGCAGCTGCTCGTCCGTCGCCCCGCAGGTGCCGAGGACCGCGATCCGGGTCCGGGCGTCGGCCCGCACCACCCGCACCTCGTCGGAACGCCAGTCGCCGACCGCCCACAGCGGATCGGGGTCGCCCCACAGGAGTTGGGAGCCCACCGGGTGCAGTGTCTCGCCGTCGTGGCCGATCCGGCCGCCGTCCTCGCCGGCGTACGCGCCGGGACCGCCGTGGGTCCCCGCTCCGGAGGTGCCGGGGCCAGGGGCCGCGGCGGTGCTGCTCCATCCCACCAACCACCGCATCGACGCCTCCACAGGCCGTGGACAACAGCTGCACCGTACGAACGGTTCACATGCTGCCACGAAGAACGCGCCGCAGAGGGAGGTGACGCCGGGCGAGATCCGCGAAGTGCGCCCGTGCGAGCGCCCCCTCGCCGCCCTGGGAGGCTGGGTGAACTCCCGCGCGTGGGGCGGAGATCACCGCGTGCACCCCCGCGCGTGCGACGCGAATGCGCCCCCGATACGCTCCCCCAGAACGCCCCGAGCGCCCTGGATTTCCATGGTGGGAGGCGTATTCGCCGACGGAACACAGGGTCGATTTTCGGCCAATTATGCCGCGCGGCACCGCCGTTGAAACAGGCTCGCACACGCTCCGTCACAGTCGCGCCCTCGACCCGGCGCGTCGGTCCGGGAGGCGGCGAACGCCCCCCGGACCGTTCCACCGCCCGCGGGGATTGTGGCGGCGGTGTCCCCCAGCCCACTGGATCCAGTACAGCGGGCCGACCCACGCACCGCCCATGGAAGCGCTTCCGCGGTGGCCGGACCAGAGCGCACGGACGGGCGCACGGCCACACGTCGGGAGCACGCCGCAACCGTGCGTATGGGGAACGCACTTGCGTACGGACCACAATCCCGCCATCCGGAAGAATGCCCCTTAACGCTTGGGATGCGGCGAACTACGCTGGGTTTACGAATGCCGCATGGTTATGCCAGCGCGGCAGCCGTCTGTGTCGAGGGGTGGCGCAATGTCCAGGGAGCAACGCGGGCCGAACGAAAAACTCGGCGCCGTTCTCGCCCTCGCGGGAATCAGCAACGCGGGACTCGCGCGTCGCGTCAACGACCTTGGCGCCCAACGCGGGTTGACGCTTCGCTACGACAAGACGTCGGTGGCGCGCTGGGTGTCGAAGGGCATGGTGCCGCAGGGCGCCGCGCCGCACCTCATCGCGGCCGCCATCGGCCAGAAGCTCGGCCGGCCCGTGCCCCTGCACGAGATCGGACTGGCGGACGCGGACCCCGCGCCCGAAGTGGGCCTGGCCTTCCCCAGGGACGTCGGCCAGGCCGTGCGTTCGGCGACCGAGCTGTACCGGCTCGACCTCGCGGGCCGCCGGGCCGGCTCGGGCGGCATCTGGCAGTCGCTGGCCGGCTCGTTCGCGGTGAGCGCGTACGCGACGCCCGCCTCGCGGTGGCTGATAACCCCGGCCGACAGTTCGGTGGCGCGCGAGGTGAACTCCGCCGAGGCCTCGGGCGCACCGCTCAAAGTCGGCCACAGCGACGTGCGGAAACTGCGGGAGGCCGCCGAGGACGCCAGGCGCTGGGACTCCAAGTACGGCGGCGGCGACTGGCGTTCGTCCATGGTGCCGGAGTGCCTGCGGGTGGAGGCCGCCCCACTGCTGCTCGGCGCGTACTCCGACGAGGTCGGCCGCGCCCTGTTCGGCGCCTCCGCCGAACTGACCCGGCTCGCGGGCTGGATGGCCTTCGACACCGGCCAGCAGGAGGCCGCCCAGCGCTACTACATCCAGGCGCTGCGCCTCGCGCGCGCGGCCGCCGACGTGCCCCTCGGGGGATACGTCCTGGCCTCCATGTCCCTCCAGGCGACCTACCGCGGCTTCGGGGACGAGGGCGTCGACCTCGCCCAGGCCGCCCTGGAGCGCAACCGTGGCCTGGCCACGGCCCGCACGATGAGCTTCTTCCGCCTCGTCGAGGCACGCGCCCACGCGCGGGCGGGGGACGCCCAGGCAGCCGGTGCCTCACTCAAGGCGGCCGAGAGCTGGCTGGAGCGGGCCCGCGAGGGCGACCACGACCCGTCGTGGCTCGGTTTCTACTCCTACGACCGTTTCGCCGCCGACGCCGCCGAGTGCTACCGCGACCTGAAGGCACCGCGCCAGGTACGCCGCTTCACCGAGCAGGCGCTGTCGCAGCCGACGGAGGAGTTCGTGCGCTCGCACGGCCTGCGGCTCGTCGTCTCGGCCGTCGCCGAGCTGGAGTCGGGCAATCTGGACGCGGCCTGCGAGCAGGGTGTGCGGGCGGTCGAGGTGGCCGGCCGGATCTCGTCCGCCCGCACCACCGAGTACGTCAAAGACCTCCTGCACCGCCTGGAGCCGTACGGCGACGAGCCGCGCGTGGTCGAGCTGCGCGAGCGGGCCCGGCCGCTGCTGATGACACCGGCCTAGCTTGATCTTTAACCTGTGCGGCGTGGGCGCGGAGTGGTCGACTTCTTGGCCCGGGACGTAGTGGTGCCCGTCTTGCGGGGTGTGTGGACG
>NZ_JBIVKQ010000045.1:0-25538 GCF_044750845.1 Streptomyces sp. NPDC088766 | reverse complement strand
CAGGAACAAGATCAGCACGCACCCCGGACACACTGCCGACCAAGATCGCCAAACGCAAGAACCGCAGCTCAACTCATTCTGAAACGATCAGTAAGGGCGAGCCCGGGCGTGTGCTCGGGCCAGAGGCGTACGTTGCCGCCGACGTCGCCCACCGCGAGGTAGGCCCCGTCGGGGCTCCAGGCCACCGCCTGGGTGGGCTCGCCGCTCGGCACCGAGCCGCGCTCGTTCACCGAGGACAGCTGCTCCGGTCCGTCGCGTTCGGCGACCCTCCGGATGACGGCCTTGCCGGGCCGGGCGCCGTACGCGGCGGCGAGGGCGGAGCCGTCGGGGCTGAAGTCGAGCGAGGGCAGGTCGCCGCCGTAACCCCATCCGACCTCGAACGAGTCCGTCGGTCTGATCCGGGCGAGCCGCCGTCCGCCGTCCCGGACCGTCCACCAGGCCATCGCGCCCTCGCCGCCGGTCGCCACGAGCGTGTCCCGCTTCGGGTGGAAGGCCACCGCCATCACCGAGTCGGCCGTGGCGGTGGTGAGGGGGGCCGGGCGGGCCGGATCGCGGACGTCCCACAGCCGCACCTCGGCCGGGCGCTCCTTGCCGGAGGCGTCCTCGCTCACCCCGTTGCCGGTGACGAGGAAACGCCCGTCACGGTTGAACGCCACGGCCGTCAGGTGGGTCCGGGCGACTTTCCTGTCGTGCAGCGGGCGCGGAGCGGACGGCACGGAGAGGTCCCACAGCCGCAGCCGCCCGTTCTCCCCGCCCGCCGCCAGCGTCCGCCCGTCCGGGCTGAAGGCGAGGCTGTACGACTGGTCCTCGGCGAGCTTCAGGCCCCCGAGCCGCTTCGGGTGTACGGGATCGGCCGCGTCCCACAGCGTCAGCGCGTCCGTGCTCAGCGCGGCGAGCAGCGGGGAGCGCGGGGAGAAGGCGAGGGGCGCGGTGCCGTGCAGGTGCTCCAGGGCGGCGCCGCGCACCGGCGCGTTCGGTCGGCTCACGTCCCAGAGGCGGACGACGCCGGTGCGCTGGCTGGTGGCGAGGACGCGGCCACCGGGCCCGTACGCCAGGTCGACCACCGGCTGCCGGACGTCACCGCGCAGGTCGACCTGTGGCCGGGAGAGGTAGGCGGCGTAGAGGCTGGAGCGGGTGGCGCCGGTGTCGGCGGTCCTGTACGCGGCGAGGCTCAGGCGCAGCGCGGTCTGCGGGTCGCGCTCGCGCATGGTGTCGGCCTGCGCGGCCAGCTGCTCGGCGACGGCGACGCTCTCGCGGGCCTCGGCGTCGCGCTGGGCGCGGTCGGCCCGCACCGCGAGCAAGGAGGCCAGGACGGCGAGCGCGGCCACGACCGCCCCGACGCCGGTGCGGATCCGGCGGGCGCGGCGCTCGGCCCGGTCGCTGGCGGCGAGGAAGTCCCGTTCCACGGGCCGGAGTCCGGGGCCCTCGCCCCTGAGTTCCTGCCGCGCCGCGGCCAGCTGGTCGCCGCGGTACAGGACGCTCTTCTCGCGGTCCGCCTCCGCCCAGCTGTCGGCCGCGTCGCCCACCCGGCGCAGGACGAGCAGCCGCACCCGGCCGTCGCGGATCCAGCCGCGCAGCCGAGGCCAGCCGTGGAGCAGCGAGTCGTGGCACAGCTGGGCCTCGCCCCGGTCGAGGACGACCAGGCGGGCGTCGGCGAGCCGGTCGAGCAGCTCGCGGTCCTCCCGCTCGGCCTCGCCCGCCGTCTCCGGGACCGGGAGGCGGCGGCGGACGGCCCGGCCCTCGGTGTCGACCAACGTCACCATGCGCAGCAGGAGTTCACGCAGCCGCTCGCGGCCCGCCGGGTCCAGCGCGTCGTGCAGCTCGTCGGCGACCCGGGCGACCGAGCCCCGGATCCCGCCGGCCGCCTCGTACCCGGCGAAGGTGAGCCGGGTGCCGCGGCGCCGGGCCCAGGTCTGCTGGAGGGCGTGGGCGAGGAACGGCAGCGCGACGGAGTCGGCTCCGCCGCCGGGCGCCCCCTGGCGCAGCTCGTGCAGCAGGTGGCCGGCGAGCCCGTCCTCCAGGCGCAGGCCGGCGTGCGCGGCGGGCCGTTCGATCGCGGCGAGCAGCTCCTTGTCGGACATGGCGGGGACGGTGAACTGTCCGGCCCGGAGCATGCGGGCGAGCCGCGCGTCGCGCATGCAGGGTCCGTAGAAGTCGGCGCGCAGACCGAGGACGATCCGCGGCCCGGTCGCCGCTCCGGCGCCGGAGACGGCCCGGACGAACAGCTCCCGCTCCTCCGGGTCCGCGCAGTCGGTGAAGAGCTCCTCCAGCTGGTCGATCACCAGGACCCCGGGCCCGCCGGTCCCGAACCGCCCGGCGCCCACCTCCCGTTCGACCTCCTCGAAGGGCCGGTCCACCGCCCGCGCCCAGCGCTCGACCAGGGTGCGGAAGGGCCGCGCGCCCGGCCCGTCGACCAGCAGTACCCGTCCCGTGCCCCGCTCCTCGAGTCCGGCGACGAGCCCGGCCCGCAGCAGCGAGGACTTCCCCGCCCCGGACGCGCCGACGAGCACCACCGGCCCGTCGCCGTGCGTCACCCGGTCGAGCAGCTCGCGGGCCAGCTCCTCGCGCCCGAAGAAGAGATGGCGCTGCTCGGGCAGGAACGGGCGCATGCCGGGGTACGGGCAGGGGCCCTCGCCCGCGGGCACGTCGACTTCCTCCGGGGGTGCCGGAGAACACACGTTCCGCGCCACGACGAGATCCGCGGCCCGGCCCACGCCCTCCGCGTACGGGCGGGCGGGGCCGCCCTGGAAGCGCCGGTCGAGGATCCGGTAGACGTCGAGCAGGGTGAGCCAGCGCGGCCCGCCCGGGTCGCCGTCCGCCAGGAGCCGCACCAGCTCGCCGCCGAAGAGGGTGTACGGCTGGTCCACCGGTGCGAAGGAGGCGGCGTAGCCGGTCGCCGAGGCGAGCAGGAAGCTGCCGGGCGGCCGGGCGGTCGTGTACGGGTCGCGGTGGGCGTCGCTCGGGGAGGCCGAAGCCCGGCCGGAGAAGCAGCAGTCGAGGACGACGATCGCGCGGGCGGGCGCGTCGCCGAGCAGATTGCGCACCTCGGCGTACGGCACGGCGGTGACCGTGTCATCGGGCCGCACCGTGGCCGCGGTCGCCAGATAGAGCTGCCCGCCCGGGCCGAGCAGGCCGTGCCCGGTGAAGCAGAACAGCACCACGCCGCCCGCCGCCGCCTCGACGGCGTCGCGGAGCGCGGCGAGCACCTCCGTCGGGCCGGCCGGGTCGATGAGCTCGGTGACCCGGCCCGCCGCCATCCCGCACCGCTCGCGCAGCACCCGGGCCAGTTCCCGCGCGGTGTGCGCGGCGCTCGGCAGGTCGGTGAGCCGCACGTTGCCGCCCGGGCCGCCGCGCTCGCCCACGCCCTGCCGTCCGGTGCCGACGACGACGGCGCGGCAGTCAGGTCCGGCGAGATCCCCCCATCTCTCCGTCACGGCTCAGGGGTTCTCGGGATCCGAGGTCTGCCGCGCCGGCTCCTCCAGGGCCCGCGCCACCTCCAGCGCCAGCTCTCCGCTGCTCTGCGGCGTGAGGCCGCGCACGCCCTGGGAGGTGACGACGACCTGGGTGCCGTCCGGTTTGGTGATCGTCACGGTCTGGCTGCCGCGCCGGGTCTGCAGCCAGGCCACCACACCGGCCGCCAGCGTCACGGTCAGGCCGCCGGGCTGGAGCAGCAGCTCGATGACCGCGCCGAACCCGCCCATCGATCCGGGCGCCGGCGACGCGGGGACGAGCGGGACGACGGCCGGCCGCAGCTCGGGGTCGCCGCGCAGCCACTGCCGCAGCTCGTAGGCGTCTTCGGCGGCACCGCCGACCTCCAGGGCGATTTCCACGTGCACTGACCTCCGTAGCGCTCCGTCGCGGGGAAGCCGTACGAGGATAAGCCCGTAACTCCCTTACCTTCAGGTCGATTTCGGTCGTCACACGGTTCCGGGCACGCCGGAGGCAGGACCTCCGAGCAAGGTATCCCGCTCTCACCGCACGAAGGTATGACCTGGAACTGCAACGGTGCTCGCCGTGGCTGACGGCCAGATCCGTTGCCGTACCAGGGCGTGCGGACCGGCTCTCCCGGCACGGCGGCGACATGCATACCGCCTCGTCCTCCCCGCCGGACCGGGTCAAGGGCACCTCGCGGCTGCACAAGCACAACGACCCGGGGGTGCGCGACAAGGCCGCCGTCATCAAGGCCGGCAAGCACGGTGACGGCGACGGCGGGCACGGGCCGCCCGGCTGCGGCGGCAGGCCCGGTCCGGGGAATCGATCGGGCGTCACCGCGGGATCACGGACGGTAGGGTGAGGGGCGATCGCAGCGGACACGGTGATCCCGTAGCACATGAGGGGCAGGGCGACCAGAGAACATGGCGGCGTTGGAGGAGAGCCAGGGGCGTATACGGAACCAACGGTCGGTGTACGAGCGGTACCAGGACGCCGCGGCCGATGCCGGGGAGCCCGAATCCCCCTTGTTCTCCGTGGAGGTCACCACCGACGGTCGGCCGACCGACATCGAGCGCGAGGAGGCCGAGGATGTGGTGATCGAGCAGATCACCTCTCCCTTCGACCCCGAGCACATCGACATCGACACCCGGACGACGACCGTCGATCTGCTGTTGTCCCGGCTGCGCAACGAGATGATCGACCTCGCCCCGGACTTCCAGCGCAAGGCGGGTATCTGGACCGACGGCAAGCAGTCCCGGCTCATCGAGTCCCTGCTGCTGCGCATTCCCATCCCGTCTTTCTACGCCGCCGAGAAGAAGGACGGCAGTTGGGCCATCGTCGACGGCATCCAGCGCCTCACGTCCATCGCCCGCTTCGTGGAGCCCGAGGCGGTCGGCGCCGACCCGCTGAAACTGACGGGCCTGGAGTACCTGCGCAACTTCGAGGACACGGGCTTCGCGAACCTGTCCGGGAAACTCCAGATCCGGCTGCGTGAGACCGAGGTCGTCGTCCACGTCATCCGGCGCGGTACCCCCGAGCCGGTGATGTTCAACGTCTTCGCGCGCATCAACACCGGAGGCGAACCCCTGACCCGGCAGGAGATCCGGCACGCACTCATCTCGGGCCGGGCACGCACGCTCCTCGCGGAGCTCGCGGAGACCGAGGAGTTCCGGCGGGCCACCGGTTACAGCGTCGTCGGTGACCGGATGGCCGACCGGGAGATGGTCCTTCGCTTCCTGGCCTTCCGGATGACCTCCCCGCACGCGTACAAGCCCGGTGACTTCGATGCGTTCCTCGCCGAGGCGATGCACCAGGTGAACCGTCTCGACAGCGCGGAGGAGAACCGGCTGCGGACCGAGTTCCTCACGGCGATGCTCGCGGCCGAGGAGATCTTCGGCCACCATGCCTTCCGGAAGTACCGCCGGAACCAGCAGCGCAAGTCGCCCATCAACAAGGCGCTCTTCGAGGCGGTCGCCGTCAACCTCGCGAGTCTCGGTGACGACGACCGCGAGGTGCTGCGGCAGACCGACCTCCTCGACGCGTTCGCGGAGCTGATGGAGGACGTGGAGTTCGAACGTGCCATCTCCGTGGGCACCGGTGACGCCAGGAAGGTACGCAAGCGGTTCGACGCGGTCAAGGATCTTCTGGAGACGGCGCTCAGCCGGGGACGGATCGGGGCCGGGCAGTGATCAACCGCATCACGCTGATCAACTTCAAGGCGTTCCGGCGCCTGGAACTCCCCCTCGGCCCGCTGACGCTCCTCACTGGTCTCAACTCCTCGGGCAAGAGCAGCGTCCTGCAGGCGCTGGGGCTGCTGCGGCAGTCGTACGAGACGCAGATGCTCATCCGGGCCAGACGTGCCGGGGGCGGGCTGCTGCTCAACGGTGACCTCGTGACCCTGGGCACCGCACAGGACGTCCTGCACGAGGACTTCGGGCCGGTGGAAGAACTTCCCACCGTTCGCGAGCCGCTCGTCGGTTTCGTCATCGAGGAGGACGGCGAGCAGCGGACCTGGGCCGCCGCTTATGACATCCGCCACCCTGACCGGGACGTCATGCCCCTGGCGGAGGGATCGGTCCGCGCGCACCTGGCCGAGCAGCCCTTCCAGTACCTGCACGCCGACCGCATCACCCCGGCGGTCACCTACCCCCGCTCCCACCAGATCGCCGTCGCGAGAGGGTTCCTCGGCGTGCGTGGTGAACACACCATCAACTACCTGCGCCACCACACCGACGAGGACGTACCCATGGAGGTGCCCGACGGTCCGCTCCGTCATCACGGCGCCACGTCTCCCCAGCTCCTGGACCAGACGATCGCCTGGATGCAGGAGCTGTGTCCGGGTGTCAACATCGAGACCGACCCCGTCGAAGGCACCGATTCGGTCCGCCTCTCCTACGGTTTCGGCGGCACCGCCGGCATCAACGCCACCCGCCGTCGGCGCCCCACCAACGTCGGCTTCGGTCTCACCTACACGCTGCCCGTCGTGGTCGCCTGCCTCACCGCGACGCCCGAGAGCCTGATCCTGCTGGAGAACCCCGAGGCCCATCTGCACCCGAAGGGGCAGAGCAGGATGGCGGCACTGCTGTCCGCGGCCGCCGCCACCGGCGCCCAGCTGATCGTCGAGACGCACAGCGACCACGTGGTGAACGGCGTCCGCATCGCTGTGAAGCAGGGCGTCCTCCAGCCGCAGGACACGGTCGTCCACTACTTCAGCGGCAACGGGGCGGGCACCGAGGTCGTCACCCCGCGCATCGACAAGGACGGCATGCTCGAACAGTGGCCCGAGGGCTTCTTCGACGAGTGGGAGAACTCGCTCGACCAGCTGCTGGACTGACGGCACGGGACGACATGGGGGAGAGGAAGCGTGCCACTGCTGTTTCTGAACGAGAGGTCCTGGGGGACGGCCTGCGACCCGGCGCGGGCCGAGCGGGCCATGGCCGACTTCGTGGCCGTCGTCCGTGCCGCCGCGGCCGAAGGAGGCGCCACCCTCGTGAGCGAGGTGGACGTCAAGGCACTGGAGATCGCCGAGGGCTACCCCGTCAACAAGTGGATCGGCGCCAGCCCGCGCAACCGCGCCCTCTGGCAACGCCTGCGGGCCTTACAAGGCCGCTCTCCCGTGCGGAGCGTCTTCCCCGCGGAGGGCGCCGCCGACCATCTGGAGTACCGCCACGACGGCGAGGCGGTCCTCGGGCTGGGCGCCGCGCACTTCATGGATGGCATCGCCGTCAGTCTGCCGGTGGCTCGCCCGTGGCAGACCGATCAGGTCACACTGGAGCGCGCCGAACTCGTCGAGGACGACGAGGACACGCTGGAGATGCGGCACGACACCGTCCACGTCCGGCACCTGTCCGCCGAGCCGCATCTCGGCGGGCACCTGGAGTGGATCCGGAAGGCGCGCCGGGAAAGCGTCACCACCGGCCTGCGGATCTGGGACAGCCGGACGGAGCTCTACCCGCACCTCACGTTCCTGCCGCGTGTCGCGGGTCAGCTCGGCGGCTTGAACCCGCACTGGGTGGTGCCCGTACGGCGAGCCCTGGAACGGCTGGAGGAAGCCGTCGCCACGTGGGACCCGGCAGCCATGGCCGAGCCCGAGTGGCGGAGCAAGGTGACCCCGGAGGGCGAGACCCGTAAGCGCGTGTGCCGTTTCACCGACCTGGATGGGGAGACACGCACCTTCGACCTGCACGCCCGGTTCACGCCGGGCGCCGGCCGCATCCACTTCCGCCTGGTCCCGGAGGAACGGACGATCCGCCTCGCCCACATCGGCGGCAAGATCCGGCCGGATGTCTAGGGCCCGTTGTGAAAGTGCAGCTCACAGCCACTCATTGAGGACCGCGGCCAGCACGGTCGCCTCGTAGCGAACGGCGGGCTTGTCGTACCTCGTGGCCACGGCACGGTGACGCTTGAGGCGATTGATCCCGCACTCAACCGCGTGGCGTTCGCAATAGTCGGCTTTGTCGAACTTCGGCGGCCGGCGGCCCCGGGACCCGAGCTTTTGGCGGTTGCGGTTGCGGTCGCCACTGCGTACTTCCGCGGTGGCTTCCGCTTCGAGCGATCATCCCGGCCCCACGTTCCTCGGGGCCGGGAAAGTGACCCGACCGCGCCACGGCCGTGGGCGTTTCTCGTCACCGACCGGGGCCTACGCGACCGGCCTTGCCCCGGCAAGGCGGTCTGAGCGGAGTGTGCCCTGATTCTTCGTACGCGGCCGGCGACGTCGCCTTCGTCTCACACGGGCGTCGAGCCGGCGTCGGCGGTCCCGCTGGGGAGCGGTGTGGCCGCGAAGACGGAGTCCGGGTCGACCGCGGACTTCACGGCGAGCAGGCGCTGGGTGTTCGGCCCGTAGGAGTGCGCGACCTGGTCGGGAGTCTCCGGTCCCAGGAAGTTCACGTAGCCGCCCGGCAACGAGAACGGTTCGAGCGCCGCGTGAAGCTCTTCCAGCCAGCGCAGGTGGGGGGACCTGCCGTCGCCACCGCCTGCGTTGTCCTTGCCTTCGCCGCCCTCCCACATGGAGATCAGTTCGACCATCAGGTGCGGTTCGCGTCGGCCGAAAGCGGTCGAGCCGAGAGGCGGACGGGTGGCGGCACCGTGGAACCGATGCCACACGATCGCGGAGAACGGTGAGGTGAACTCCTGGGCGGCCCGGTCCAGGACGGTCGCGATGGAGCCGGAGACGCTCCGGACGGTCCGCGTGCGAATGGCGCCCATCCGCCCGGGCGGGAACATGGCGTCCGTCGCGGCCAGCGTCGCGGATCGGGCGACCGGTCCGACCTCGGCGAGCACGGGTGTACCGAGTCCGGTCAGCGCACGCACCGGCCCGTTCTCGGCGTTCCCCACCTCGAGGTCTCCCGACCAGGTCGGCGCGACGTACACCGTCGGCTTCCCGTCCGGGCCGGGAAGGAACCCCACGTCCACCGTCAGCTCGTCCGGACCGTCCTGAAGTATCCCAGCGAGGTTGGCGAGAACGTCGGCGCTCTGGGCGATCGGGTACAGGATGGTCCCCGACACCACTGTCGGCACGGGGTGCAGACGGATCCGTGCCGAGGTCACGACACCGAAGTTGCCGCCGCCGCCGCGCAGCGCCCAGAAGAGGTCCGGATGATGATCGGCGTCGGTGTTCACCCGTGAGCCGTCGGCCAGGACGACCTCGGCGCCGAGCAGGTTGTCGGCTGCGAGCCCGAACCGCCCGATGAGGGGGCCGTATCCGCCGCCGAGGGTGAGGCCCACCATTCCGACGGCGCCCGCCGTTCCGGTGACGGCCGTCAGGCCCACCCGTTCGGCGGCGGATACGACGTCGGACGAGAGCGCCCCGCCGCCCACCGTCGCGAACCGGTGGTCGACGTCGACCCGGACTTCCCGCATGTCGGTCAGATCGAGGACCAGTCCACCGGGGCGGAACGCCCGGCCCCAGAAGTCGTGTCCCCCGCCACGCACCGAGAGCGGCACTCCGTGGTGGCGAGACGCGCGTACTCCGGCCTGCACGTCAGCGGTGGTCGCGCACCGCACGACGACAGAGGGGCGGACATCGACCGCTGCGTTGAACAGCGCCACGGCTCGTGCGTACTCCGGTCCGTCGGTGAGCACACGGCCCGCTGGAACATGGGACCGCAGCTCATCCAGCAGGGCAGTGCTGACTGCGTCTCGGGCATCTGCATGGGACTGCATGGTCACTCCTGTGTGTCGTTCATCGGCCGCGGCCGTCGAGGGCGCGGCGTGGATCCGGGGACCGGGTGGTCAGCGAAGTCCGGCAGCGGTCTGTCCCGGTCGGCGGGGGCGTTCCGAACCGCCGGAGGGCCGGCGAGTCATCGGGGACAGAGCTCGTGTCCTGAACGGATCAGGAGGACGGCGAGCCGGGCTCGGCGCACTGCTGGGCGAGGACGGTGGCCATGTCGGGCAGCAGAACGGCCACGGGGTCGTGGGTCAGTTCCGTCATGCGCAGGCGTCCCCCGAAGGTGATGACACCGAGGACGTGCTCACCGCGCAGTTGGGTGGTCTGCGCCGGCCCCCACAGAGCGGTGAGGCGGGTGCGGCCGTGTGCCGGGGCCTGCACCACCCCGAGGTTGGTGATCTGGATGTCGGCGGCGGTGGCAACGGTCATCATCGCCTCGGCGTCTTCGGGGGTGGCCGGCGGCTGCTGGGCCAGCGCCTGCGAGCCGGCCTTGAGAACCTGCGGTGCGCGCTGCTGTTCCAGGGCCTGGTGATGGTGCCGGGCCAGTTCCCAGAAATCCCCGGCCCGGGACGCCTCGCTCGCCGTCCGTGCTCCCGCGAACCGGTTGGCCACGGCGTCGGGCAGACCTGCGGCACGGCGCAGGTCGATCGGGCTCAGCACCCTCACCCGGGTGCGGCCCGCGCGGTGGAAGACCGTGCAGGCGGCAGCGCACAGCGCTGCGTGCACGGACACGCCCTCAGTTCGGCACCGGCTCACGAGCCGTGCGGTCAGAGCGCGTTGCAAGGCCAAGGCGGAAACGTGCGGTGCCCGTCCCGAGAACGGCGTCAGCTCGCCGGGCACGTTCATCAGCTCGTCCTGGGGCGGGCCCACGGTGGGCGTCGCAGCGTCGAGAGCTCGCAGGAGATCCTCCTGGGCGGGCGGCACGTCCCACCCCGAGGTCGGCTCACCGTTCTCCCCGTTGCCGTCGAGAGCGGCGACAAGGTCCGCCACCACCCGCATGCCGCCGGTGCCGTCGGTGATCTGGTGGGCGAAGGTCAGCACGATGACGCTGCCGCTCTCCGCGGGAACGAGTACGGTCCGCATCAGCGGGCCGGGCTCCGGCGCGACGGGGCGCCTCTGCTCACCGGCGACAACCGCCTGCCAGGGAGTTCCCTCGGCGGCGGTTTCGACCCTGACCGGCCCCTCTGCCCAGCGGTATCGGGCCCGGGGAGTTCGGCGGTCGACCGAGACGCGAAGCAACGGGTGCCGTGCCTGCACACCCCGCAGTGCCCGCGCCAGAGTCTGCTCGGAGACCTTCCGGTCGATCTCGGCGACCAGGGAGAACTGGACGGGGTTGCGGTGCATGTAGAGGTCGATGGTCCGCTCGAAAGCTCCGAGTTCCCTCGCCGTCTCCGCGTGCGTACGGCTGATCGACATCCAGGGAGTCCTTTCTCTGCTGATGTGATGTGACGGCGTCGCTACCTGGACGCACCCTGGTGAGGCGGGAGTTCGGCTTCCTGCTGAGCCTGAGCCTGAGCCTGAGCCTGAGCCCGAGCCGTCGTCCCGGCCGGTCGGCTGTCCACCAGGCGCTTGGACGTCTTGCGGAAGGCCCAGGCGACGACCAGCGCGGCCATCACGGTGAGGGGGGTGCCCATGGCGATCTTCGCGAAGGCGAGCCAGCCGGTGGCGTCGTGCACGTAGAGCCACTGCTTCACCACGAACCGGGCTCCGAGGACGAGCGCCGCGGCGAGGGTGGCGATGTCGTGCGCCCGCAGAACCTGACGGTCCTCGCGCCAGGCGTACGTGCCGCCGTGCAGGAGGTTCCACGCCACTCCGGTCACGGGGCGGCGGAGGAGGACCGAGCCGAATGTGGCGAGGAAACCGGCGAAGGCCACCCAGATGCCCAGCAGGAAGAAGTCCTTGGCGGAACCGGTGAGCGCGACGATGCCTGCCGCGACCAGAACGCCGCTCAGGCTGCCGGAGGCGGCGAGGGGGCGTTCCCCGCGCACCAGCCGGACCACGGTGAGCACCGCACCGGTGACTACGGCCGCGATCACGGCCGCCTTCGTGGACAGCAGGGCGAGAGCGATCACGAACACCGCGACCGGGACGGTCGAGTGGACGAATCCCGCCGTGCCGCCCAGGGAATCGAGCGTGGGTGGCCGCGGGGCGGTAGGCGGCGTGTTCCTGGGGCTCCTGTCGTTGGCCGGGGAGGGGCCGTGCTCGCCTTCGGGATGGGACATCGATCAACTCCTGGTCATGTGCTGAGGCTTCAGCGTTCCTGGGGCATCTCTCGTCGCGGTGGCACTGCGGTTCAGGCGCTCCAGCCGCCTCCCACGGCCCGGCTCACGAGATAGGAGTCGCGCAGCGCCTTGCGCAGTCCGGGGACGAAGGCGTCGAACCGCGCCGCATGCGCCTTGAGAACGGACTTGTGGGCGCGGCGGTCTTCCTTGCTCCACACCGAGGCCAGTTCCAGCTCCACGGCCATGACGGCCATGGCCAGTTCGTCCGTCAGGTCCTCGGCGGGAGCACCGTCGAAGACGGTCGCGCGCACCCGCTCCTGGAGCGCTCGCACCAGGTCCGGGTGCACCACGGTGACCCGGTCGGTGGAGACGACCCCCAGCTTCTTCTCCCGCGTGACGGCGACCTCCCCGGAGGCGAGCAGCTGGTCGCGAACCGGGGTTTCGGCGGTGTGGGCCTTGTTGTGCAGGAACTTGAGCCAGCCCTTGGGCTTGTCCTCGGGCAGGTCGTACCAGACTGCGGCGGTGAACGGGTCCTCGGGCGGTTCGCCGGGGAGTCGCCGCACCTTCCCCCCGGTGGCGTCCAGCAGACCGTCGCGGGCCAGCTCGGTCATCGCTCCGGCCCGTAACAGCTGGCCGCGTCCCTGAATGTTGTCGAGCTGGAACTTCTCCTTCTTGACGGTGTAGCAGAGCAGATACAGCTTCTGAGCGAGAGTCGTGCGCACGGTGGTTTCCCCATGGTTCGGCCGTTGCAGGACGGGCGGATTTTTGCCGCGGAAAGAGGTGGTACGCGCAGCAGGAGGATTTTTCCCGCACCCCTCGTCCCGCAGTTTTCCCCAAATCGCCTTTACGGAAATGGAAGACGCAGAAGGCTTGGAATTCACTCACTGCCATATATGGCAGTGAGTGAATTCTCTGCTGCTGCTTTGCCTTCCTGCGTGACTACTACCTCCGGTTCGAGCCGTGAAACTGGTGACGTTACGGCACACTTCTGCGCGCCCCGGAAGATGGACATTTCGTGACACTGTCGTATCTGGCGGACGACCCGTCGTGGTCGGCCCACCAGCCCTCGCGTCAGGCCGTGGCGTCGATCTCCACGGCATCGGCTCCGTGATCCGGTGCCGTGCCGACGCCGTCAGCGGTGAGCGCCCGGTGCGCGATCACCTGCACCGGCCGTTCTGCCTGCGGCCGGGCGGAGCCGGGTCTCGTGGCGGGTCCGGTGCTGTCGGCCGCGCCGTCACTGCGGGCAGTGAAGGAAGCGTCTGCCTCAACCGGCCGTCCCAGCCGTGGCCTTGCATGCCGTGAAGCCCGCGGGCGTGTCTTTCTGCCCGCTCGACGGGTCATGCCGTGCGTATGCGCATGCGTATGCGTACGCGGGTGAAGGCCGGCTGTGACTCAACGGTTCGCGAGGACAAGGGGGCGGGTGGTGGCGGGTGTGTCCGTCTTGCACACGGCGCCGTCGGCGGGGTGGCTGCCATTGACGAGAGCGGCGTCAACTGCCTTGTTGACGCACGTGTTGATGCCGTAGGAGCCGTGTCCGACGCCTTCACGGGTGAGCAGGACCGCAGAGTCCAGGGTCCGGGTCATGTTCTCGGCCCAGTGGTGGGGGGTGACCGGGTCCAGTCGGCCCGCGACCACCAGGGCCGGCGGCGTACCGGCGCCGGTGAGCGGCTTGGTGACGCGGTCCTTGTTCGGCGCGGGCCAACGGGCGCAGTTCAGGGCGGAGTAGGCGGCCCGGGTCCCGATCCGCCTGGCCTCGGCGACGGCCTTGGTGGCTGCGGCCTTGTGCGCGGCGATGCCGGCCGGGGTCCGCCAGTCGGCGCAGCGTACCGCGGTGTGGGCTTCTTGCATCGCGGTAGGGACGGGGAAGGGGGACACCGTGACGCTGCTCCACAGGGTGAACAAGGGGGCGCCCTTGCCTGCTTGCGCGGCGAGCAGCGCCGAGGTCAGCAACGGCCAGGTGTTCTGGTCCCCGGCCAGGGCCCGGGTGGCCTCCAGGGCCATGGCGCCGTCGAGTTCGCCGCCCGGGGTGGTGCCCTCGACGGGTGCGACCTTCAGCGGCTTCGCTTCCAGCGTGTCGATCAGCGTGTCGAACGCCGCCTGCGGGTCTCCCGCTCCGAACGGGCACACGGCGGTCCCCTCGCTGCGGCAGGTCTCGAACCAGGCGTTCAGCGTCCGTTCGCTCGCCACGGCGACGTCGTGGAGGAAGGTGAGGGAGTTGCCGAACCACTTGTTGGTGTCGACGGGCGCGTCGAGCACCATCTGGCGGACGCGGTGCGGGAACAGGGTGGCGTACATCGGGCCGACCACGGTGCCGTAGGACAAGCCGTAATACGTGATCTTGTCCTCGCCGAGCGCGGAGCGGACCTGGTCGATGTCGCGGGCCACGTTGTCGCTGGACATGCCGGCCAGGAACTCTTTGCTCTGGTGCTTGACGCAGCCGCCGGTGAACGCGGCGGCATCGGTCAGCAGCCGCGGCAGGGGTTTGCCCCCGGGGACCGCCGGGTCGAAGGCGGTTCCGGCGGCTTCTGCTCGCTGCTCGTCGGTCAGGCAGCGAACGGCCTGCGATCCGCCGACGCCGCGCGGGTCCATCGCGATGACGTCGAACCTGGCGAGCACCGCGGGTGAGAAGGCGCCAGGAGTGCCGGCCGTTTTGGGAAGATTGCGCAGTGTCTCGGTGGCGGGAACCCCGGGCCCGCCCGGGTTGAAGATCAGGCTGCCGATACGGCGGTCGGGATCGGTGGCCCGGTGCCGCATGACCGCGAGCGGGATCTGCGGGCCATCGGGCTCGGTGTATTCCTGCGGCACCTTGATCGTGGCGCATTCGAGGTCCTTCCCGCACGTGCTCCAGGTGAGCGGGTCCGGGGACGGGACGGAGGCCGACGTGGCCGCCGCGGAGGTGCTGCGCGGCCCCGAGCCGCCGGACGAACACCCGGTCAGGGCCATGAGGGCTGCGGCGAACGCCGCCCCGTAGCGGGCGGCGGGCCTCGGCCTCGACTGGATCATGATGATCTTCCTTTCGTCTCGTCGTGCTCGTGTCGTTCCGCGCAGCCGGGCCGTGCCGGTCGCGCAGGAAGCCGGCCGAAGAGGGCCGGTGTGGTCGTGCCCTCCTCGCTCCGAGCTCCGAGGGGTCAGTGACCGGCCGCGTCGAGCAGGGAGGAGTACCGCAGGCGGAGCGCGCGCTCCATGCTCGCCAGCACGGCCCCGCCCCCCAGTGCGAGGTTCAGCCAGATCGGCAGGTGTACCGGCGATTCGAACGTGCCGACCCGCTGCATGACGGGAGGGATATGAGAGACGGGCTCGGCGAGCTGCAACAGGTTCAGGCCCACACCGATGACGAGCAGCCACACCGATCCGATGGCGATGGCCCGGCTCAGCCCCGGATGGCGGGCACCGAAGCGCGCCCGCCGTCCCTCCGCCGAGGCCGGGTCGGGCGTGAGCTGCCGCGGCTGTCCGTCCAAGGGGCGGTAGTGGCAGCGCCTGATGCCGTAGTTGCTCATCGCCACCTCGATGACACCCCCGTCGACGGGGAAGACCGCGGGCAGTTTCGACTCGGCCACGTGCCTGCCGTCCAGGAACAGGTGCGCCCGGATCCTGCTGTTGTCCAACCGCGCCCAGTGCCGTACGTCGACGGCGTACAGGCGGGTGTGCCCGCCGTCGCCGGGCATCCGTAGCCAGAACAGGGAGCGCAGGGGGAGCTGCCACCAGCGGAACCGCTGCAGTTCCCTGCCGTCTCCCGGCTTGAGGCGCCTCGATGCCGCCCACTGCTTCCAGGCCATGCTCTGCCCCTCCTTCGCGCATCGGCCGCACCCTCACTAGTACAGCGTGTTAGAGGAAACGCTAGCACACTGTACTAGTACGGTGTGCCAGTACAGTGGGGGGGCTGGGAGAAGCGAAGGAGAGCGGGGCATGGATACACGCGAGAAGATCCTCCGGGCCGCTGCGGAGATGATCGCCGAGGACATGACAGCGAAGCTGAGTGTGCGAGCGGTCGCCGCGCGTGCGGGAGTGAGCACCGGCTCGCTGAGGTTCCACTTCCCCACCCAGCGCGCCCTGCAGGACAGCTTGCTCGCGCGGATCTACGAAGAACTGCTGCCCGGCGACCCGATCCGGGACCGGACACTGCCGCCCCGCGAACGCCTGCTGAACTGCCTGCGGCAGGTTCTCGCACCGCTCGGCACCAACAAGGACGCGCGAACCGCATGGGGCACGATCTATCGGGCCTTCATCGAACCCGAGCCGACCGAATCGGTACGCTCCGCATACCTCGGCCACGAACGGGAGGCGGAGCGCCTGATCGAACACTGGCTGACCGTGCTCGCCGAGGAAGGCGCACTGCCCCCGGGAGACCACACCCGCAACGTCAGGTTCCTCCTCACCGTCCTCAACGGACTCTCGGTCCAACGCGCCCTGCCCACCCGCGAATCCGTCCTCGTCGCCGAGACCGAGACCCTCAACGCCGCCGTCGACCACGTCCTCTCCACCGGCCCCGCACCACCCGCCGGGCGGACTCGGCCGTGAACCGAACCAACCACCCCTGAGCACCCGTTCCCCCCCCGACGGGCAGGGGCGCGAGAGCACGGTGAGACGTGCACCGACGTGTGCGGACCGGGCTTTTCAACCTCGACGGTCTCCCCACATCACCGAGAGGGTGCGGACCGCACCCCCGTACGCTCTCCCTTGCGCCGGCCTGCCGTTGCGTCATGGTTTTCAATGGGCCACGGCGCGACCGCGCCGACGGCACCGGACGGCGAGGGAGACATCGGTCATGGCGTGGAGCACCCGGGAGATGGCCGAGTTGGCCGGCACCAGCCTGAGGGCCGTACGGCACTACCACGACATCGGCCTGCTTGAGGAGCCGGAGCGCCGCTCCAACGGATACAAGCAGTACGGCGTCAGCCATCTCGTCCGACTCCTCCGGATCAAGCGCCTCACCGCTCTGGGCTTCTCCCTCTCCCAGATCGCGGACATGCGTGACGGCCCGGACTCCGACCCGGACCCGCGTGATCTGCGGGCTCTCGACGACGAGCTGGCCGCCACCATCGAACGACTGCAACACGCCCGCGCCGAGGTCGGCGCCCTCATGCGCAGAACGGCCGCGAGCGATCTCCCCCTCCGCCTCGCCTCCCTGGACGAGACAGCGGAGTTCCCCGACCCCGACCGCTCTTTCGTCACCGTCCTCGGTACGGTTCTCGGCCCCAACGGGATGGACGCCTACGCGGACTTGCTCCATGAGGAGCCGCAGCCGGTGGCACGCGAACTCGACGAGCTTCCCGCCGATGCGGACGAGCCGGCGCGCCAGAGTCTCGCCGAGCGTCTCGTGCCGTACGTCCGAGGTCTTCGGGCCGAGCATCCCGGGCTGAGCGACCTCGCCTCGGACGCCCCGCGCGGCCGACAGCACACCGCCCGCACCATCGGCAAAGCCATTGCCGATCTCTACAATCCGGCCCAGGTCGACGTGATGCGGCGTCTCCACGAGCTCCTGTCCGATTCGCGCGACCCACGATGACCGCCCTGACAGCTCCACCGGCCACCGGATGCGATGCCCGCGATCCGGAGCGGAACCTCGTCGGGCTCCACAGGGCAGTCGGAGACCCGAGTGAGCTGGAACGGGGTGATCACCGGGACTGCTGGTTCCTCACAGGCGTTCGACAAGTGCCTGCCCCATGCCGAACGCAGACTCCGCGAGCTGCTCGCCGAGCTGCGGACCAGCAGCCCCGGCGTCGAGGTGGTCAGTCCGCGCGGCAGAACGTGTCCTTCGCGGGCATCTCGCCCTCGACGAGGTAACGCGTGGTCGTGTTCAACGCGCAGGAGTTGTCGCCCAGGACGTAGACGCCGTGCCCGCTGCCGTCGACGCTGACCAGCCGGGCGCGGTCACCGAACTTCTCGCGCAGCATCTTCCCGCCCCGGTGCGGGGTCGACGCGTCCCGCCGGTTCTGCAGGAGCAGCACGTTGCGCGGGCCCTCGGAGTCGATCTCCACCGGTCGTTCCGCGGGGGCGTACGGCCAGAAGGCGCACGGTGTGATGTTGGCCGTGGCGGCGCCGAACAGCGGGTAGCGCTCCCGGTCCTCGGCGACGCCCCGCCGGTAGGTGTCGACGTCCTCGGGCCACTCGACGTCGTTGCAGGTGACGGAGAGGAACACGGTCAGGGCGTTGTCGTTCGGCGACAACGCCCCGTCCGCCGTTTCCCCGGGGACGGCCGACAGGCGGCGGACCGCCGCCTCGTCGCCTTCGAGCATCGCCTGCCAGGTCTGCGCCAGCTTGGGGTACTGCGTCTGCTTGTACAGGTGGCCGAACGTCAGGAGCCGGAAGATACTGCCGTCGATCCCCGCGACCGGAGCCTTGTCGAGCGCGCCGGCGATGGTGAGGTAGGACGCCCGGACCTGTGCGGGCGTGCGGCCCAGGCCGTAGCTGTCGTGCCGGCGGGCGGCCCACTTCGCGAAGTCCGGCAGGCTCTCTTCCATGCCGAGCGCGTAGCGGCGCATGCCGTCCCGGTCGAGGTGGGTGTCCCCGATGTTGCTGTCGAGCACGATCCGGTCGGCGCGCTCGGGGAACATCGACGCGTAGGCGGCCCCGAGCGCCGTGCCGTAGGAGTAGCCCAGGTAGCTGGTCTTCTCCTCGCCGAGCGCGGCCCGGATCCGGTCCAGGTCGCGGGCGGTGTTCGCGGTGGTGATGTGGCGCAGCCGGCCGTCGTCGTTGCCCGCGCACTGCTCGGCCGCCTGCTCGGCGACCTTCGCCTGCGCGGTGACCGCGGCGTCGTCGACCGCGTAGGGCGGGATGTTGGAGTAGTAGGGGCTGTCCGCGGGGAAGCCGCAGCTGACCGGCGTGGAATGACCGATCCCCCGGGTGTCCATGCCGATCAGGTCGTAGCGGTCGGTGACGCTGCTGGGCAGGCCCTGGGCCACCAGCAGCGCGGACAGCGCCAGCCCGGACCCGCCGGGGCCGCCCGGGTTGAGCATGAGGACGCCGCGCCGCTTGTCCGGGTCGGCGGCGGCCAGCCGGGAGACGGTGAGGTCGATCTGCTCGCCCTCCGGGTCGGCGTAGTCCAGCGGCACGGGCACGGTGGCGCACTGCAGCTCGGTCGGAGCGGCTTCGGCCACGACGTCGTCGGGGCACCGGCCCCACTCCACCTGCGGCGTCTTCGGCTCCTCGGCGGCGGCGGGCACGGTGGCCAGCGAGCCGCCCAGGCCGAGGACCACCAGGATGGCCAGGCCCTGGCCGACACTGCCTTGTCGTTTCATGTCCAGTCTCCACATACCGGTTCGTGTCGTGGTCGCGACCATCCCACTCCGTGCCCCTGGGGCACGGTCAACAACGGCCGGCACGGAACCGGCCGGTGGTTGACCCTGCCCCAGGGGCAGGGTTTTGAATGGTCGCCGGGCACGAGGCTGGAGAAAGGGCTCCTGGTGGCGTGGAGTACGCGTCAGCTGGCGGAACTCGCGGGCACGACGACCAAGACCGTCCGGCACTACCACGAGATCGGCCTGCTGGACGAGCCGGAACGGGCGTCCAACGGCTACAAGCGGTACGGCGCCGGCCATCTGGTCCGCCTGCTGCGCATCCGCAGACTGACCGACCTCGGTGTGTCCCTCGCGGACGTCCCCTCGGTCGAGAGCGGCGACGAGAAGGCGCGGCAGATCCTCCGGGACCTGGACGCCGAACTCGCGGCGGACATCGAACGCCGGCAGCGGATGCGGCGGGAACTGGCGGCCGTCATGGACAACCGCGCCGCGCTCGACATGCCCCCGGACTTCCAGACGCTCGCCGACGACCTGCCCGAGACCCAGCGGTCCCTGCTGCTGGCCTACTCCAGCATCCTCACGCCCGAGGCGATGGCCGCCCTCCGGGAGCAGCTTTCGCGGTCTCGCAGGGATTTCGAAGCGGAATTCGCGGCGCTCGACGAGGACGCTCCCGACGAAGTGCGGCAGCGGCTGGCGGAGCGGATGGCGCCCGATGTCCGCCGACAGCACAGGGACCACCCCGTCCTGGCCGACCTGGGGTCCTCCTCGCACCGGGAAACGGCGGTCGCCGAGTCGGTCGCCGTGCACGCGCTGGTCGAGTTCTACAATCGCGCCCACCTCGACGTGCTGCAACGCGTCCACGCGATCCTCTTCGAGGACGACACCACGGAGAGCGAAAGCAACGACGCCCGGGCGTGAGCCGGTGTGCCGGTCTCTCACTGATCCCGACCTGCCCGGACGGGCCGTGGACGCGGGGTCCTGCGGCCCCCGCCCTGCTCGGTCCCACCCGGATCGGCGTGGCGACACGGGCGGTTGCCCGTGCTCGTGCGACCACGGCCTCCTCGGGTTCGACGAGCGCGCGCCGGCGACCGGTCCCGGTGGCTGGTGTGCCGTACGACCGTTCCCGGCGCGGCGGCTGCGACGGCGCGCCGGCTGCGAAGGACGGTCGACCTGCTCGCCGACGCGACCGCGCGGCCCGAGCGCACCGCTGACGCCTCCAAGGCCGGCGAGCGTGCGCTCCAGCCCTCGCCGGGCCGAGGCAACCGGCCCCGGGGGGTGCGGTGGTGCAGGGCACACGCCGCTGCCCTCTGCACGACCAAGGCAGAGGGCAGTGGCGGGGGTGGCGGTCAGCAGCGCGGGACCGGGACGTCGTGCCCGGCCGACCCCGCTGGACCGGCGGCAGGTCGCGGCGTCGGGACACCGGTCGGCGGGGAGGGTGCCAGGGCCCCTACACGGGTTGCGGGGCGAAGGGGAGCAGGTTGTCCTCTCCGGGCCGCACCACGCCGTAGCTGCTCTCGGGGACCTCGTTCCACACACCGGGCAGATCGCCCAGCGGTTCGGACACGATGAGGCGGGTCTCGTCGGACACCCCCCGCAGGAACTCCACGTCGGGGTGGAGTGCGCGCAGCGCCTCCACCCGGGTGCTGTAGAACAGCGAGCGGGAGGCTCCCTGGCTGGAATAGCGGAAGGCCCACACCTGCCCGCCGTCGGTCACGGCGACCGTCATCTGCAGGGGGAACTCCACCCCGTGCTCGTGACCGGTCCGTTCCACCGCGCCGACCATGCGCGCGACGGCGCCCGGCGGGTCCTGCTCCAGACCGAAGGTGAGAGCCAGGTAGAACATCATCTCGGAGTCCGTCGACCCCTCGATGTCGAGGAAGAGTTCCGGGTCGACCGCCAGGGCGAGATCACGCCTCACCCGGTGGAAGTCCGTGATCCCGCCGTTGTGCATCCACATCCAGCGGCCATGGCGGAACGGGTGGCAGTTGGACTGCTGCACCGGGGTACCGGTCGAGGCCCGGATGTGGGCGAAGAACAGCGGGGAGCGGACATGGTCGGCGATCTCCCGCAGATTGCGGTTGCTCCATGCCGGGCCGGTGTCCCGGACGACCGCGGGGGTGCCGTCGTCCGGTGTGTACCAGCCGACGCCGAACCCGTCGCCGTTGGTCGTCTCGACACCCATCCGGGCGTGCAGGCTCTGGTCGATCAGCGAGTGGACCGGTTTGTAGAGCACGGTGTCGAGCAGTACGGGCGTTCCTGTGTAGGCGAGCCACCGGCACATCGGCCACCACCTTCCTGGTGTTCGAGAACCGCGTCGCAGGGGTGTCGTCCCCGACGGAGGCGCAGCGGCTGCTTCTCTGTCGGGGGATCTCCACCGTGGGCCCGCTGCCTGCGGTTCCGCATCACCTGGGACGGGTGAGTGCCGGCGGTCGGCTTCCCGGCCGTTGGCGGGCCCGCGGGCAGGACCGCCTCCGCCGGCCGGTGCCACCCGCGTGCCCTGATCCCTGGCACCGGGGGCCGACGGCCGCAGGAGCCGGCCGCCGGCACGGCCGGCCCGAGCCTGGAGGACCAGGCATGCCTGCCGGGGCCGTCACTCGCCGCTCTGCGGGCGGTGCGGTGTCACCCGCTCGGCGGTGGTGGCGCGGCCGGAGGCGGCGAGGAGGGCGAGCAGTGCGAGCACGGCCAGCAGAATGACGACCAGCAGCAGGACGGTCAGCGCCGTGGGGTGGTTCCAGAGCGCGAAGACCAGGGCCACGATCAGCAGGGCGGCCAGGGCGATCCAGCGGCGGTGGGCCTGGGTCCAGGTGCCCACCCGGCCGGTGCGGACCTGGTGGCCGTAGGCCCACTGTGCGGCGGAGTCCGCGGCGCGCTCGGATGTGCCCCGGACGGCGCGCGGCAGCCGTCCGGGGCCGATCAGGTAGGCGCCGAGCGCGATGACCACGCCGAGCACGATCGCCGTGCGCAGGCTGACCTTCAGGAAGTGCAGCAGGGTGTCGAAGACGGCCGCCGCGGCGGCCTCCGACTGGACCTGGGGCGGGAGGTGGTCCAGGTAGTAGCGGCGGGCGACGACCAGGACGACGGCCACGACCAGGCAGGCGAAGGCCGCGCCGAGCGCCGTACGGGCCAGGGCCCGGCGGCGGCCGTGGGCCAGCAGCACGCCGGCCGCGCCGAGCGCCACGACGATCACGGGAAGCCAGTTCCCGATCACGTCCAGCAGATGGGCGCCCCTGCGGAGCTTCTCCAGCTGGTCGGACTGGAAGAGCACCATCTGCTTGTCGACGTCGGGGATCTCGGCGGCCGGGGACACGCCGGCGTCCACGAGTTCCTGCTTGACCTGGTCGACGGCTTCGCCGACGTCGAGGGTGACTGTCCCGCCGCTCACGCCCACGGCGCCACGGCCCTCGCCCGTGAGCGCGTGCACGACCGCGTCGTGTGCGGCCCGGTTGGCATTTGTCCAGATCCGCTCGAAACGGTCGCTCTGCACGAAGCGGGTGGCCACCTTCTCGACCGTGGCGTTGACGGCGGAGTCGAGCTGTGGCCCCAGTCCCTTCACGGCCTGCGCGGCGCGGGGCGGCAGCCCCTGTGACTGCAGCCACGCGGCGATGTCCGAGGCGGCCTGACTGCCGTCCACCCGTACGTCGGCGGCCCGGGTGATGCGCTTGACCGCCGCGTCCTCGATCGCCGGCTCCGAGGCCAGCGGCGACACCGTCGACACGTACCGGTCGGTGTCCAGAGCGATGTCGTGCACCCAGACCGTGAGCAGTGCGACCGGCACCAGGATGCAGGTGAGCACGATGAGCACCGCCGAGGCGGTGTTCCGTGTGATCCGCGCCGCCGCCGAGCCGTGCTCGTGCTCTCTTCCCGCCGCGTCACGCGCCTCCCCCTTCGGGGCCGCGCCGGGCGGGGGCGGCTCGGGCGAGCTGGTCATGGGGGCTCCACGAATCCTGGGGGATGGGCCTGCCTTCATTCCGGCAGCCGTACGGCGATACGGCACATCCAGGTGGGCCGTATGGACGAGACGCCGTCGGCAGCGCGCGGCCGTGCTGCCACGCCGCTACGGAACCAGGTCCCGCGGGCCGTACGCCGTGCGCGCCCTGTTTCACTTCGACGGCCCGCGGCGGCTCCGCGTGGACGCACGGCTCCGTGGGTCCGTCACGCCGTCACGGTCGTGGAAGGCTCGCGGCGTCGGCCCCGGAGCACGGTCACTTGTTCTCCGGGGCCCGACGGCGCCGGCCGGCCTCGACGGCCCTGACCACCACCCGGGCCGCGAGCCCGACGAGCAGGATCCCGCCGACGATCTGGATCATGGTCATCACGCGTGCCGTTTCGGTGCGGCCGGTGATGTCGCCGAAGCCGACGGTGCTGACCACGGTGAGTGCGAAGTACAGGGCGTCGGTACGGGTGAGGGGCTCGGTGAAGCTGCCGGGCGCGGCCCGCTCCAGGAGGAAGTACGAGGTGGCGAAGAGCAGCACGAACAGGGGGAGGACGGCGGCGAGCGACTCCACGGCCCGCAGCTCCGGGTAGGGAGAACGGGCGATCGCACGCACCTGCCCGAGGAACAGTGCCGTCACCGCGAGCAGACCGAGGACGAGACCGGTCACCGTGCCGCCGTTGAGCGGTGCGTCCATGGGCAGCAGGTAGTACGCGAGGACCAGTCCGGACGACACGAGGACCGACCGGGCCGCCGCCGACAGGGTCGCGCGGCGGCCGGGCCGTGGGAGGTCATCCGCCATGTCCCGCCGCCCTCCTCATCGTTGTCAGGGCCAGCCGTCGCACCCCGTGCCAGTCCATCGGGGGTCTGCCGCGGGGGACGCCGGGACGGTCGCGGGGGACCCGCACGCGCAGGGCGTGCGGACGGATCCCGCACCGGACCGGTGTCGTCAGGGTGAGGGCCTCGCCGTCCACTCCGACCGGAATCGTGTCGGTGTCGGCGTCGACGACGACCTCGCGGGCGGTCAGCTGCGCGAGCCCGGGCGCCCGGTGGCCGCGGAGCAGCCCCGCCGTCTGCGCCGCGTTGTCGACCTTGACGCCGAGCACCCCGAGGACGCCGGAGTCCAGCTGTTCCCGGTGGCCCAGCCCGGCCGGGTCGTCCGTGCGGTACGGGTTGTTGCTGACCAGTACGGCCTGCGGCTGCTCGATGGTCGTGTTCTCGGCGTGCACGGCGAGGCGTGGTCCTTGGTGGTGGGTGAGCAGATCGGGCAGCATGTGCAGGGTGGTGCGGGTCTTGTCGTCGCGGTAGGCGGGGCTCTGCACGACGGCCGCATAGGCGCCGAACGACGCGTTGTTGACGAACACCCGGTCGTTGATGACGCCCAGGTCGACCCGGAGTTCGACGCCGTCGGTGAGTGCGTCGAGACACTTCGCCGGGTCGTCCCTGTCCAGTCCGAGGTCCAGGGCGAAGTGGTTGCGGGTGCCGGCGGAGATCACCACGAACGGCAGGTCGCGCTCCGCGGCCACGGCGGCGACGAGGGCCTGGGTGCCGTCGCCTCCCGCGACGCCGAGCAGGTCGGCGCCCGAGTCGGCGGCCCGGCGGGCGAGGGCGGCCACGTCCTGCGGGTGCGTCACGTCCAGGACGCAGACCTCGGCGCCGAGCGCCTCGGCCTTCTCCCGTAGCCGGAACCGGCCGACCTTGCCGCCGCCCGAGCGCGGGTTCATGATCAGGTAGGGGTGCCGCGGCGGCGCCAGTGTGCGGTGCGGGGTCCCTACCGGGGCGGTGTCAGCGCCTGCCAGCGCGACCCGGCCGCAGAAGACGGCCAGTGCCCACAGCGCGAGTGACACGAGCACCACCCACAGCAGCCCGGACGCCACATAGACCACGACGACGGCGGCGGGGGCGGTGAAGGCCAGCACCACGGCCAGCACCCGGACCAGGCCGGTGCGGACGAGCGCCCACCACACGCCCGCCGCCGTCACCGCCAGCCCGGCGGCCCCCACGAGGACGAGCAGCAGACTGTGGAGCCCGGCGAACAGCAGCAGCACGATGACCGCGCCGACGCCCGCGGCCACAGCCACGCGTGCGGCCCAGCGTGGAGCAAGCGTGGAACGGCTACCGGGCATGTCGACCTCCCACGGACGGGACGCGCTCGGTCCATGCCACCGTGCCTGCACCCGGACCGGCATCACCCGCTTCGGGGGATTTTCCGGACGGATCCCCCCCGCACGGGCGGAGCGGTCCTCATCTGACCGAGCCGAACGGTCCTCGCGCGAGCCGGTGGCCAGGAGGGGCCGCTCCGGAGGCGGCTCGCCGGGCGATCGGAGGCCGTTCGCCCGCTGCAGGACGTCCGGTCGTCGCCGCCCGCGGTCGGAGGACGAGCACGTCGGGGAACCCTGGCCGCTCCGCCGCGCGGACCGCGAGGCGCCGCAGCACCGGGGCTGCCAGGGTTGCCCGGGGGTCGGACGCTCACCCCTGCGGGGTGAGGTGGTCCGGGGCGGATCCGGCTCTGATGGGAGGTGCACCGCACCAGGCCCGGGAAGGGAATG
>NZ_JBIVKQ010000044.1:0-25996 GCF_044750845.1 Streptomyces sp. NPDC088766 | reverse complement strand
CCTCCCGCCGTCAGTACCCGTACGGCACCCCCCGGGGACAACCCCCGGACCCCCGGCCCCACCCATGTGACCCACGGCACCGGACCTCCCGCCGTCAGTACCCGTACGGCACCCCCCGGGGACAACCCCCCGCCCCCCCGCCCCACCCATGTGACCCACGGCACCGGACCTCCCGCCGTCAGTACCCGTACGGCACCCCCCGGGGACAACCCCCGGACCCCCGGCCCCACCCATGTGACCCACGGCACCGGACCTCCCGCCGTCAGTACCCGTACGGCACCCCCCGGGGACAACCCCCGGACCCCCGGCCCCACCCATGTGACCCACGGCACCGGACCTCCCGCCGTTAGTGCCCGTTAACCTGCTGGGCATGACCGTGAATCTCGAAGTCGCCGAGGGCGTCGGCACGCTGCGCCTGGACCGCCCGCCCATGAACGCGCTGAACGTGGCCACCCAGGACCGGCTGAAGGAACTCGCCGAGGAGGCGGGCCGCCGTGACGACGTGCGGGCCGTCGTCGTGTACGGCGGCGAGAAGGTGTTCGCGGCGGGCGCGGACATCAAGGAGATGCAGCTCATGGACCACACGGCCATGGTCCTGCGCGCCCGCGCCCTCCAGGACGCCTTCACGGCGGTGGCCCGCATCCCCAAGCCGGTGGTCGCGGCCGTGACCGGATACGCGCTGGGCGGCGGCTGCGAGCTGGCGCTGTGCGCGGACTTCCGGATCGCCGCGGAGAACGCGAAGCTGGGCCAGCCGGAGATCCTGCTCGGTCTGATCCCGGGCGCGGGGGGCACCCAGCGGCTGTCCCGGCTGATCGGCCCGTCCAAGGCGAAGGACCTGATCTTCACCGGCCGCATGGTGAAGGCGGACGAGGCGCTGACGCTGGGGCTGGTGGACCGGGTGGTCCCGGCCGACGAGGTGTACGCGCAGGCGCACGCGTGGGCGGCGAAGCTGGCGCAGGGTCCGGCGCTCGCGCTGCGGGCGGCCAAGGAGTCGATCGACACCGGTCTGGAGACGGACATCGAGACGGGTCTCACGGTGGAGCGGAACTGGTTCGCGGGCCTGTTCGCCACCCCGGACCGGGAGATCGGCATGCGCAGCTTCGTGGAGGAGGGGCCGGGCAAGGCGAAGTTCCGGTGAGGCCGTTCCACCGGCACCCGGGGCGGGGCCGTGTGAGACTCGTCTCGCCGAAGGCCGCCTGAAGCCCTTGCAATTGACGGAGTGTCTCATCCGGGGCGGGGCCGGGTTCCGGCCCCGGATCCCGTCCGGGCTCTTCGCGGGTCCCCCGATGGGGCGCTTCGCCGGCACCGTGCGCCGACCTCGGGGCCGCCTCGCCGAGGGAGCCCGCCGATCACCTCTCGACGAGGTGTCGTCCCAGGTCAGAGGGGGTGCATCCGTCACCCGAGCACCTCTGGCGCATGCCGACCGATTCGCGCGGAATGAGAGCTTCCGGGGGGCGCATTCCCCCGGAACGGCCCCGCGCGAGGCCCCGGGCCGCCATGATGGGGGGCATGGCGGGGCTGGAGGGTATCGAACAGCCGCGGGGGCACGGGCGTGTGGCCGCGGCACGCTGGTCGCCTGCGGTCGAGGACGAACGGGCGCTCAAGGCACTGGAGTTGTTCGGTGACCCCACGGAAGCGGAGGTCCAGCTGCCGTCCCGCCCCGAATCCGCCGCCACGGCCCGGCGCCTCACCCAGGTCATCGTTCTCCGCCGCTGGCAGCTCACCCCCAAGATGACCGAGGACGCCGTCCTGCTCGTCTCGGAACTCGTCGGCAACGCCGTACGCCACACCGGTGCCCGTGTCTTCGGGCTGCGCCTGCGCAGGCGGCGGGGCTGGATCCGCGTCGAGGTCCGGGACCCCTCGCGGGGGCTGCCCTGTCTGATGCCGGTCCAGGAGACGGACGTCAGCGGCCGGGGGCTGTTCCTCGTCGACAAGCTGTCCGACCGCTGGGGCGTCGACCTGCTGCCGCGCGGCAAGACGACCTGGTTCGAGATGCGGGTCGCCGACCGCTGACCGGCCCGGCCCTCCCCTGCGCTCCCTCCCCTGCGCTCCCTCCCCGTCGGCCGCTCCGGGGCGGCCACTCGTGGCCGGCCGCTGCGGGCCGACCACCGCCGGTCGGCCCGGGACCGGTTCGAACCCGCATGGGCCGATCGGATGACACCGGCCTGCCACCGGCCCCCGGCCCGACCGGTTCGAGGACCCGAACGCGCAGGTCGTAGGTCCGAGGACCGAGCCCGGCCCGGCCGAAACTCGGTGGGCGTCGTCAGTGGCTATCCGTAGGCTCGCTCCTGATGCCCACGACACCTGCACCCACCAAGGACCGTTCCGCCGTACGGACGTTGCTGCGCCTGTGGCCGTACGTGCGGCCCGTCCGGGCGCGGTTGTTCACCGCCGCGGCCGTCGCGGTCGTCGCCTCCTGCACGGGGCTGGTGATCCCGCTCGTCCTCAAGTGGCTGGTGGACGGGCCGGTCGCGGACCGGGACTCGGCGGGCGTCTGGCTGGGCGCGCTGTACCTGCTGCTGCTCGGGTTCGCGGAGGCACTCCTGTTCGGGCTGCGGCGCTGGCTGGTGGCACGGCCGCTGTCGCACGTCGAGGCGGAGATGCGGGCGGACCTGTACCGGCACCTGCAGCGGCTGCCGGTGGCCTTCCACGACCGGTGGGCGTCGGGGCAGCTGCTGTCCCGGGGCACCACCGATCTGATGCTGCTGCGCATGTTCCTCGCCTTCCCGCTGACGTTCCTCCTGGTCAACGGGGTGACGATCCTCGTCGGCGTGACCATCATGCTGCTTCAGGACTGGACGCTCGGGCTGGTCGTCCTCGGGCCCGCGATCCCCGTGATCGTCATGTGCGTGATCTTCGAGAACCGGTACGCGCGGGTGGCGCGACGCGCCCAGGACCAGGTCGGCGACCTGACGACGGTCGTCGAGGAGAGCGTCCTCGGCATCCGGATCATCAAGGGCTTCGGCCGGCACCGCAGCCAGGCGCGGGCCTTCCGCGAGCTGTCGTCGACGCTGCGCGGGACGGAACTGCACAAGGCGCGGCTGCTGGCGACGATCTGGGCGGTCATCGTGACCCTGCCCGAGCTGGCGATCGGCGCGGCGCTGGTGCTGGGGACGGTGCAGGTCGCGGACGGCGAACTGTCCGCGGGCACGCTGGTCGCCTTCCTCTCCACGGCCCTCGCCCTGCGCTGGCCGGTGGACTCCATCGGCTTCCTGCTGGCGATGAGCCAGGAGGCGGCGACGGCCACGGAACGGTACTTCGAGGTGATGGACGCGGAGCCGGAGGACGACGGGGTCCCCGTCGGGCGGCCACCGGCCCCGGCACAGGCCCAGGCCCCGGCCCAGGCCCTCGTCACGGAACGGCCGGCTCCGGCAGCCCCCGTCACGGAGGACCCGGCTTCGGCTCCGGCGGCCCCCGCCCGGTACGCCTCGCTCCCCGAAGGGGGCCTGCGGTTCCACGGGGTCACCTTCCGCTACCCCGACGCCGAGCCCGACTCCCCGCCCGTCCTCGACCGGGTCGACCTGCACGTCCGGCCCGGCGAGTCCATGGCGCTGGTGGGCGCCACCGGCAGTGGGAAGACCACGCTCACCGCGCTCGTGCCGCGGCTGCACGAGGTGACCTCCGGGTGGATCACGCTCGACGGCGAGGACATCACCGCGATGCCCCGCGAGGAGCTGCGCGCGAAGGTGGCCGTCGCCTTCGAGGAGCCGACGCTGTTCTCCACGACCGTCGGGGAGAACGTGCTGATGGGCGCCGGCGGCGGCGCGGACGACGGCGACCTGGAGCGGGCGCTGGCCGTCGCCCGGGCCGAGTTCGTGCACGCGCTGCCGCAGGGCACCCGCACCCAGGTCGGCGAGCAGGGGCTGAGCCTGTCCGGCGGGCAGCGGCAGCGCCTCGCGCTGGCGCGGGCGGTGGTGGGCCGGCCCCGGTTCCTCGTGCTCGACGACCCGCTGTCCGCGCTGGACGTCCACACGGAGGCCGCCGTGGAGGCCGCCCTGCGCCGCGTCCTCGCCGACACGACCGCGCTGATCGTCGCGCACCGGCCGTCCACCGTGCTGCTCGCCGACCGGGTCGCCCTGCTGTCGGGCGGCCGGATCACCGCCGTGGGCACCCACCACGAACTGCTCCGCACCCACGCCGAGTACGCCCGTCTGATGTCCGGGGACCAGGAGGCCGACCGCCGATGACCGCGCCCACGACCGCCTCCCCCACCGCCGACGACGACGAGCGGGACCCGACGGCCGCCCGGGAGGACGCCGACGCCTTCGACCGGGACGTCCTGCCGACCCCGCCGGGCGCCACCGGCACCCTGCTGCGCTCGCTGCTCGCCCCGATGAGGGCGCGCGTCGCCCTCACCACGTTCCTGCTGCTGCTCCAGCAGGCGGCCGTGCAGGCGGGTCCGCTGCTGGTGGCGTACGCCATCGACCGTGCCGTACCGGCGTTCCGCGAGGACGACCTGGGGCCGCTGGTCGCGGTGGGCGTCGGCTACCTGGGGTGCGCGCTGGCCGGCGGCGGACTCCAGTACGCGTTCCTGATCGCCTCCGCCCGCGTCAACCAGGACGTGCTGCTGGACCTGCGCGGCCGGATCTTCCGGCACGCGCAGGCGCTGAGCGTCGACTTCCACGAGCGGTACACCTCGGGCCGGCTCATCTCCCGTTCCACCACCGATGTCGAGTCGCTGCGCGAACTGCTCAGCGAGGGTCTCCAGGAGCTGGTGACGGTCGTCCTGTCCTTCCTCTACATCTCGGCGATGCTGCTCTGGCTGGACCTGGGCCTCGGTGCGGTGGCGGTGGCGTCGTTCGGGCCGCTGTACCTCCTCGTCCGGGTCTACCAGCGGCGCGCGGGCCGGGTGTTCACCGCCAGGTCGTCGGCCATCGCCGCCGTGATCGTGAAGTTCGTGGAGACGGTCAACGGCATCCGGCCGGTGCGCGCGTTCCGCCGCGAGGCCGTCAACGAGGCCGACTTCCGGGTCCTGAACCAGCGGCACGAGCGGACCAACGGCGACGCGCTGCTGGAGATGGCCCGGTACGTCGTCGGTTCCCGGCTGGTCGCCAACACCGCCGTCGCGCTGATCGTGCTGTGGGGCGCCCAGCGGGTGGCGGACGGCTCGCTGGCGCTGGGCGTGCTGGCCGCGGCGGTGCTGTACCTGCGGCGGCTGTACGACCCGATCGACCGGCTCGGCATGTTCCTCAACTCCTACCAGTCGGCCGCCGCCTCCCTGGAGAAGATCGCGGGGCTGCTGGCCCAGGAGCCGTCCGTGCCCGAGCCGGCCGCGCCCCGGGAGCTGCCGGCCCGCCGGCCCGGCATGCCCGGCCGCGAGGTCGTCTTCGACGGCGTCGGCTTCGGCTACCGCACCGGTGGCGAGGTCCTCCCCCGCTTCGACCTGACCCTGCCCGCCGGACAGACCGTCGCGGTGGTCGGTTCGACCGGCGCCGGGAAGTCCACCCTGGCCAAGCTCCTCGCCCGCTTCTACGACCCGACGGCGGGCCGGGTGCTGCTCGACGGCGTCGATCTGCGCGAGCTGGCGACGGCCGAGCTGCGGCGCGGGGTGGTCATGGTGACGCAGGAGTCGTTCCTGTTCTCCGGGACGGTCGCCGACAACATCGCGCTCGGGCGGCCGGACGCGAGCCGGGAGGACGTCGAGCGGGCGGCGAAGGCGATCGGCGCGCACGAGTTCATCAGCTCCCTGCCCGACGGCTACGACACGGACGTCCGCAGGCGCGGCGGTCGCATCTCCGCCGGTCAGCGCCAACTCGTTTCGTTCGCACGGGCGTTGCTCGCGGATCCGGCGGTGCTGATCCTCGACGAGGCGACCAGTTCGCTCGACGTGCCCGGCGAGCAGGCCGTGCAGGCGGCGATGGCGACGGTCCTGAAGGGCCGTACGGCGGTGGTGATCGCGCACCGGCTGTCGACGGTGGAGATCGCCGACCGGGTGCTCGTCATGGAGCACGGCCGGATCGTCGAGGACGGCACCCCGGACAAACTCGTCGCAGGCACCGGCCGGTTCGCGGACCTGCACCGCGCCTGGCGGGACAGCCTCGCATGAGGGTCCGGCGCGCGGGAGGGCCACTGATCGACGCCTACGCCGACCCCGGCACACCCGACCGCCGCGGCGGCTGGTCGTACCTGTGGTGGCTGACCTGCCGCCAGCCGGGACGGGCGGTGGCGGGAGCGGTGCTGTCCAGCGTCTGGATGGTGCTGATGGCGGTCGCGCCGTACCTGATGTCGAGGGCGGTCGACGACGGTCTCGAGGGTGGTGACACGGCCGCGCTGGTGGGCTGGACGGCCGCGTTGTTGCTGGTGGGGGCGTTCAACTCCTGGGTGAGCATCCTCCGGCACCGCACCATGACCCGGGTGCGCATGGACGCCAACTTCCGCACGGTCAAGGTGGTCGTCGGGCACACGGTCCGGCTCGGCGCCGCGCTGCCGCGCCGGATCGGGGCCGGGGAGGTGGTCACGATCGGCGTCGGCGACGTGCAGACCATCGCCACGTCCCTGACCATGATCGGGCCGGGCGTCGGCTCGGTCGTCGTCTACGTCGTCGTCGCCGGGGTGCTGCTGTCGGTCTCGCCGCTGCTCGCGGCGGTCGTGCTGCTGGGGATGCCGGTGATCGCCGTGCTGGTAGGCCCGCTGATGGGACGGCTCCAGGGCGCCGAGGGCGAGTACCGGGAGCGGCAGGGCGTGCTCACCGCGCGGATCGGCGACCTCGCGGGCGGGCTGCGGGTGCTCAACGGCCTCGGCGGCAAGGGCCTGATCGCGGATGCCTTCCACCGCGACTCGCAGCGGCTGCGCGCCCAGGGCTACCGGGTCGGCGCGGTCACCAGCTGGATGCAGGCCCTCGGCATGGGCCTGCCGACGGTGTTCCTCGCCGTGGTGACCTGGCTGGCGGCCCGGCTCGCGGCCCGGGGCGAGCTGACCGTCGGCGAGCTGGTGGCGGTGTACGGCTACGTGGCCGTACTGGTCGGCCCGGTCGCGTTCGTCGTGGACATGGGCTACCAGCTCAGCCGGGGCGTGGTCGCCGCGCGCCGGGTCGTACGGCTGCTGCGGCTGGAGCCGGACGACCCGGTCACCGGTACCGCCGACGCGCCCGCCGGGCCGGCGGTGCTGTACGACCCCGCCTCCGGTGTGCGGATCGCGCCCGGTCTGCTGACGGCGCTGGCCGGTGCGCGGCCCGCCGACACGGCCGCCGTGATCGACCGGCTGGGCCGGTACGGTCCGACCGACGTCACCTGGGGCGGCGTACGTCTCGACGAGGTGGGACCGGCGCGGGTGAGGGAGCGGATCCTGGTCGCGGACAACGAGGCGGACCTGTTCGCCGGCAGCCTGCGCGAGCTGGTGGGCGGGCGGCGGGACGCGTCCGCCGCGGAGATCGGCCGGGCGCTGCGGGCGGCTGCCGCCGAGGACATCGTGCAGGGACTGCCGGACGGGCTCGACTCCCCCGTGGCGGCGCGGGGCCGCAGCCTGTCCGGCGGCCAGCGGCAGCGCGTGCGGCTGGCGCGGGCGCTGCTCGCCGACCCCGAGGTGCTGCTCGCCGTCGAGCCGACGTCGGCGCTCGACGCGCACACCGAGGCGGCGATCGCGCGGCGGCTGCGCGGGGCGCGCGCCGGCCGGACGACCGTCGTGACGAGCACCTCCCCGCTGCTGCTCGACCAGGCGGACCGGGTGCTGTACCTGGTGGACGGGAAGCTCGCGGCCGCCGGGCGGCACCGGGTGCTGCTGGAGACGGAACCGGGATACCGGGCGCTGGTGGCGCGGGACACGGAGGACGCGCAGGACGCGCAGGACGCGGGAGTCGTGCGGGACGCGCAGGCCCTCCAGGGGCCACGGAACAGCAGCGGGGCAGGGGACGGGACCGTGGAGGGGGCTGTTCGATGACGGCGGGCAGCTCGGGCGGGCCGGACGGGAAGGTCTCGGCCGGGCCGGACGGGAAGGTCTCGGCCGGAGGCGGTGAGGGGGCGGCAGGGCGGCTTCCGGTGGCCTCGCCGGCCGAGGTGCGGCGGGCCACCGGCCGTCTCGTGCGGGCCGACGGGCGGGCCTTCGCCGCCGTCCTGGCGCTCAACGTGCTGGCCGCCGCGGCCGGTCTGGCCGGGCCCTGGCTGGTCGGCCGGATCATCGACGAGGTGCGCTCCGGCGGCGGCGTGGCGGGGGTGGACCGGCTGGCCGCGGCCATCCTGGGGTGCGCGCTGGCGCAGTTGCTGCTGGCCCGCTGGGCCCGGTACGCGGGGCACCGGTTCGGGGAGCGGACGCTCGCGCGGGTGCGGGAGGGCTTCGTCGAGCGGACGCTGGCGCTGCCCGCGTCGGTGGTGGAGCGGGCCGGCACCGGCGACCTCACCACCCGCGGCACCGCCGACGTGGCGGCCGTGGGCACGACGCTGCGGGACGCCGGGCCCGAGCTGCTGGTCTGCAGCATGCAGGCGTTGTCGCTGCTGGGCGCGGTGTTCGTGATCGACCCGCTGCTCGGCGTGGTCGGGGTGCTCGGGCTGACGCCGATCTGGTGGGCGCTGCGCTGGTACCTGCGGCGGGCGCGCGCCGGGTACCTCGCCGAGGGCGCGGCCACCTCGGAGGTCGCCGACGTCCTCGCGGAGACCGCGGGCGGGGCCCGCACGGTGGAGGCGTTCCGGCTCCAGGAGCGGCGGACGGCGGCGAGCCGGGACGCGCTGGAGGTGTCGCGTCGTGCGCGGTTCCACACGCTGTTCCTGCGGAGCGTGTTCTTCCCGGTGGTGGAGGTGTCGTACACGCTGCCCGTCGCGGGGGTCCTGCTGGTGGGCGGGGTGCTGCACGCGCGGGGCGCGCTGAGCCTCGGGGCGGTGGTGGCGGCGGCCCTGTATCTGCGGCAGTTCACCGGGCCGCTCGACGAGATCCTGATGCGCGTCGAGCAACTCCAGGGAAGCGGGGCCTCGTTCGCGCGGGTGGAGGGGCTGGCGCGGGCTCCGCGGTCCGGGCCGGAGGGGGGCGCGCCGGCCCCGGCGGACGACCGGATCGACGTGACGGGCGTGCGGTACGCCTACGACCGCGGCGGCGAGGTGCTGCGCGGGGTGGACCTGACGGTGCGGCCCGGGGAGCGGCTCGCGGTGGTGGGCCCCTCGGGTGCGGGCAAGACGACGCTGAGCCGGCTGCTGGCGGGTGTGGACGCGCCGACGGCGGGTTCGGTCACGGTGGGCGGGGTGCCGGTCGCGGACCTGGCTCCGGAGGCGCTGCGCCGGCAGGTCGTCCTGGTGACCCAGGAGCACCACGTCTTCCTCGGCACGGTCCGCGAGAACCTCCTGATCGCCGAACCGGCCGCGACGGACGAGGAGTTGTGGGCGGCGCTGGCCGCGGTCGGCGCGGCGGACTGGGTGCGGGAGCTGCCCGGCGGTCTCGACGCGGAGGTGGGCGCGGACCGGCGCCGCACCGACGGCTCGCAGGCGCAGCAGCTCGCCCTGGCGCGGGTGGTGCTGGCAGACCCGCACACGCTGATCCTGGACGAGGCGACGGCCCTGCTGGACCCGACGACCGCCCGGCACACCGAGCGCGCCCTGGCCGCCGTACTGCGCGGGCGTACGGTCATCGCCATCGCCCACCGGCTGCACACCGCGCACGACGCGGACCGGGTCGCCGTGATGGAGAACGGCCGGCTGACCGAACTCGGCACGCACGACGAGCTGGTGCGGGCGGGCGGGGCGTACGCGGCCCTGTGGGGGACGTGGCACGGGGAGCGGCGGGACGCGTAGGACTCGGTACGGGGGGGCGGCGCGCGCAGGACGCCGTACGGGGGCGAGGTCCGCGGGTGGCCCGCGGTGATATCTCCGTATATCGAACATGAACTCCCGGACAACGAACCGTTTCCAGCCAACTTCCTGACGCGCTCCTGACAGATAGCGCTGTCGGCTGCCACTCTTCCCACTGCTACTGCACAGCAACCCCACAGCGTCACCCGTTCTGCGTACGGCCCCAGTTGTGCCCGCGCGGCCCACCCGCCGTGCGGTCTCCCCCGGCCGCGTGACCCGCGGCCGCGCAGAAGGAGTCAGTGTTGAGCAGCAGTCCCTCTCGCAGACACACCTCCCACACCCCCTCCCGCAGGGCCGCGGCCCTCGCCCTCGTCGGCGTCTCCGCGCTCATCGCCGCCGCCGTGCAGTCCGGTGCCGCGACGGCCGCCCCCGGGCAGTCGCCGCGGGCGGCCGGCCAGGCGATACCGGGCTCCGAGTCGGTCCGCCTCACCCCCGCCCAGCGCGCCGAGCTGATCCGCGACGCGAACGCCGGCAAGGCGCAGCAGGCCAAGGAACTGGGCCTCGGCGCCCAGGAGGCGCTCGTCGTCCGGGACGTCGTCAAGGACGCCGACGGCACGGTCCACACCCGCTACGAGCGCACCTACGCGGGCCTGCCGGTCCTCGGCGGCGACCTGGTCGTCGAGTCCACCCCGGCCGGCGCGACGGAGTCCGTCGTCAAGGCGACCCGTGCCGCCATCAAGCCGGCCACCACCACGGCCAAGGTGCCCGCGGCCAAGGCCGAGGCGCAGGCGCTGTCGGCGGCGAAGGCGGAGAACGCCAAGAGCCCCGACGTCAACCGCGAGCCCCGCAAGGTGATCTGGGCCGCGAACGGCACGCCGACCGTGGCCTACGAGACGGTCGTGGGCGGGTTCCAGCACGACGGCACCCCGCAGGAGCTGCACGTCGTCACGGACGCCACCACGGGCGCCAAGCTGTACGAGTGGGAGGCCATCGAGACCGGCACCGGCAACACGGTGTACAGCGGTCAGGTCACCATCGGCAGCACGCAGTCCGGGTCGACGTACAACCTCACCGACGGCACCCGCGGCAGCCACAAGACGTACAACCTCAACCGCGGCACCTCCGGCACCGGCACGCTCTTCTCCGGCCCCGACGACGTCTGGGGCAACGGCAGCGCGTCGAACCTGGAGTCGGCCGGCGCCGACGCCGCCTACGGCGCCCAGCTGACCTGGGACTACTACAAGAACGTGCACGGGCGTTCCGGCATCCGCGGCGACGGGGTCGGGGCGTACTCCCGCGTCCACTACGGCAACAACTACGTGAACGCGTTCTGGTCGGACAGCTGCTTCTGCATGACGTACGGCGACGGCTCCGGCAACGCCAACCCGCTGACGTCGATCGACGTGGCCGCGCACGAGATGACCCACGGGCTCACCTCCAACACGGCCGGCCTCAACTACAGCGGCGAGTCCGGCGGCCTGAACGAGGCGACCTCGGACATCTTCGGCTCGACCGTCGAGTTCTACGCCAACAACTCCTCCGACGTCGGTGACTACCTCATCGGCGAGGAGATCAACATCAACGGCGACGGCACGCCGCTGCGCTACATGGACAAGCCGAGCAAGGACGGCGCGTCCAAGGACAGCTGGTACTCCGGCATCGGCTCGATCGACGTGCACTACTCCTCGGGCCCGGCGAACCACTTCTTCTACCTGCTGAGCGAGGGCAGCGGCACCAAGACCATCAACGGTGTCACCTACAACTCGCCCACCTCGGACGGGCTGCCGGTCACCGGCATCGGCCGGGACAAGGCGGAGAAGATCTGGTTCCGCGCGCTGACCACGAAGTTCACCTCGACCACCAACTACGCGGGCGCCCGCACCGGCACCCTCGCGGCGGCCGGTGAGCTGTACGGCACGACGAGCGCCGAGTACACGGCGGTGCAGAACGCGTGGGCGGGCATCGCGGTCGGCTCGCGGCCCGGTGGCGGCGGTGGCGGCACCACCTTCGAGTCCACCACCGACGTATCGATTCCGGACAACGGCGCGGCGGTCACCTCGCCGATCACCGTCTCCGGCCGGACCGGCAACGCGCCGTCCAACCTCGCGGTGGCGGTCGACATCGTCCACACCTACATCGGTGACCTCCAGGTGCAGCTGCTCGCCCCCGACGGCACGGCGTACACGCTGAAGGCGTACGGCACCGGCGGCAGCGCGGACAACCTCAACACCACGTACACGGTGAACGCGTCCTCCGAAGTCGCGAACGGTGTCTGGACGTTGCGGGTCCAGGACAACGCGGCCGCGGACACGGGCTACATCAACGGCTGGTCGCTGACCTTCCCGTAGGTCGCCGCCGCGCCGTGACAGGGGGCCGCACAGCGGCCCACCCCCCACTCACAGGACGCCGCTCCGGAGCTTCGGCCACCGGGGCGGCGTCCTCTTTTTGCCATCCGATTGCCCGCCCGCTGTTGGTCTTTGACCGAGGTCACGCCCGTTCACACAACGGCAATGTTCATCGGTTGGTCGATTTTCGGTCAACATCACTTCGGGGTCCTGACATGTACGCGACTTGGATGCCAGTCTTCCTGTCACCCGCCGCACAACTTCACAGCCGTCACGGCCGGCCACCCCACGCCGTCCGGACACCCCCACATCCAAGGAGCTTGTGTGTCCTCCCTCTACGCGCGTCGCAAGCGCACCACCCTGGCCATCGCCACCGCCGTCGCAGCCGGGGCCCTCGTCACCACCGGACTCACCACCGGCAGCGCCGCCGCCCAGACCTCCGCGGACGTGACGGCTGCCAAGCCCCTCGCCGTTCCGACCCCGCTGGCCCCGGCCGCCCGCACCGCCCTGATCCAGGACAAGCAGGCCGACGCCGCCTCCACCGCGCAGGAGATAGGCCTCGGCGCCCAGGAGAAGCTGGTCGTCAGAGACGTCGTCAAGGACGCCGACGGCACGGTCCACACCCGCTACGAGCGCACCTACGCGGGCCTGCCGGTCCTCGGCGGCGACCTGGTCGTCCACGAGTCGGCGACCGGCGCGGACAAGGGCGTCACCAAGGCGACGACGGCCACCATCAAGGTCGCCTCGACCACCCCGGCCGTGGGCGCCGCCAAGGCCGAGAGCCAGGCGCTGTCGCTGGCGAAGGCGGCGGGCTCCGAGGACACCGAGGCCTCGCAGGCGCCCCGCAAGGTGATCTGGGCGGGCAACGGCAGCAAGCCGGTCCTGGCCTACGAGACCGTCGTCGGCGGCTTCCAGGACGACGGCACCCCCAACGAGCTGCACGTCATCACCGACGCGGCGACCGGCAAGAAGCTGTACGAGTACCAGGGCATCGAGACCGGCACCGGCAAGAGCCTCTACTCCGGCACGGTCACCCTCGGCACGTACCTCTCGGGCTCGACGTACCAGCTGTACGACACCTCGCGCGGCGGCCACAAGACGTACAACAAGGCCCGCAGCACCAGCAGTTCGGCGGGCACGCTGTTCACCGACACGGACGACGCCTGGGGCACCGGCGCCGCCTCCAGCTCCTCCACCGACCAGACGGCCGCCGTCGACGCGGCCTACGGCGCCCAGACCACCTGGGACTTCTACAAGAACACCTTCGGCCGCAACGGCATCAAGAACAACGGCGTCGCCGCCTACTCCCGCGTCCACTACGGCAACGCGTACGTCAACGCGTTCTGGGACGACAGCTGCTTCTGCATGACGTACGGCGACGGCTCCGGCAACACCAAGCCGCTCACCTCGCTGGACGTGGCCGGCCACGAGATGACCCACGGCGTCACCTCGAACACGGCGGGCCTGAACTACTCCGGCGAGTCCGGCGGCCTGAACGAGGCGACCTCCGACATCTTCGGCACGGCCGTCGAGTTCTACGCGGCGAACTCCTCCGACGTCGGTGACTACCTCATCGGCGAGAAGATCAACATCAACGGCAACGGCACCCCGCTGCGCTACATGGACCAGCCGAGCAAGGACGGCGCCTCGGCCAACTACTGGTCGTCGACGCTGAAGAACCTGGACGTGCACTACTCGTCCGGCCCGGCCAACCACTTCTTCTACCTCCTCTCCGAGGGCAGCGGCGCGAAGACGATCAACGGGGTCAGCTACAACTCCCCGACCTACAACGGCTCCACGGTCACCGGCATCGGCCGCGCCAAGGCGGCCCAGATCTGGTACAAGGCCCTCACCACGTACATGACGTCGACCACGAACTACGCGGGCGCCCGCACGGCGACGCTGAACGCGGCGTCGGCCCTGTACGGCTCCACCAGCGCGGAGTACAAGGCGGTCGCGGCCGCCTGGACGGCGGTCAACGTCGCCTGACGACCGGCTCGTGAGACGGGGCGGCACCCGGGAGGAGGACTCCCCGGGTGCCGCCCTACTCTTGGGTCCCATGTCAGTTGGGGACTTCACGTACGAGGACGTCGGCGCCACCCGCGAGCCCGGCTTCTGCCCGCCCGGCTTCCACGCCCTGCACGTGCGCACGCGCCTCGGCGAGGGCGAGGAGGTCTTCCGCCGCGCCGCCGAGGCCGTCCTCACCTGGGAGATGCACCGCGCCCTCGGCGTCGGCGTCGAGACGACCGCCGACCGCGCGGCCCGGGGCGTGGACGTCACGGTCACCCTGGCGGGCGTCGTCAAGGCCCCCTGCCGCGTCGTCTGGACGGTCGAGGAACGCCGCCGCGCCGGCTGGGCCTACGGCACCCTGCCCGGCCACCCGGAGTCCGGCGAGGAGTCCTTCGTCGTCGACCGCACGGGCGACGGCACGGTCTGGCTGACGGTCGCGGCCTTCAGCCGCCCGGCCAAGTGGTACGCCCGCGCGGGCGGCCCGGCGACCCGGCAGCTGCAGCAGGCGTACGCCCGCAGGTGCGGAGCGGTACTGCGCCGCCTGTCGGGCGGCGAGGACGCGTGACACCGGTTCTTCACGCGGCGACCTCTCGTCCGGCCGGCCGGGCGGCGGGGCTCCTCACGTCCCGGGACTCCGCTGCGCGTGCGCTGCCTGCTGGGACTCCTTCCTGGAAGAGATCTGGCCGATGAGTTCCCAGAAGCACACCAGGGCGGTGACGGGCGGCATCCCGAACATCACGAACGCCATGAGCGAGCGGGAGGAGTGGCCGACGCACAGGGCCGCGGCCACGGCGGAGGCCGTGAGGAGGACGCTCCAGGAGCGGCGCGCGCGCCGGTGCTGCACGGTGGCCCGCAGGATCGACAGAGCTGCCACGAACCACGGCCCGTACACGGCGAGCGGCCACCACTGCGCCACCGCGTCGGGCAGCATGCCCTCGGCGATCACGCGGAGCTGCCCGTAGGTGTAGGCGACCGACCAGCCCAGCAGGCACGCCGCGCACACGAAGATCGCGGCGATCAGGAGCGTGGCGTGGGTGATGCGTCGACCGGCCGGGGGGTCCGGCTCCTGACGCCGCTTCCGCCGCCGTTCACGTCTGTGGTGGGATCGTTCCAGGGGGTCGGGAGAGGACTGCCGGCCCTGCGCCGGGGAGAGCATCGCGGCCAGCTCTTCGTCCGGGTCCCAGCCGTCCAGCACGGCGGCATGCGGTGCGCTCTCCCACACGGTGGCGGGCGGTGCGTCGTCCCAAGCGGTGGCGGGCGGCGGACTGTCCCACACGGTGGCGTGGGGCGGACTGTCCCGGACGCCGGCGTACGGCGAGCTGTCCCAGGCGCCGGCGTACGGCGGGCCGTCCCAGGCTCCGGCGTGCGGCGGGTTGTCCCAGGCTCCGGCGTGCGGCGGGCCGTCCCAGGACTGCTGGATCGGGAAGGGAATGCTGTCGTACCGACGGCCCCCCGGCCCCTCTCCCGCCCTGGGAACGTAATGCTGCGTAGAGAAGGGGCCGTTATTACTTGACCTGTCCATCTGATTTTTCTCCGCGCCCTGTTTCAGGACGTCATGTCGAGCGCACGAGACCCTGACGGGACGGACTTCGCAGGAGTTTCGCCGCCGCGAATCCTCCCCATCCCCCTCAGATATTCCATTTCGATGACGTCGATGGTGTTCTGAAAATCTTCCAGCAGGTCCGATGAGGTACGGAGCTGCACTCCGGCGCCAGTGAACACACGACCGCCGACTGCCGACGACAGGGTCGCCTCTCCGGGTTCTTCTTGCTCTGTCACCCCCACCTAACGAGCGCCACGCGGGAGGTGATGTGGTGCATTCGGGGGGAATATGCAGACCGCATGTAGCACCGGAATGGGAACAAACCAATTGCCCGACAAAAACATGAAGCGGCGGATCGGGACTGCGGAGGCACTACGACCGCCCGGCGGCCGAAAACTCGAAAAACCTCTCGCCATTCGGCTGTTCGGGAGACGGCACGGTCCGGCAGTCCCGCCGCACCCGGTCCCCGCGACGTCACCCCGGACCGATGGGCGTCCACCTTCGACCGGTCACCCGCCATGGCGTCAGGAATTCCTCAGGTACGCCGCCAGCTTGCCGATGAGCCGGGCGGCGTCGTCCAGGCCACGGGCCGTCTCGCCGAGGTCGCCGGCGAGCAGCTGCTGCAGGGCCTGCCCCGCTTCCCTCCCCTCCACCTGGCCGGGGGCGTCGGACCAGGGGCCGGGGACGGCCGTGCCCCGGTATCCGACGGGGTCGCCCCCGCGCGGCGCCCGGTAGCCGGTGAAGTCGGCGGCCCGCCGCGCCGGCCCGGCGGCCGGGGCCTCGGCGGCGAGGAACTGGACCCGGGAGAGCTGGGTCTGGTCGGAGCCCTGGTTGGAGGTGATGCTCAGGCGGTAGCGGGCGTAGGACGCGGGTGAGGCGACGGCGTACTCCTTCGTCTCGTGGCGCTGCCGGAAGTGTTCGCCGGTGCGGGAGTCCACGGTCGTCCAGTGGATGCCGTCGTGCGATCCCTGGAGCTCCCAGTCCCGCGGGTCCCGCTCGGGGGCGTCGTTCGCCGAGGTCAGCCGGTAGGCGGCGACGGCGGCGGGGCGTTCGAGGGTGAAGTCCAGCTCGGCGGTCTCGTCGTTGGCCAGCCACTTGCTCCAGGACTTGGTGAGCAGGTTCTCCGCGACCTCACCCACCAGGTCGAACTCGTCGCTCGCCTCGACGTCGACGACCGTACGGGTGATGTCCCGCAGCTCGCCGACGGGTTCCGCCGCGCCGGGCCCGTGGACGGAGCCGAGGACGACCGAGGCGGTGCTGCCCCGCCGGTCGGTCCAGGACACGCGCTGCACGGGCGCCCCGCCGTCGTCGAGCAGCAGCCGCAGCTCGCCGGAGGGGGACCAGGCGCCGTCGTGCCCCTCCTCGGTGGAGAACCGGTGCAGCGGGGCTCCGGCCGTGCCCTCGGGATAAGCCCGGCGGCCGGTGAGAGTGCCGCGGTACTCGACGACCGCGCCGTCGGCCGTCGTCCGGTGGCCCAGAAAACCGGACAGGTCCGCGCGCAGCCCGATCACCGCCTCCGATCCGTCCGCCCCGCGCCAGGCGAGGTGGGCGGGCAGGGCCCGCTCGCCGCTGCCGCCGCTGCCGCCGCTGTGGATGCTGTCGATATGGAAGAGCAGCCGGGACCCGGTCTGCCAGGCGGCAGAGCCGGGGGCACGGACCTCGGTGGTGAAGGCGACGACGGACCGCCCGGCCGCCCGTGCCTCCCGGGCACACTCCGACCGCCCCCGGTCGTGCGCGGGGTCCACGGTCACGGCCCGCAGCCGCAGCAGCCCCTCCGCACCCTCCGGGTTGCGTATCTCGAGCAGGTTGTCGCCCGCGGCCAGGAGCTCCCCCGGCACGCTGAGCACGGTGACCCGCGGATCGCTGTGCCCTCTTCCCCCCTCGTCCCCCGGTGTCGCCAACTGCTCGGCGAGCGCCTTGCCGTTGAGCAGGACGTCCATCGGAGCACCCGCACCGAGCACGGTCACCGCGACGACGGCCTCGGCGATCTCCTCCCGCTCCCCCACCGTGAAGTCCAGCCTGATGTACCCGCCGGCGCCCAGCGCGAGGTGCGAGGGGGCGATCCCGCAGCGGTGGTGGGCGACCACGGCGTTCGACAGCTGGGCCGGGTCGGTGGAGAAGTCGGCGAATACGGGTTCCATGGGTGTCCCTACGTCGTCCGGGCATGCCGGTCGTACCGGCCACGAGGTGCGCGGCGGGGCTCTGCGACCTGCGGAGCATGCAGAACCTATCGGGGGCCACTGACAACGGACCGCTCAAGTCACCTTCAACTGAGGCTAGTTGTCTTCCAGTCACCGAGAGGACCCACCCTCCGAGGCCACCCCCGCCCCGCCGACCTCGAACCACAGCAACTTCCCCCCACCCCGTCCGAGCCGGCCGCCCTCCAGCGGCCACCCGCCCCACCAGTCCGCGTACTCCTGCACGAGGTACAGCCCGCGCCCGCCTTCCCGGTCCGTCCCGGCGGGCGGCACCCGGTCACCGGGCGGCTTGGCGAAGGGCGCCGGGACGTACGGATGGCTGTCCCACACGCCGACCCTGATCCGCCCGTCGCTCAGGGCGGTCATCCGCAGGGAGGCGGGCCCCCTGGTGTGCAGGTAGGCGTTGGTGACCAGCTCGGAGGCCAACAGCTCGACGGCTTCGAGCACTTCCTCCCTCCCGTGCCCGCGGAGCACCGCCCGCACGGTCATACGTGCGACCCGTGCGGCGCGGGGGTCGTGCGGCAGCCGAAGGGCGTACACCCAGGTGTCGGGCGGGGCTACGGTGACCATGAGAACTCCTCCGAGGAAAGGGGAATCGAACGACTCGCTCATGGCCCGCGCCGGGCGGTGGCAGTGCCTGGTGGGTGCGCTTCCGGCTTATGGGCTGGGGCTGTTGAGCGGCGACAACCACGGTAGAGCAGATGGTTAGATACCTCTAACAAACTGAACAGTAATCCTCCAACCTTCACTCGTGTGAGGGATGGAACGCCGCTTTGCGGCCAGGAAGGAGACGCCGTGCCGCCCACCAACAGCCCCACGCTCCGTCAGCGGAGGCTGGGCGCGGAACTGCGCAAACTCCGTGAGCGCACCGGGCTCTCGACCACCGGCGCCGCCCAACTCCTCGGCGTCAACCAGGCGCGCATCAGCATGATCGAGACGGGGCGCACACCAGTAAGCGCCGACCGGGTCCGCTCGATGGCCCACAGCTACGACTGCTCCGACGGAAGGCTGGTCGACGCCCTTGCCGCCATGACGGGCCGTCGTACACGCGGTTGGTGGGAGGAGTACCGCGATCACGTGCCGGTTGCGCTCGTCGACCTGGCCGAACTGGAGCACCACGCCACTGCACTACGCGTGGCTCTCCTTTTCCACATCCCGGCACTGCTCCAGACCACCGACCACGCCCGAGCCCTTTTCCAGGCCGTGGTCCCGCCCATGCGGCAGTACGAGATCGAACACCGCCTCACCCACCGCATGAAGCGCCAGGGTGTCCTGCACAGGGAGAACCCGGCGCCGTACACGGCGATCATCCATGAGGCGGCCCTGCGCATGGGCTTCGGCGGCCCCGTCGTCACTCGCGGGCAGCTGAAGCACCTGATCGACATGAGCGAACTGCCCCACGTCACGATCAGAGTGATCCCCTTCGAGACGAACGATTTCCCCACGACCGGCCAGTCCTTCGACTATGCGGAGGGACCGGTACCCCAACTCGACACGGTTCAGCTGGACTCGCACCACGGCGCCTGCGAGTTCCTCGACGCGGCAGCGCAGTTGGACAAGTACCGAGCCGTGCTCGACCGCATGGAGTCCTGCGCCCTGACAGCCGCCGAGTCACGCGATTTCATCCACCACCGCATCCAGTCCCTGTGAAAGGAACAGCCGTGCAAGACCTCAGCTGGCAGAAGTCCTCCTTCAGCGGAGACGGCTCGAACTGCGTCTACGTCGCCACCTCCCCCACCGGAACCGTCCACCTCCGCGAGAGCGACGACCCAAACACCGTCCTCACTACGACGGCACCTGGCCTGCGTGCCCTGATATCGGGCCTCAAGGGTGACGCGTGACGCCGAGGAAACCGTGGCAGAGTCCCTCGGGCCCGCAAGACCCGCATCGTTGCCAGAAGCGGACTGGGGCGCGTTGGAGCGCGAGCCGGGTGTGCCCCTTCCCGGCGACCGCAAGAAGATCGTGACCGGGGCGATCACGCAGGAACCGCGGGCACCCCACACCCGGGGCCGTGCCCGAAAGTCTCATGCGGACCGGCCTGATGTGGTTCGCTGCCGGGGTGACTCAGGACTTGGAGATCGTCGCGTTCGAATCCGCCGGGGCGTTCGAGGCATGGCTCGGCGAGAACCACGCCGTCTCGCCCGGCATCTGGCTCAAGCTTCGCAAGAAGGGTCCCGGAATCGTCGCGCTGGACTACGCCCAGGCGCTCGACGTGGCGCTCTGCCACGGCTGGATCGACGGTCAGAAGGCCGCGTTCGACGACCAGTGGTGGCTCCAGCGGTTCACTCCGCGCAAGCCGCGCAGCAGGTGGTCCAAGGTCAACCGGGACAAGGCGACCGCCCTGATCGAGCAGGGCCGGATGCGTCCGCCGGGGCAGGCCGAGGTCGACCGCGCCAAGGCGGACGGCCGCTGGGAGGCGGCCTACGACGGCGTGCGGACCGCCACGGTGCCGGACGACCTCGCGGCGGCCCTGGCCGCCGACCCGGCCGCGGCGGAGTTCTTCGGGACGCTGGACCGGCAGAACCGCTACGCGATCCTGTACCGGATCCAGGACGCCAAGAAGGCCGAGACCCGGGCGCGCCGCATCGAGAAGTACGTGGCGATGCTGGCGAAGGGCGAGAAGCCGCACCCGTAGTCACGGGCCGGACCGGGTCCACGTCACCGTCTCCCCACCGGAAACGTCCACCTCTGCGAGAACGACGAGCCGGACGTCGTCCTCACCGCGGCGGCGCCCGGCTCGTACGCCCCTGACGCACCGCTTCAAGGACCCGCCCAGGGCCGCGCGGACGCTGAAGAGACCCGTGGACGCGTCAGCCGTCGAGATCGTCGGGCAAGAGCCGAAATGCGTCGTGTCGGGTCAGGGGGCGTACGACGCGGAAGTGTTTGTCCGTGGTGAGGACGGCGTCAGTCCGGTAGGCGGCGGCGAGGGCGGCGTTCATGGCGTCCGTCAGACCCACGCCCTTGCCGCCTCCGAGATCCTGACAGGCCTGAGCGACGCTGACGGCCGTACGGAAGTGGGGGCCGACATCCGGAATCTCGAATCGCTGAAGATCCGCCTGCTTGCCGATGAAGTCGAGGGCGATGCCGGCCGCACGGCTCCCGCTCTTCTCGCTGATGAGGTAGTCCAGTTCGGCGAGGACGAGGGGCGAGACCACCAAGTGGCCGATGCGGGCGAGCGCGGCGACGTGCTCGGCGTGACGCGGATCCTTCTTCGCGAGGACGCGGTAGAGGCCGTTGGTGTCGGCGATGGCGACCGGCACACTAGTCATCGAGGCCGCCTCCCATCCCGCGCAGGGTGGCGCCGATCTCCTCGTCCGTGACGGCGGGCAGGTCGAGATCGGGGATGTCCAGGTCCCCCATGGGGTCGGTACGGAACTGATGGACAGGCTCGTCCAGACGCTCTATCGGGACGATGCCCATGATCGGCCGGCCGTTCCGGGTGACGATCAGGGTCGCCCCCGCTTCGACCCGCTCCGCGATCTTGCTGGGCTGGTTGAGCGCCCGGAGCGGTACGACTTCGGACTGACTCGGGTCTGCGGCCATGCTCCGAACGTACCACGACGTACCACGACGTACCACGCAAGGAGGGGTGTTCTTCGACCGGCCGCTTCCAGGCGCTGTCCCATGAATGATCGACGGATGTCGGCCGGCATGCTCGTCCGCCGGGCACGTCGGACGTGCCAAGGACAGCGTGCTGATCGTGGACGGCAGCCCGCTGTCCGAAAGCAACAGCGACAGTGAACGGCCGTCGCCGGGACTCCCCCGAGCCCCGGCGACGAAGAGACGAAGAAGAGATAGGGACGAAGAACCGGAAACCCCCTACCGCATCAACACCCCCGCCCCCTCCACCAGTTCCTCCGAAGGCACCGCCACCAGTCCCAGTTCCGCGCCCGACGCGGTCAGCGGGTGGTCGGGGAGGATGCGGACCGTGTAGCCGTAGGGGCCCGTGCGGTCGAGGGAGAGGGGGCCCTCGTAGAGCCAGTTGCCCTCCAGGTCGGGGCCGCCCACCGGTTTCAGGGGGACGGCCGTGCCGTCCGTGATGCGGTCCTCGGCGTCGACGCGGCCGGAGACGGCCTGGACCTCGACGTCGTCGGGGGTGAGGTCGCCCAGGCGCAGGCGGACCCTCAGGGCGAGGGTCGTGCCGAGTTCGGCGGTCGGGGCGGTCGCGGAGGTCTCGACGTGGTCGACGGTGACGGCGGGCCAGGCGGCACGCACCTTCGCCTTCCAGGCGGCGAGGTCGCGGGCCGCGTCGGGGTCCAGGGCCCGGTGGGCCTGGGCGGCGGGGGTGTAGAGCCGTTCGACGTACTCGCGGACCATGCGGCCGGCCAGCACCTTGGGGCCGAGGTGGGTGAGGGTCTGGCGGACCATCTCGATCCAGCGGTCGGGCAGGCCGTTCGCGCCGCGCTCGTAGAAGCGCGGGGTGACGCGCTGCTCCAGCAGCTCGTACAGTGCCGCCGCCTCGATGTCGTCGCGGTGGTCGGTGTCGGTGCCGGAGCCGTCGGCGGTGGGGATGGCCCAGCCGAAGTCGGGCCGGAACCACTCGTCCCACCAGCCGTCCAGGACGGAGAGGTTGAGGCAGCCGTTGAGGGCCGCCTTCATCCCGGACGTGCCGCAGGCCTCCAGCGGGCGCAGCGGGTTGTTCAGCCAGATGTCGCAGCCGGGGTACAGCTTCTGGGCCATCCCCATGCCGTAGTCGGGGAGGAAGACGATGCGGTGGCGGACGCGCGGGTCGTCCGCGAACCGGACCAGTTCCTGGACGAGGCGTTTGCCGCCGTCGTCCGCCGGGTGCGCCTTGCCGGCAACGACGATCTGGACGGGCCGCTCGGGGTGCAGCAGCAGGTCCGTCAGACGGTCGCGGTCCCGCAGCATCAGCGTGAGCCGTTTGTACGACGGGACGCGGCGGGCGAACCCGATGGTGAGGACGTCGGGGTCGAGCACGCCGTCGATCCAGCCCAGCTCGGCCGTGCCGGCGCCGCGCTGCCGCCAGGAGGCGCGGAGCCGGTCCCGTACCTCCGTGACGAGCTGCCCGCGCAGGTCGCGGCGGAGGTTCCAGATCTCCTCGTCGGCGATCTCGGCGACGGAGTCCCAACGGTCGGAGCCGCCGACGCTCAGCGCGTCCTCGGCACGCCGGTCGCCGATCTGCCGGGCGCCCAGGCGCAGCACCTCGGGCGCGACCCAGGTGGGGGCGTGCACGCCGTTGGTGACGGAGGTGATGGGCACGTCCTCCGGGTCGAAGCCGGGCCACAGGCCGGCGAACATCTCCCGGCTGACCTGGCCGTGCAGGAGGGAGACGCCGTTGGCGCGCTGGGCGAGGCGCAGGCCCATGACGGCCATGTTGAACAGGCCCGGCTCGCCGCCCGGATAGGTCTCCCTGCCCAGGGCGAGGACGCGGCCGACGTCGATGCGCGGGAGTTCGGCGCCGGGTCCGAAGTGCCGGGCGACCAGTTCGCGGTCGAAGCGGTCGATGCCGGCCGGGACGGGGGTGTGGGTGGTGAAGACGGTTCCGGCCCGGACCGCCTCCAGGGCGGAGTCGAAGTCGAGCCCCTCGTCGCACAGCTCGGCGATCCGCTCCAGGCCGAGGAACCCGGCGTGCCCCTCGTTGGTGTGGAACACCTCGGGCGGGGCGTGCCCGGTCAGCCGGCAGTAGGCGCGTACCGCCCGGACACCTCCTATGCCGAGCAGCATCTCCTGGAGCAGCCGGTGCTCGCTGCCGCCGCCGTAGAGCCGGTCGGTCACCCCGCGTTCGCCGGGGTCGTTCTCCTCGACGTCGGAGTCGAGCATCAGCAGCGGCACCCGGCCGACCTGGGCCAGCCAGATCCTGGCGTGCAACTGTTTTCCGCCGGGGAGGGCGAGGGAGACCTGGGCGGGGGTGCCGTCCTGCTCCTTCAGCTGGGTCACCGGCAGTTCGTTGGGGTCGAGGACGGGATAGTGCTCCTGCTGCCAGCCGTCGCGGGAGAGGGTCTGGCGGAAGTAGCCGTGCCGGTAGAGCAGCCCGACCCCGATGAGGGGGACGCCCAGGTCGCTGGCGGCCTTGAGGTGGTCGCCGGCGAGGATGCCGAGGCCGCCGGAGTACTGGGGCAGGGCGGCCGTGACACCGAACTCGGGGGAGAAGTAGGCGACGGCGGCGGGCAGCTCGGTGGACTGCTGCTGGTACCAGCGGTCGCCGGTCAGGTAGGCGTGCAGATCGTCGGCGGCGGCGGTCAGCCGGCCCAGGAAGCGGTCGTCCCGGGCCAGTTCCTGGAGGCGTGCCGCGTCCACGGCTCCGAGCAGCCGTACGGGGTCGCCGCCCGAGGCCGCCCAGTGATCGGGGTCGACCTGCTGGAGGAGTTCACGGGTTTCCGCGTGCCATGACCAGCGCAGGTTGCGCGCGAGATCACTGAGCGGCCGGAGGGGTTCGGGAAGAAGGGGTCGGACAGTGAATCGACGGATCGCCTTCACATTCCACCTCGGCGTGCGTGAGGAAGTGGCGCACGGCAGTGTGCGTCAACGTCTCTGACGACGGTACCGGCGTCGGTGCCGGACTTGCTGGAGGCCGCCGCCGCCGGACCCGCGCTTTCGGCCGCCGACGGGTCTTTTCACGCCACACCGGACGACACCGGCCGCCGCCGGACGGCCCCGGGGCGGCCCGGCCGGCCCGCCCGGCCCCCGCTGCCGCCCTGCCCGGCGCTCTGGAGCCCCCGAGTGCGCCCCTTTATGGCCGATTCCACCCCCACGGGCCACCTTGTGACACTTCGCGCCGCACGAGAGGCTGCGGGGGTCGCACCCGGCACCGCCGCCACGCACCGAGCCGAGGAGGGGAACCCGGACCATGGATCGGCGCTCGGCCCGTTCACCCCGGGGCACCACGAAACGCCCCGGGGATTTTCACCGGCGCGACGGGGCACACGAGCGACACGGGACACGCGACCTGTTCCGGTGCGGCTTCCGGTACGGCTGCGGCGCCACCGTACGTCGCGGACGTGACCGCACCGTCTCCGGCCGCGCACCCGAGGGACCCTTCGCCGGTGGAAAAGGACCTGGTCTCGAGGGTCGCGAACGGCAAGGTGTCCGGCCGGGTTCCCACTTCGCCGGACGAATTCCGGCGGGTGCCGCGCTCACCGGAAATGCCCCACGGAAGAGGCAAGACTTCATGAATACATGCGCGCGACCAGTTAACAACGTGCCGGATTGCTCACCCGAATAGGGTGGGAAGGCTCCTCCGGTACAGAACCCGTACGACCAGAGCACGCCGTACGACGAGAGCACGCCGTGCGACGCGCCCGACCCCGGCACCCGGCTGCCGGACCGCGCCCCGGCGCGCCCGGTTCCCGGCACACCCCCGCACCACCCGGAACCACCCCGTACGTATGTCGCAGGACCCACCTCCCCACATCCATCCGCCCACCCTCGTTGATGCGGACAGGAGCGGTCATGCCCGCCACGCACCACTCGTCAGCACCCCCGACACCCCCTCGCACCGCGGCACCACCCCCCGTGCGTCCCGCCGCCGCCGGACCGCCGGCCCCGGAGCGATCCTCCGCGGGTGACGGGACGGCCGTGGGGCGCATACCCGTCCTCGACGTCCGGCCGGTCGTCCAGCGCGGCCGCCGCCCCGCCAAGGCGGTCGCCGGAGAGACGTTCCAGGTCTCGGCCACCGTGTTCCGCGAGGGTCACGACGCCGTCGCCGCCAACGTCGTGCTGCGCGGCCCCGACGGCCGCCCCGGCCCCTGGACGCCGATGCGCGAGCTGGCCCCCGGCACCGACCGCTGGGGCGCCGACGTCACCCCGGACGAGCCGGGCCGCTGGACGTACACCGTGGAGGCCTGGGGCGACCCGGTCGGCACCTGGCGGCACCACGCGCGCATCAAGATCCCCGCGGGCATCGACACCGACCTGGTCCTGGAGGAGGGCGCCCGGCTGTACGAGCGCGCCGCCGCCGGGGTGCCCGAGGCGGACGCCGACGCCCGGGCGAAGCGGGACGTCCTGCTCGCCGCGGTCGACGCCCTGCGCGACGAGGCCCGTCCCGCGGCCTCCCGGCTGGCGGCGGCGCTCGACCCCGAGGTGGACGTGGTCCTGGCCCGCCATCCGGTGCGGGAGCTGGTCACCGAGTCCGAGACGCTGCCCCTGCTGGTGGAGCGGGAGCGGGCGCTGTACGGCTCCTGGTACGAGTTCTTCCCGCGCTCGGAGGGCACTGCCGAGCGTCCGCACGGCACG
>NZ_JBIVKQ010000043.1:0-30045 GCF_044750845.1 Streptomyces sp. NPDC088766 | reverse complement strand
GCGCCCTCACCGACGAGGAGTACCGCCGGGCCAAGGAGAAGGTCCTCCACTGACCCGCACATACCCCTCCGGAGAGCAGGACACCGCGGGCGCCGCCCCGGCCGGTCAGCGGACCGGGGCGGATATCACGCGGTACCCGCGGTGGGGTGCCCGACGGCCTCGTGAAGCCCCGCACAACGCCGGCCGACCCGCAGTGGAGGCTCAGCAATGATCGAGAACCACCTTTCCGGCGTCGACACCCGGGACCTCACCCCGCAGGAGCGGGCCGCCCGCGGCAAGGCCGCACGCGCCGACGTTCCCCGTTCCAGCCATGCCGAGTTCATGCCCCCACCGAAGCGCACGGACCCGGTGGAGATCATCGAGAAGCAGTCCGCGACGCGGGTGCCGGAACTCGTCCCGATCCGCTACGGCAGGATGAGCGAGGCACCGTTCCGCTTCTACCGCGGGGCCGCCGCCGTCATGGCCGCCGACCTCGCGGAGACACCGCGCAGCGGGTTCAGGGTGCAGTGCTGCGGCGACGCGCACATGCTGAACTTCCGGTTGCTGGCCTCGCCGGAGCGCCACCTGATGTTCGACATCAACGACTTCGACGAGACGCTGCCCGGGCCCTGGGAATGGGACGTGAAACGGCTGTCGGCCAGCTTCGTCATCGCGGGCCGGGCGAACGGCTTCAGCGCCAAGGAGCGGGCGTCGGTGGTGCGGGCGACCGTGCGGTCCTACCGCGAGCGCATGCGGGCCTTCGCCGGAATGGGAAATCTCGACGTCTGGTACACCCGCTTCGACATGGACGAGCTGCGGCAGCAGTTCGCCCCGATGCTGAGCGCCGGACAGCGCGACCGCCTGGCGCACACCGAGAAGCAGGCCCGCGCCCATGACACGCTGCAGGTCTTCGACAAGCTCACGCACGTCATCGACGGCCGGCGTCGGATCGCCGCCGACCCACCGCTGCTGGTGCGGCTCCAGGACCTGCTGCCGGACAGGGAACGCGGCGACCTGGAGAAGGAGATCGGCCACCTGATCGAGCGCTACGGCCGGACCCTGCAGACGGACCGCCGGTTCCTGCTGGAGCAGTACCGCCTCGCGGACATCGCCCGCAAGGTGGTCGGCGTGGGCAGTGTGGGAACCCGCTGCTGGATCATCCTGCTGCTCGGCAAGGACGACGCGGACCCCTTGTTCCTCCAGGCCAAGGAGGCCGACGAGTCGGTCCTGGCGCCCTACGTCGGCGGCAGCGCCTTCCGCACGCAGGGCGAGCGCGTCGTCGCCGGCCAGCGGCTCATGCAGGCCACCAGCGACATCTTCCTGGGCTGGGAACGCGTCCAGGGCATGGACGGCAAGCGGCGGGACTTCTACATACGCCAGTTGCGGGACTGGAAGGGCATCGCCGTGGCCGAGAACATGTCGCCGAAGCGGATGGCCCTGTTCGGCCGGCTGTGCGGCGCCACACTGGCCCGCGCCCACGCCCGCTCCGGTGACCGGATCGCGATCGCCGCCTACCTGGGCGGCGGCGACGCCTTCGACCGCGCGCTGGTGACCTTCGCCGAGCTCTACGCGGACCAGAACGAGAAGGACCACCGAGCCCTGGTCGATGCCATCCGAGCGGGACGGGTCCCGGCCGAAGCCACCTGATGCGCGGTGTGCCATCGACGGATGACCACGGCCTTCTCGGGGGCCTTCGGACTTCGGGCCGCCTCACGACCGACGGGACGACCCTCTGGTTCTGCGCGGCTCGGTCCGACTCGCCCAGCCGCTGGGCGGCCACGCCGACCGGAAGCCCGGACGGGACCGAGGGCGGGAGACGATGCAGGCGACAGGTGATCAGGTCGGTGGCCGTGCCGGTACGGTGGAGTGGCCTGACCGGATGGACTTGGGGGAATTCGTGACGTTCGAGCAAGAATGGGCCGGACTGCGCGCGGCGGCGGCCAAGCGGATCGCGATGCAGACCAACAGCATTCCGGCCGAAGGCGGCGGAGGCGGTGGTGCCGGGAGCGACCTGGTGGTCAATCGGGACGACCTCGGCGCTATCGGCAATGACGCCTATGACCTGCTGGGACGGCTGGCCAAGGAGGGCGACATCGCCCGTTCCTCCACGTTCGACGCGGCGACGGCGCTGACCAACGGGAACTTCGTGAGCGGTTCGGCCGTGCTGAAGGTGCATGACTTCTGGCAGACCCACCTGAAGACACTGCTGGACGCCTGCGCGCAGATTTCGAACCACCTGGATTACAGCAAGGCCCAGCACGCCAAGGACGAGGCGAAGATCGAGGGAGATCTGATGCGGATATCCGTCCTCACGGAATACATGAAATAGGGCTCGGGGGAGCGCGCCACATGCTGAAGTACGAGGACATAATCGACGCCCCGGTGGCGAAGCTGAAGGCCGCCGTCGACGACTGGTCGGAGATGGCGGGGAAGCTGGACAAGCTCGCCACCGACGCCGCCGACGGGATGAAGGCCAAGGCGGACGGCGCGGCCTGGGAAGGTGTGAACGCGGGGGTCACCAAGGCGTTCATCGGCAAGACGGCCAAGGAGTTCGCGGACGCCGCGGCCGAGGCCAAGGGTGTGAAGCGGATCCTGGAAGAGGGCTACACGGCCATCAAGAAGGCCAAGGACGACCTGGTCGACATCCGGGACCACGAGGGGCCCGCGGCCGGTATCCGCGTGGACGGCAACGGCAAGGTCACGGCGCGGAACCCGCTGTCCGAGATCCCCGCGGCGCGGCACGACCCCGACTACAGCGAGCTCCTGCGGGAGGAGAAGCGGAACATCGAGTCGTGGCAGAAGAGGATCGACCTCATCGTCGACAACTGCAACGACACCGACCTCGCCCTCAAGAACACCCTCGAGGCCAACGTCACCGACCGCAAGGACTTCAGCGCTCCGACGTACACGAAGCTGGACCAGGAGGAGGCCGCCCGCGCCGCCGCTCTGGCGGCCAAGGGCCGGGACATCACACACGCCGAACTTCAGCAGCTCAACGAGCTGCTGAAGGACAACAGTTCGTCGGTGGAGTTCTCCAAGGGCTTCTACGAGAAGCTCGGCCCCGAGAAGTCGCTCGCGTTCTTCGGCCAGCTCTCCACGGACACGTACGAGTACGGCAAGGTCGACCCGGAGCGACTCAAGGACGTCCAGGAGCTGCAGAAGAACCTCGGCCTCAACCTGGCCACCGCCTCCCACGACAAGGAATTCACCGACAAGTGGGGTCCGGAGCTCCGCAAGTTGGGCACGGAGCGCATTCCGCTGGCCAAGCACGACTACGGCGGGCCGTTCGGATACCAGCTGCTCGGCGGGATCATGCGGTATGGGAACTACGACGCGAAGTTCCTCAACCCGATCGCCGAACACGTGGCGCAGCTGCACCAGAAGGACCCGTACATGTTCGCCGACAACAAGGTGGTGAACAGTCCCTTCAAGAACCCGTTCAACCCCTCCGGCGTGAACGGGGCCGGCTACGACCCGGCCACCGCCATGCTGGAGGCGCTCGGCAACAGTCCGGAAGCGGCCAAGAAGTTCTTCACCGACCCCCCGACCGCGTACAACGAGGACGGCACGGTCGACCACGGCGCCACGGCCGACCTCGGCAAGAACAAGGACGGCGAGCGGATCGACAACTACCTCGACTTCTTCGGCAACGAGAAGTGGGAGTCCTTCCCCGACGTCAACTCGCTCGACCAGAAGGAGCTCGAGGCGTCGCTCGGTCAGATGCCCGACGCCCTCGGCCACGCCCTGGAAGCGGCGACACTCGGCTACCCGGCAGGGCATCCGGACGCCGGCGTGGTGCGGGACGCGGACAACGCCGCGGTCATGCAGCAGGTCATGGAGAAGTACGGTGCGGACCCGGGGCTGCTCAAGAAGCACGAGGCGATGGCCGACAGCCTGGGCGTCATGGGCGCCGGCTACATCGACGACATCAACTGGGCGTTGGACAAGAACGACCCGGACAGCGTGTTCGCCCCGGGCAGGAACCCGGACGGGCACATCGACTTCGCGGACACCACGGACATGAACGGGCGGAGCGTCGCCCGGAGTTTCCTCAGCACCCTGGGCCAGCACCCGGACGCCTACGCGACGGTCTCGACCGCGGAGCAGGTCTACACCCGCAGCGTGCTGGAAGGGACAGTGGGCCCGGACGGAAAGATCCACGAGGGCGCCGCCAGGGCGACCGTGCGCGTGGGCGCCGAGGTGCAGGGCATGCTCGACCAGTCCCGGGCCGACCAGGTGGAGGCGACGAACCTCAAGACCCACGAGGACTACGAGAAGGCGGTCGCCAAGCGGGCGGGCTGGGTCGAGTTCGGGGCCACGGCGGGCATCGCAGCGGGCGTCGCGTTCCTGCCCGCCACCGCGGCCGTGGGCACGGCCGCGGTACTCATCCCGCTGGCGACCGATACCGCCAGTGGTGCTCTCGAACAGGTCGTGGGCCAGATGGTCGGCGACATCTCCGACAACTCGGTGGATGAGCACAAGGAGAAGATGGAGGAACTCACCGATGAGGAGAGGAAGAGCATCTACTCCGCCGGTGAGAGCATGGCCGAGGCCCCGATGGAGGAGTTCCTGCAGCGGAACGTGACGGACCCCTACAGGAGCGCGTTCGCGCAGGACCTACGCGAATCGATGCTGATCGGGTACGGGGTCGGCAACGACCGGGAGAACCAGCAGGGCAACGGCCCGGAGACCGGCTGAGGCCGGTCGACGCTCGAGGACACGTAAGGATGCGGACAGTGATAGGTCGTAGGTCGGTACGCGCGGGACTCCTTGCCGCGGCCATGGCCGGCTTGTTGTGTCTCGGGGCCACCGGTTGTGGAGGGGACGGAGAGGGGGAGACGGCCGACAAGGCTGTGGCGGGGACGCAACTTTGCGGTGGCAATACTGTGTCTGCCGATGCGTCCAGGGCGCTGAAGGTGATCACAGGGTCGTCGCGGTTCGGGACAACGGCGGAGAAGTCCACCGTCGCGCAGGCCGCGAAGGTCCTTGTCGAGGCGTGGCCGTTGTCCACCACGGGGCGTGAGGACATCTGCCGTGTATACACGGCCGCCGACGCGCCGGATTTCGAGCTCAGAATCACCTGGAGGCTCGCCGACGGTCTTCCGACGGGCGCCCCGGCCCCGAAGTTCACCGTACTGAAGATGGGGGAGGAGACTTTGGCGGCTGCGGACATGGCGTACGTTCAGTTCGCGTGCCGGAGCGACAGGTTTGCCGGCTCGACGACAGCGGCCCACATCGTCATCGGCGCGGAGCGCTGGGGTACGCCGAAGGAGCCCGAGGGCGACGTCGAGGCGTTGAAGGACGCCTACGTGACCGTGGCCCACTCCTTCTCATTGGCCATGGCCGAGGAACTGCGCTGCGAGAAGAACGGCGGGCTCCCCGCGAGGCCCGTGCTGGATCCCGCGTAGGCGCAGGCGTATGCGGAAACGGCCATGATCAGGGGCCCTTCCTGTCCGGAGGAGGGGCCGTCTGCTGCATGGGGTGCGCCATGGACGCGCGGTGCGCGGACCTCGTCTCCAGGGGGCGCCGACCTCGCGTTCGCCGGCCCACCCCGCTCGCCGCCCTTTCGTCTTTCCGAGGTGTGTGACGTCAAGGTGATGTCGGCGGCCAGGTCCCAGTCGGGGTAGGAGCGACGGGACGCGGGGTCCAGGAAGCCGAAGCGGGCCAGGTTCGCCTGGTTGTGGACGTCGGCGTGGACGTCGCTGTGGAAGGCACGGGCGAGCGCGTTGGTGCCGAGGATGTCCATGCGGCCGTTGCGCACGAAGGCGGGGCCGACACCACCTCATGGCGCACATCGCCATGGTCGTCGGCGATGCCGACGGCGACGGCACCACCTGGCTGGAGCCCGTGACCGACGAGCAGTACGCCGAAGCACTCGCCACCGCCAGCCGCTGAGGGCCGCTGCAACGGCCGGAGCCGAGCCTGAGGGTGAGGGGGGAGGGTGGAGGGTGGAGGGTGCCCCACCTGCTCGCGGCCCCTGCTGCTGTGAGCAGGTGGGCGGGCACACCCCGATTCGCGACCGGTCGGCGAGGCGCACGCCCGCGGCACACGCGTGGTGCGGACGGGCAGCCGTGTTCCGCCGGGAAGCCGGCCTCCCCGGACGGGCCCGCGAAACGGTCGGCCGTGCACTCGGCCGTCGAGCGGCGCCGGACGACGGTCACCGGCGTCCGACACCCACGACGACGGTCCCGATGCCGTGGAGCGCCGTACGGACGCGTTCGGATGCGCCCCGGTTGCGGCAGACGCACTCAACGCCTTCGTCCAGCCCCCGCAGAGCTCGAGGACAGTGCGGGACGTGTGCGCTCTGCCGACCAGGACGACAGGTGGACGGCCCCGGTCCGCCGTGGGCGCGCCACCGTCGCCGCGGCAGCCTGACCGGGTGGGCGAGAATGTGACCGACGACCAGCATCGAGTTCGCCGTCGGAGGTACGGCGACGGCCGGAAGGGGCTCCCGTGACCGACGGCGGTACGAATGTCATGGCGAGCCGCCTGCAGCGGGGACGTGACCGGGTCTTCACCGGGCGGGTGGCGGAGCTCGCCGTCTTCCGCTCCGCCCTGGCCGGTCACGAGCGGGCTCCTGCCGTGCTCTTCGTCCACGGGCCCGGCGGCATGGGCAAGTCGATGCTGCTGCGCCGCTTCGCGGCCGAGGCGCGGGCGGCCGGCCGGCAGGTGCTGGAGGTCGACGGCCGGATCACCCAGCCGACGCCCGAGGCGTTCGAGAAGGAGGCCGAAGCGGCCCTCACGGGCGAGAACACCGTTCTGCTCATCGACACCTTCGAACGCTGCCAGGGACTGGAGGGGTGGTTGCGGGAGAGGTTCCTGCCGCGGCTGCCGGACGGCGCGGTGGCGGTGGTCGCGGGACGCCGGGCGCCGGATGCCGAGTGGACGTCCGATCCGGGATGGGCGGACCTGCTGCACTGCGTGGCCCTGCGCAACCTGTCCCAGGACGAGGCCACCGCCCTCCTGGACGCGCGTGGAGTGCCCCGGCACCGTCAGGCGGAGCTGCTGGCCTTCACCGGCGGCCATCCGCTGGCTCTGGCCCTGGCGGCCGCCGTGGCGATCCGGGAACCTGCTCGCGCCACCCGCTGGAAGCCCAGCCTGGACGTGGTGGGGACCCTGCTGTCCCGGCTGGTGGGCGAGGTGCCCTCGCCGGTGCACCGCCGGGCCCTGGAGGTGTGCGCCCGCGCTCATGTGACCACCGAGACACTGCTGCGGGTCGTCCTGGGCGAGGACGCCGTGGCGATGTTCGCCTGGCTGCGCGAGCTTCCGTTCATCGAGTCCACGCAGGACGGCCTCTTCCCGCACGACGTGGTCCGCCAGGCACTGGAGGAGGACCTGCGCTGGCGCGACCCGGACGGCTACGCCCAGTTGCACGGTCGCCTCGGCCGCCACCTGTTCGAGCAGATCCGTACGTCTCCTGTGAACGGGACGCTGTCCGCCGTGCGTTCCCTTCTCTACCTGTACCGCGACGACCGGTACATGTCCGACTTCAACAGCTGGCAGGGAGCCGGCGACGTCCGGCTGACCTCGTACCGGCCGGACGACCGGCTCCGTGTCGAGGCGCTGGCGACCGAGGTCGAGGGCCGGGAGTCGGCCGCCCTGGCACGTGCCTGGCTGGAACGGCAGCCGGACGCGTTCCGGGTGTGCCGCACGGCGCGCGAGGACAAGGCGGTGGGCTTCTCGGCCTGGCTGCGGCTCACCGAGTCCCCGCACGAACACGCCGACCCGGTGGCCGAGGCGGTCTGGAACCACGCGCGCGCCACACAGCCCTTGCGGGAGGGGGAACACGTGGCGGTGGCCCGCTTCTCGGTGACGTCGCCGGAGTACCCGAAGATCTCGCCGGTGGAGAACCTCCACCAGTGGCGGACGCTGGCCGAGGTCGCCCACACCGAGGGCCGGGTGGCGTGGATGTACATCGTGGTCCGGTCGGGCGCGTTCTGGACGCCGTACCTGACCAGCCTCGGCCTGCACCCCGTACCGGAACGGCCGCAGGTCGGCGCCCTGACCTACACCCTGTTCGCCATCGACTGGCGGGTCCAGCCGGTGTGGGCCTGGGCGGAGGAGAAGACCCGGCTGATGATGTCCCATGTCCAGGGCGGCCCGCGGGCGGCGGACGCGGGCGGCGGGGAGGGGCGCCGGGGCGCCGAGTTCACCGTGCTGTCGCGGCCCGAGTTCGACGCCGCGCTGCGCGACGCGCTCCGGGACCTGTTCCGCCCGCACGACTGGCAGCGCAACCCGCTGACGCGCAGCCGGCTGGTGGAGGGCACGGACCGGAAGCTGCCGGACGTGCTGGTGAGCGCCGTCGAGGGTCTGCGCGCGGAACGCGGCGGGGAGAAGTACTACCGGGCGCTGTCGGCGACCTACCTCAGCAAGGGCATGCCCACCCAGCAGGCCGTCGCCGAGCGGTTGGGGCTGCCGTTCAGCACCTATCGCAGGCATCTGACCGGTGGCATCGCCCGGCTGAGCGACGCGCTGTGGCGGCAGGAGATCTACGGGCACCCGACCGGGGACGCCCCCTGACCGGACGGGGGGAGCCGCCGGCAGGCCTCCGCGCCGCTCCTCGTCCACGCCCGCGAGAGCAAGCAGCGGAACCGCTCATGGGCGCGTTCGGCGTCCCCGTCCAGAACCAGTTGCGCGGTCACCGCGTCGTACGCCTCCAAGGCCAATCGGGCCGCCTCCTCGCAGGAGCCGGTGCCGTACGGCGGCGTGCGCTTCCCGGTGAGTGCGGCCGGCCCTCGCGCGAGGGCCTCGGCCAGCCGCCCGCGTCGGACGGAGTACACCCGTGCCGCCGCCGGGTGGCGGGCGGCGTGTGCCCGGAAGTCGCTCTCGAGCAGAAGCCACTCCCGTTCGGCCAGCATCAGCCGCGCCAGCCGTCCGGTCAGGCGGGAGACGTCGGTCGAGGTTCCGCCTTCGCCTTCGGCCCCGTCCCCGCCTTCGGCCCCGTCCCCGGCGTCGGCCCCGGCCCCGTCCCGGGCGTCGGCTTCAGCCCAGGCTTCGGCTTCGGCTTCGGCTTCGAGGAACACTCCGGCAACGCGGCGGCACAGCACCGCCGCGCGCTCCTCGTACAGCTCGTGGAACAGTTCCTCCAGGCTGTCGAAGTTCGAGTAGAAAGCCCCCCGGCTGAAGCCTGCTCCCGTGCATATCTCCTCGATCGAGACCCTGCCGAAGCCTTTTGCCGCGAACACCGGGAAGGCGGCCGACAGCAGCCTTGCCCTGGTCTGCACCCGCCGGCGGCCCGGACGGGGCCTCAGGGGGCACCTACGACGTACGGCCGCCGCGGCACTCGCTCCCGCCCGAGGAGCGGACCCGCTCCCACCACCAGCACACGCATCGCGTCATCTCCTCCTACCGACGTACCGACGTACCGACGTACCGACGTACCGACGTACCGACGTACCGACGTACCGACGTACCGACGTACCGACGTACCGGCATACCTGCGTACCGGCGATGCACCCACTGTGGGACCGACCGGTGTTCACTCGGCAGACCGGTCCGCCGCCCGTTTCGTGTTCATCGTCCGCTCACTCGCGGTGTTCCGCCGCGATGCACGCGGAAGGTGAAGCCGACCGGGCCGGTGGCCGTGACGATCCGGCCCGCCGGCCGCGAGGGCGACGACAAAGGCGAAGGGCCGGCGCCCGAAGGCACCGGCCCCACGGCGGGACGACGGCTACGGCTTGAGGATCTCCGCGTACGCGGCTGTCGCCATCGCGAACTGGCCGACCGAGTTGGGGTGGGCCGCCAGGGTGTCCTTGCCCGGGTTCAGGGACTCGATCCACCGTGTGTCGCGGGGCTGACACATGTCGTGCCCCACGGTGACCGCGTAGGTGTCCGCGAACCGCACGGCCCTGTCGCCGGCCGTCGCCCGGCGCTGCAACGCCCGGTTGAGCTTCTTCGTGACGTCCCGCAGGAAGGAGAAGTCGCCCTTGGCGAAGGGGACTTCGGCGCAACCGACACCGCTGTCCGGGAAGATGGCCGGGTAACCGACCACGATCACCTTCGCGTCGGGGCTGCGCCGGCGGATGTCGGTGAGGGCGTCCCGCACACGGCCTTCGACCGCGTTGATGCGTTCACCCAGCACGTCCTTGCCGCCCGCTGTGAAGTACTTCTTGCACGGGCTTCCTGCCGGGTCCGAGGAGGCCACGAGCACACACGTCGTCAGCACGCCTGTGAAGCCGACGTCGTTGCCGCCCAACGTCAACGTGACGAGTTTGGTGTTGGGCGTGAGAGCGTTCAGCTGCGCGGGCTTGGAACCCTGTGAATTCCACAGGGCGGCCGTGGTGGCACCGCTGCAGGTGACGTTCTTGAACGTACGGCCCGCGCCCGCCGAGGTCCGGGAGACGACGGCGCCGTAACCGGCGGTGGTGCGGTCGCACTCGGTGTCCGTGACCCCGGCCAGTCCGGCGCCCGAGGCGTAGGAGTCGCCGAGGGCGACGTAGTTGGGGCCGTCCGCCGATGCGGCGGCCTGCGTCCGGGCGATGGCGGCGGGAGCCCCGAGGGACAACACCGTGGCCCCGGCCACGGCGATCGCCGCGGCTGTCCGGTACGCGTGGGAGAACCGGTTTGTGAAGTGCGTCATAACGCCTCTGGTTGTGATGAACGGTGACGGGACGTCATGGACGGGTGCGATGTCCCGATTTCGTACGGTGTCGCGCACTGCGCACGAAAGGATCCGTTCCCCGGCATCCCACCCGTCGCCGACGTTCCGCCGAGAACAACGGTGAGGTGCGGCTTCCGGTTCACCCGGCCCGCCGCGCGTCCTCGGCCGGCGGGCGGCGCGGTCGCCGGGAACGAACGACGCCTTTAGGCTCCTCGCGCAGCGTGAGCACGCACCGCTGCAGCTGACCGTACGGGGGCAACGGCGCCGCCCGCAGTCGCTCGCCCCGTGGTTCCGCCCGGGGCGGGAATTTCGTGGCAGGCACAGCGGAGGCAGGGAAAATGGGACATTCACTGGGAGACAGACTCAGCAGGGCGCGGGCGAATGCCTTCGTCGGCCGCGAGGAGGAACTGGCCTGTTTCGGCAACGCCTTGGCCGGTGATTCCGACGCCTCTCCGGTCTTTTATCTCTTTGGTCCCGGCGGCATCGGGAAATCGGCTCTGATGCGTTCCCTGGGGGACCGGGCGCGCGCTTCGGGACGTCCTACGGTCGAGCTCGACGGCCGTTTCATCGGTCGGGATCCGGCGGATCTGGAGAAGGCCGCCGCGCCCTTTCTGGAACATTCCGGCTGCGTTCTGTTCATCGATTCCTTCGAGCACTGCCAGTGGCTGGAAAGCTGGCTGTGGCAGCGTTTTCTGCCCCGGGCCGCGAACGGTGCGCTGGCCGTCGTCGCGGGGCGCCTCGCCCCGCAGCCGCAGTGGACCGCGGATCCGGCCTGGGCCGGCCTGCTGTCGGTGCGGGAACTCGGCCCGCTGGACCCCTACGAGGCCCGAGCGCTGTTGAAGGCGTCGTCCGTGCGGCCGGAACGGCTGGAGGGGGTGCTGCGTTTCGCCGGAGGCAATCCCCTGGCCCTGACGCTGGCGGCCGCGGCCGACTCATCCGGCCGGGCGGACGACAACTGGACGCCGTCGGCCACGGTCCTGCGCACTCTCATGGCGGGGCTGATCGGCGAGGTGCCCACCGCGGCGCACCGCCGGGCTCTGGAGGTGGCGGCGCAGGCCCCCGCCACCAGTGAGGAACTCCTCGCCGCCGTCCTCGCGGACGGAGATGCCGCGACCCTCTTCGCATGGCTTCGTGAGCTTCCCTTCATGGAATCCTCCGCCCGGGGCCTGTACCCGCACGACGCGGCCCGCGAGACGCTGATGGCGGACCTGCGCTGGCGTGCTCCCCATGCTTTCCAGGGCGTACGGCAACGACTGGCGGAGGAATACCTGCGCATTCTGAGGGAGGCCCCCGAGGAGCGGGTGCGTGCCGTCACCGATGAACTCTTCTACCTGTTCCGGGACGTGAAGAAGTTGGCACGGACACGTGCCTGGGCGGGCACCGAACCCGAGGTGTACGAGGACACGCTTCAGCCCGACGACCACGATCTCGTCCTGCGTATGACGCAGGAGACCGAGGGGGCGGAGTCCGCCGCTCTCGTGCGGTACTGGCTGGGCAGACAACCGAACGGATTCAGCGTCTACCGGCTCATTTCCACCGGGCGGATCGTGGCGTTCACCGCCCGCCTCGTGCTTCCCGCCCCACCGGACGACTCGGACACGCACACGGACCCCGTGGTGGCCGCCGCGTGGCGCTACAGCCGGGAAACCGCGCCGGTGAGGCCCGGCGAGCACATCGCCATGACGCGTTTCTCGATCTATCCGGAGCGCTACCAGCTTCCCTCACGGGTGATCGACCTGAGTAATTCCCGGGTGCAGGCGGAGGCCATGCGGGCCCGTGGCCGTGCGCACGGATTCCTGGTCTACCACGACCACGAGACGTGGGCGGAGCGTCTGAACGGCGTTCTGGCCGACTCGGGCGTCCGGTGCCGGGTCGGTGACCGCACGTACGGGCTGTTCACCGTCGACTGGCGCAAGATCCCGGTGGAGACCTGGATCCGGCATCTCATCGACGCCACGGAGATGCCCGCCCTGTCCGGGCCCTCGGGCATGCCGCGCACCGCCTTCGACAAGGCGGTCCGGGAAGCGTTGCAGCACTGGCGTGATCGTTCGGCCTTCGCCGTCTGCGCGTTCTCGCGCGCCCGTCTCGCCGCCGACTTCACCGACCCGGTCGCCGAGCTCAGGGCCCTTCTGCAGCAGTCGGTGGAGGAGATCGCCGCCGAACCGCGGGGTGTGCGGGCCCGCGACGCGCTGGCGGCCACGTTCTTCTCCGGGGCGCCCACCCAGGAGGCGGCGGCCCGTCGCCTGAACCTGCCGTACGGCACCTACCGGCGCCACCTGCGTCAAGGGCTGGACCTGCTGTGCGAAGCCCTGTGGCACAGGGAGCTGTACGGGCAGCCCTGAGACGTCCTCCCCGCGGCGGCCGTGACCGCGGGATCCGTGACCGCGGAACCCGTGACCGCATGATCCGTGACCGCGGAACCCGTGGACGGGCGAGGACGGGCGCGGGCAGCCGTGGACAGGCGTGGACAGTTGTGGACAGTGCGCAGCCCGTTCCGGTCTGGAAGGTGGACACCGGTCGCCCCCAGGCTCTGAGCCATGAAGACCACAGCCCAGCGCCGGCACCGGCGGGCTCTCGCGGGCGGCCGGACCGAACCCTCCGCATCGCCCGCGTTCGCCCCCCTCAGAGGCCCGGGAGCAGCGCTCGCGGCGCTTGCCGGAGCACAGTTCACGGTGATGCTCGCCACCTCGATCGTCAACGTGGCGCTCCCGCAGATCCAGGCCGGCGTCGGGTTGTCGGACGGCGGCACCACCTGGGTGGTCAACGCCTACGGCCTGGCCTTCGGCGCGCTGCTGCCGGCCGGCGGACGTGCCGCGGACCTGCTGGGGCGCCGCAGGGTCCTGCTCACCGGACTCGCACTGTTCGCGGTCTCCTCGGGGGCGGCCGGACTCGCCACCACGCCCGGTGTGCTGATCGGCGCGCGTGCCGTGCAGGGACTCGCCGCCGCCGCGATCGCCCCCGCGGCCCTGGCCCTGGTGATGGACCTGTTCCCGCCGGGGCCGGGCCGGGGCCGGGCGCTGGGCGTGTGGGGCGCGGTCTCCGGAGCCGGCGGTGCGGCCGGGGTGCTCCTCGGCGGCGTCCTCACCCAGGCGGGGGGCTGGCCCTGGATCTTCCACGCCGTGGCGATCGGCGCCTCGGCGACCCTGGTCGCCGCCGCCTTCGTCCTGCCGCGGGCACCGGTCGAGGACAGCGGGCGGTTCGACCTGCTCGGCACCGTCGTCGTCACCCTCGCGCTGACCGCCCTCGTGTGGGGGCTGACCACGGCTCGCGGCTCCGGCTGGACGGACATCCGGGTGCTCGGGGCCCTCGCCCTCGCCGCCGTACTGCTGGCCGCCTTCACCCTGGTCGAGCGACGCCGGCCGCACCCGCTGATCCCCCCACGGCTGTTCACCGCGGGGCGCGTCACGGCGGGCAACGTGCTCATGGCCCTCCTCGGCTCGGTGTGGATCGCCCTGTTCTTCTTCCTCCCCCTCTACCAGCAGCAGGTCCTCGGCTCCGGCCCCGTGGTCACCGGTCTGGGCCAGCTCCCCCTCGCCGCGGCCAACATGCTCGGCTCGGCCCTGGCGCCGCGCGTCTGCCGCCGGATCGGCGCCAGAGCCACCGTCACCGCGGCGCTGCTGACCGAAGCCGGGGGCCTGCTGTGGCTGTCGCGCGTCAGCGTCCGGGGCAGTTACCTCGCCGACGTCCTCGGGCCGAGCATCCTGGTCGGCCTCGGCCTCAGCGTCGCCTTCGTCCAGCTGACCGCCCTGGCCGTCGAGGGTGTCGCCAAGGAGGACACCGGACTGGCGGGCGGCCTGGTGAACACCACCCGGCAGGTCGGTGGCGCCGTCGGCCTCGCGGTGCTCGCCACGGTCGCCGGCTCCGTCACCGCCCGCGCCGGCACCGAGGTGCCGCACCTGGAGGCGCTGACCGCCGGCTACCGGGCCGCGTTCGCCCTCTCCGCCGCCGTGCTGGCCGCCACTGCCCTGCTCGCCCTCGTCCTCACCCGCCGGGGTGCCCGGGACGCGGATGTCGCACCACCCACGACCGCGGTCACGACCGCGGCCCGCTGAATCCCACTGCCGCCACCCGCGCAGTGCGACCCACCGAAAGGAAGAACCGCCATGTTCACCATCGACGAGACCGCACCCGTGATCGTCCGCCTGTCCACCGTCATCGACGCCCCGCTGGAACGGGTGTGGCGTCTGCACACCGACATCGACTCCTGGGCCGACTGGAACCCGGACATCGACCAGGCCGACCTCGACGGCCCGCTGCTGCCCGGCGCCTCCTTCCGGTGGAAGACCCACGGCCTCGACATCACCTCCACCCTGCGCGAGGTCGTCCCCGGCGAGCGCGTGGTGTGGGGCGGCCCCGCCGACGGCATCGAAGGCGTCCACGTCTGGTCCTTCGAGGAGGCCGGGGGCCAGGTCACCGTCCGCACCGAGGAGTCCTGGAGCGGTGCTCCCGTGGAGGCCGCCACCGAGGAACTCCGGCAGGCCCTGAGCGGCTCCCTCACCACCTGGCTGGACCGGCTCAAGTCCCGTTCCGAGACCACCGGCTGACCGGCGGCGGTCCCACCCCCGCACCCCCGCAGTCCAACACAACGAGGTTGTGAACATGACCAGCAAGCCCTACCTGACCGGCCACTACACCCCCGTCGCCGACGAGATCAGCGCCACCGGTCTCCGGACCGAGGGCACGCTGCCCCCCGAACTCACCGGCCGGTTGATCCGCAACAGCCACAACCCCAAGCCGGGTGTCACCCCCGCGCACTGGTTCAAGGGCAGTGGCATGGTCCACGGCATCCGCCTGCGCGACGGCCGCGCCGAGTGGTACCGGAACCGCTGGGTGCGCACCCCCGCCCTCGACGGCGCGCCCTACATGACCGACGACGGTCCCGACATGACGGCCAGCACCGCCGGCACCCACGTCATCGAGCACGCCGGCCGCCTGCTGGCCCTGTGCGAGGCCAACTTCCCCTTCGAACTCACCCCCGACCTGGACACCGTCGGCGTCCACGACTTCGGCGGCAAACTGCGCAGCGCGATGACCGCCCACCCCAAGACCGACCCGGTCACCGGAGAACTGCACTTCTTCGGATCCTCGCCCTTCCCGCCCTTCCTGATCCACCACGTGGCCGACGCCGAGGGCGAGATCGTCCACAGCGCCGAGGTTCCCGGTGCCACCGCCTCCCTCAAGCACGACTTCGCCCTCACCCGGCACCACGTCGTCTTCATCGAGGGCACGGTCACCTTCGACCCGACCGAGCACTCCGGCATCCCCTACGGCTGGAACGACGACCAACCCGCCCGCATCGGTGTGATGCCCCGCGGCCCCCGGGGAGCCGAGCGGATCCGCTGGTTCTCCATCGAGCCCGGCAACATGCTGCACGCCGCCAACGCCTACGAGGACGACCAGGGCCGCATCGTGCTGGAGGGCCCGACCGTCGACCGCGAGGGCTTCCAGCTCTCGTGGAACTGGTGGGTCGGCGCCCCCGGCCGCGGCACCGAGCCGAACACCCGCTCCTTCACCCGCCGATGGATCATCGACCTGGCCCAGGGCAGCGTCGACGAGCAGATCATCGACGACCTCGCCGTCGAGTTCCCGACCCTCAACGAGGACTTCCTCGGCACCGAGCACCGCTACCAGTACGCGGTCTCCTTCCCGGACCAGGACGGCTACGGCGGATACGGCATCGTCAAGTACGACCGCACCACCGGCGCCCGCCGCATCCATCAGGTCGGCGACGCCCGCCTGCCCAGCGAGGCCGTCTTCGTGCCCGCCGCCGGCGCCACCCGTGAGGACGACGGCTACCTCCTCACCGTGACCTCCGACCTCAAGCAGGACGCCTCCGCGCTCCTCGTCCTGGACGCCTCCGGCCTCGACCGGATCGCCACCGTCCACCTGCCCCGCCGTGTCACCGCGGGGATCCACGGTTCCTGGATCCCCGACACGGCCCTCGACCGGAACTGACTCCCACCCGGTCACCGGCCCCGGGGGCGAGCCTCTCGCCCCCGGGGCCCGATCACCCTCACCACCCACATCCCCGATCCGGGGAACCACCGAAAGGCTCCGCCATGCCCGTTCCCGCCGCGACGAAGCTCGCCGCCCTGACCACGACCCTCGTCCTCACCGCCTGCGGCGCCGCCCAGGCCCTCCCGGCCGGGCACGACACCGCGTCCACCGTTTCCACCCGCCGCACCGCCGACGTGCAGATCGACGAGTCGGCGCCCGTCATCACGCGGGCGAGCATCCTCGTCCACGCCCCACTGAGCGTCATCTGGAAGGTGCAGACCGACGTCGAGAACTGGCCCGCATGGCAGCCCGAGGTCGACGTCGTCACCAAGGAGACCCCCGGCCGCCTGCGGCCCGGCTCGGTGTTCCACTGGTCCACCGAGGGCCTGGACATCACCTCCACCGTCCGGCAGGTCGAGCACGGCAAGCGCCTCGCGTGGGGCGGCCCCGCCCAGGGCATCACCGCCGTCCACGTCTGGACCTTCACCCGGACCGGGAACGGCGTTCTCGTGCACACCGAGGAGTCCTGGACGGGAGCCCCCGTCGTCGCCGGCCAAGCCGCCCTGCAGGCAGCCCTCGACAACTCCCTCCACAACTGGCTCACCAACCTCAAGCGCGAGGCCGAGGCCCGGGCGGCACGCTGACGGCGCGTCGAGGAGCGTGCGTCCCCGCCGCCACCGGCCGGAAAAAAGGGTGAACCGGATCGGCGGAGAGCCCGTTGAAAGGGTCGGGGCAGCGCGCGGCCGGTCACCGGACCACTGCCGGAGGCCACCACGCGCCCTTCGGTACGCCGGGCCGGGCGCCCGCGGCGTGTGCGGACGGCCGCACACGCCGCGGGCGCCCGGCGCCCGATCAGGCCGCCACCGGGCGCACGCGCGCCCGGTGGCGGGGGGCGTGGAACCCCTGACCCGACGTTCACGCAGGAACCGCCCGCGACAGGCCCGGACCGGGCAGAAAGCGATACGACATGCACGTCAACCTGAACGCCGTGATGGGCGCGGTCATCGTGATCGCCTTCGGCGCCACCGCCCTCGCCAGGGGCCGCTGGTCCGGCCCCTGGTGGCTGGTGCTGATCGGCGCCGTGGTGACCTACCCCTTCTCCCACATCCTCATGGACCGTCTCGAGGACGCTCCCGGCGGCTGGCTGCGCGGAGTGTTCCAGGTGTCCTGCGGGATGCTCATGGCCGTCCTGATCGCTCCCCTCCACCACCGCCTGCGCAGGCCGGACGGCCCGCCCGGTCGGGAACCGGTACGGTGACGTCGCCCGTCCACGTACCGGCGCGTGCGCTTCGGCGTCCGGGCCGCTCGGCGCTCGGACGGCGAGGCCGGGTCTCACGTTCCCCGCGGTCCCGCCGTGCTCTCCCGCGCGTTCCGGCGGGCCTCGTCCACCAGCGGGTGCGCGGGCGTCACGCGACAGGTTCACCGCACGCTGCCGGCGACCGGAGACCGGGGGCGGCGGCTCCCCTCCCCGGGCGTCCGGTCACCGCACTGGCAGGCCCGGTCCATTCTCCGAACCGACCGCTCGGTCTCCTCCACCGCCGAGGCCGGCCCCGTCGGCGTCACGGGGGCGGCGGCGACCGCGTGGTGCAGGTCTTTCCGCCCCGCGAGCAGGTGCGCGGCCTGGGCGTGCAGCGTCTGGCGCCGTGCCGGGCCCAGTTCGGCGAGCACGGCCCGCAGCAGTACTCCGGCGGGGAACCGGTAGCCACCGGGCTGGTGCGGCGACTCCCGCTCCCCCCACGACAGCAGCCGCCGCGCAACAGCCTCGTCCGCCAGTTCGAGCACCTGCGCGACGGGCATCCCGGTGAGCCGGCCCACGACCCTCATGTCGGGCCGGTCACCGCACACGGCGGCGCTGTCGACGACCTGACGTGCGGGGAGCGACAGCTCGGCCAGCCGGGTGCGAACCAGGCTCTGCACGGCCGGCGGCACACGAACGTGTCCGCCCGCCCCACCGTCCGGCGACTGCTTCAGCAACTGGGCGAGCAGGAAGGCGTTGCCGCCGCTCAGTCCGTGCAGCTCCCGCGCGCGGTCCTCCGGCACGCTCCCGTCGGCGAACACGCCCAGAACGTGCCGCACGGCGGCTTCCGAGAGCGGAGCGAGGTCGACCCGGTCGGCACCGCACCTCGCCAGCTCCGTCAGGAAGCCCTCCGTGCAGGTGCCCGGCTCGTCCACCGTGGTGCACAGCACCGCGAGCGCCGCATCGCGCAGTGTCCGCGCGTGCAGGGACAGCAGGGTCCGCACCTCGGCGGACGCCAGGTGGACATCCTCCACGACGCACAGGACCGGTACGGACGTCCCCGCCCCCTCGGCCAGCTGCTCCAGCGTCTCGGCGAGCGTGCGCATCTGCCTGTCCGGACTGCGCGTCGCCGGGTGGCTTCCCGAGGTGCACCGTACGTGCACGACGTCCGCACCCGTCTCGGCGGCCCGCCGGGCGAGTTCGCCGGCGACCCGGCTCTTGCCCGCACCCGGTTCCCCGGACACCACCGCCCATCCGGTGCTGCCCGCGGCGGCGTCCCGCAGCATGCGTGTCAGCCTGTCCAGTTCCTTCTCCCGTTCCGGCACCTGCCACCGGTCGTCGGCCAGGGGCACCGCGGGCACCGCGGGCACGGTCCCGCAGACGGGTGCGACGGACCGGAAGGGCGGCCGCAGCAGTTCCGTGTCGTGGCGCAGAATGGCCATCTGCGTCTCACGCAGGGCCGGTCCCGGATCGAGGCCGAGGTCACGGGCGAGCAGCGTGCGTACCGTCTCGTAGCACCGCAGCGCCTCCGCGTGCCGCCCCGCGGCGTACAGCGCGCGCATGAGCAGGGCCCACGACGCCTCGCGCAGCGGATCGCGTTCCACGAGCCGTTCCGTGCCGATGATCGCCTGGGTCACGTTGCCCTCCTGGAGCAGCAGGGCGGTGCGCAACTCCTCGGCGGACAGCCTCAGTCCTTCGAGCCTGCCGGCCTCACCCTCGGCGAACCGGTGGCCGGCGGCGTCGAGGAGCGGGGTGCCCCGCCACATCGCCAGCGCCCGCTCGATCTCCCGGCGGGCCGCGTCGACGCGGCCGGCGGACGCCAGCGTGTGGGCCTGCTGCACGGCCCGTTCGAACCGCACCGAATCGAGCTCGTCGGGGAGCTGGTGCAGGACGTACCCGCCGGGAACGCTACGCAGCACCTCGGCCTGGTCCCGGCGCGCCCGGCCGGGCTCCAGCACCGCGCGCAGCCTGCTGATGTGCGCGTGCACCGAGGACAGGGCACTGGGTGGGGGACGGCCGTTCCACAGGTCGTCACAGAGCCGTGTCACACCGACGGTTCGCCCGTTCTCCAGAAGCAGCCGCAGCAGCAGGGCACGCCGCATGGGCGGCCCCAGGTCCAGCACCTGAACGCCTCGCCGCACTTCCAGAGGGCCCAGCAGACAGAACTTCACGAAGGCACCTCTCTTGCGTCGGCGCCACCATCACGCACAACAGTGCTCACCCGACAGACCGAACCCTGCTCACTTCGTGCTCGGTCCCACCGGGCCGGTGCCCGGCCCGTCGTCGGCGCCACGCGCGTCCGGGCCGGCAGGAGGACGGCAAGAGGACGGCAAGAACCGGACAAGCGGCCCTCCCCACACTGAGGACGACACCGCCGGCCGGCGGTGCGGCCGAGCCGGATTCAGCGCACACAAGGGGAGTCGCGGGCGTCATGGGGAACAGCACGACGGAACGGGAGCCCGGGCCCGTCCCGGGGACGGGCGCACCGCCGCGCGGTGCGGGGCCGACACGTCCCGGTCCCGCCCGTACGGACTGCGAACACTTCGTGCACGTGGTCTACGAGCAGCACGGCAGCTCGCTCATGCGCTTCGCGGCCCGTCTGCTGGACGGTGACTGGGACCGGGCCGAGGACATCCTCCAGGAGGCCGCCGTCCGCGCCTGGCGGCACATCGGTCTGCTGGGCCGGCAGGAGAAGGGGCTGCGCCCGTGGTTGTTCACCGTCGTACGCAACCTGGTGATCGACGATCAACGGGCGCGTCAGATCCGTCCCGTCACCGCGGGCCCCTTCGAGCAGGCCGTCATTCCCGTCGCCGACCACGTCGAGCGCACCTTGACACGGCACGTCGTCACCGACGCCCTGCGGGATCTGACCCCTCAGCAGCGGCAGATCCTGCACCACATGTACTTCCGGGGGGACAGCGTCGCCGAGGCCGCCGAGGCCCTCGGCATCGCCCAGGGCACGGTGAAGTCCCGCACCTACTACGCCATGCAGGCGCTGAGGACCGCGCTGCGCGACCGGGGCCTTTGCTCCTGACCCCGGGGCACCGGGAGGGCGTCCGGCGCGACCTGCCGTCCTGCTCTCCCCGTCCGCCGGTGGCGGACCGCGGCCGGCGCGGAGTCCGCCGTCGCACGCGAGCAGGTCCGGGATTCCTAAAATACGCTCGTGACAGTTGATTCGAGGAACCTGGCGAGCCGTCTGCGGGCCGCTCGGAACAGGACGTTCGTGGGACGGTCCGGGGAGGTGGAGCGTTTCCGGGCAGCCCTCGACGGCGTCCAGGGAGCGGGCCCGGTCTTCTACGTCCACGGCCCCGGCGGCGTCGGCAAGTCGACGCTGCTGCGCCGGCTGGAGGACGAGGCGCGGCAGGCGGGCCGCCGGATCGTCCGGGTGGACGGCCGTCGGGTGAACCCGTCCCCGGCCGGGTTCGAGGCCGAGGCGGGCGACGCCGTCGGCGACACCGGCGTCGTGCTGTTCGTCGACGGGTTCGAGCGCTGCCAGGGGCTGGAGGGATGGCTGCGGGACCGTTTCCTGCCCGGCCTGCGCGAGGACGCCGTCGTCGTCGTGGCCGGACGGCGCCCGCCGAGCGCCGAGTGGCTGTGCGATCTGGCCTGGAACGACCTGCTGGAAGTGCTCCCGCTCGACGTACTGGACCCGCCCACGGCCGCCGCGCTGCTGGAACGGCGCGGAGTGGCTCCGGCCCAGCGCGAGGCCATCCTGGCCTTCGCGGGCGGTCACCCGCTCGCGCTGAGCCTGGCGGCCTCGGTGGCGCTGTCCGGTACCCCGGACACCTCCGAGTGGTCCCCGGGCCCCGACGTGATCGCCACGCTGCTGTCCGTCCTCGTGGGGGAGCTGCCCTCGCGCGACCACCGGCTGGCGCTGGAGACCGCCGCCCACGTGCTGACGACGACGGAGAACCTGCTGGGCGCGGTGGTCGGCGAGGACCGGACCGCCGAGATGTTCGCGTGGCTGCGCTCGCTGCCGTTCGCCGAGTACGGACGGCAGGGTCTGTTCCTGCACGAGCTGGTCAGCGACGTCCTGGACCACGACTTCCGCTGGCGTGACCCGGACGGCTACGAGCAGATGCACGTCCGCACCGGCCACCACCTGCTCCAGCGGGCCAGGACCGCCTCGGAGACGGAGGCGATGGGGGCGATCCGCGCACTCACCTACCTCAAGCGGTACGGGCCGATGGAACCGTACTTCAAGAGGATCGACCGTGAGGGAGACGCGTACGAGGACGTCCTGCGTCCCGACGACCACGAGCAGGCGGTCCGCATGACCCTGGAGACCGAGGGGCGCCGCTCCGCGGACATCGTCCGCTTCTGGCTCCAGGAACAGCCCGGCGCGTTCCGCATGTACCGCAGTGCTCAGACGGGCGAACTCCTCGCCTTCATGCTGTGGTTGCGGCTGTCCGACCCACAGGTGGGCGGCACCCTGGACCCGGTCGTCGCACAGGCCTGGGCCGCCGTCGCCGACAGGGGTTCGCTGCTGGCCGACCAGCACATGCGGATGAGCCGCTTCATGATCCACCCGGGCGCCTACGGGCAGATATCGAGCATCGGGCACCTGATGCAACTGCGTATCTGCAGCGACTGGGTCCGCTCCCGGGGCCTGGCCTGGTCGTTCATCACCACGCCGGACGCCGAGTTGTGGGGGCCGCTGATGGACCACCTCGGTCACGAGGAGATGTTCCGCACGCCCTGGGAACAGCAGCGCACCTTCACCACCTTCGCGTGCGACTGGCGGGTGACGCCCCTGGAGATCTGGTTCGACCGCACCCAGCCGGGAGCGCTCACCGAGACCCCGGCCACGCCGGTGCCGGAGGGCACGCCCGGCAAGGTGCTGCCGAGAACGGAGTTCGACACGGCCGTACGCCAGGCACTGCGGGATCTGCACCGGCCCGACGCCCTGCACGGCAGCGCCCTCTTCGCCAGCCGACTGTCCACCCGGTTCGGCTGGACCACGCAGCAGGAACCGGTGGAGGGCCTGCGGCACACCCTGGTCGCCGCCCTGGACGAGCTGAAGCGGGACCCCAGGTCGGGCAAGCAGCACCGGGCCCTCGCCGTCACCTACCTGCGTCAGGCGTCCACCCAGGAAGCCGCCGCGGCACGGCTGGGGCTTCCGTACAGCACCTACCGCCGGCACCTGGCCGAAGGCCACAAGCGGCTGTGCGAGGTGCTGTGGCACTGGGAGCTCGGCGGCAACCCCCGGTAGGCGACGGCCGCCTCACCGTCCGTCCTGGGGGCACGGTGCGCCCGGCCGAGCACTGCCGGCGAGACGGACGGGGAGCTCGAGGGCACCCGCCCCCGCCGCCTACGGTCACCGTGCGGCCTGCTGCCGCCGCCGCTCGGGTCGGTCGGCCACCCTGTGCCGGTTCCCGCGCCCGGCCGTGCCGCACCAGCGCCGGCCGGCGGACCGGGACAGGTCCCGAACAGCCGGGTGCGCTCCGGGCCGGGGCACGAAGACCGGCGCGTCGACGCGTTCGGTGGCCGAAGCCGCCGTCCGGCGGGTGGTGCTGCACCTGCCGGCGAACCTCGTTCGGACCAGCGCCCCGCCTGTCGCCGGGGCGGGCGCCGGTCCGGTCGATAGCGTCCGGACCGGCTGCCGCCGAGCCGAGCGGCGGATCCATCGGCGTGCTGCACGGAAGAGGTCCCATGACGTCCCGACCCATCCGCCTGCTGGCATGCGGGCTCGTCTCCGCATCGGCCTTGGCCTGCCTGGCTCCGGGAGGCGCCCGTGCTTTTCCGGAGGCCACGCCGAAGAAGGCCGGCAACGGCGTGCCGGGCCGGTTCAACGCCATCACCGACGTCCCGGGAATCCGGGTCGGTCAGGTGCAGTCGACCGAACCGCCCTATCTCACCGGCTCGACCGTGGTGTACACGCCGGGCGAACCGGTCGCCGGTGTCGACGTGCGCGGCGGATCCCCGGGCACGTGGATGACGGAGATGCTCAGCCCCGCCAACGCCAACCCGGGGACGGACGCCATCGTCCTCACCGGCGGCAGCGTGTGGGGCATGGACGTCGGCGTCGGTGCGATGCGCTGGCTGGAGGACCACAAGAAGATCACGATTCCCGTCGTGCCGGGAGCGGTGATCTACGACATCGGCAGAGGAGGGGACGACAGGGCCCGGCCCACGGCCTCCTGGGGCTACCGGGCGATGGACGCGGCCGAGGGCGGGCCGGTGCGTCAGGGCACCGTGGGCGCAGGGACGGGAGCCGTCACCGCGAACGGCTCCCTCAAGGGAGGCGTGGGCACGGCCAGCGTCGAGCTGGACGACGGGACCGTCGTCGGAGCGCTGGTCGTCGTCAACGCCCTGGGCTCCACCGTCGATCCGAAGGACTGCACGCTGTACGGGGCCGAGCTGGGCATCGGCCGTGAGTTCGCCGGGCTGCGGAAGCCCTCCCGCGCCGAGTGCGAGCCGATCGAGGGGACGGCCCGCGACCGCAACACCACGATCGCGGTCGTGGCCACCAGTGCGAGCATGGAGAACGCGGCGGTGACCAGGATGGCCACCGCGGCACAGGACGGTCTGGCCCGGGCGATGAACCCCGCCCACACCCTCCACGACGGCGACACCGTCTACTCGGTGGCCACCGGCACCGGCCGGAAACTGGCCAACGACAACGACGACGACACCCCGGCCCTCGCCCGGATCGGCGCCGCGGCGGCCGACACCCTCTCCCGCGCGGTCGCTCACGCCATGCTCGCGGCCACCTCCGCGCGACAGTACAAGAGCTACTGCGACACCTATCCCTCGGCCTGCGCGAACCTCCACCGGCAGCAGAGGCGCGGGGAAGGCGCCTGACATCAGGAGGAGGCCGCCCACCCGGCCTGAGGATGCCGCCCCGCCCGCTCCTGCCCGGTGACCGCGCCTCGCCGGCCGGGACGCGGTGTGTCTGCGTGGGACGGCATGAGCGACGGGCAAGAGCGGGACACCGCGCCGGCACGAGCGGTGCAACTGCGGGAACGAGGCCGGGCAGGGTGCGGGTGGGGCACACGGCGTCCGCCCCGTCGGGTGCCGGGCCCGCTCACACCCTCGTGGGCTGTCCGAGGAGCGTGCGCACCGCCTCCGCCACCGACGGGAGCCGGGTGTCGAGGTAGAAGTGGCCGCCGTCGAAGGTGAGGAGGTCGCCCGGGCGCGTGGAGTGGGCGAGCCAGCCGCGGGCGTCGTCGACCGGGACGACCGGGTCGGCGGTGCCGACCATGACGGTCAGCGGGATGTCGAGGGGCGGTCCCGGCAGCCAGCGGTAGCGGCTGAGGGCCGCGTAGTCGGCGCGGAGGGTGGGCAGCACCATCTCCAGCAGCTCGGGGTCGTCCAGGACCCGGCTGCCCGTGCCGCCCAGGCGGCGGATCTCGGCGATCAGGGCCGCGTCGCCCGCCAGGCGGTCGCTCGCCCGGGGCTCCGTGCTCGGGGCGCCGCGCCCGGAGAGGATCAGCCGCCGCGGGGTGACCAGGTCGAACTCGGCCAGCACGCGGGCCGTTTCGTAGGCGACGACCGCGCCCATGCTGTGGCCGAAGAACGCGTACGGGCGCTGCGGGGCGCGGGCCAGTTCCTCGGCGACGGCCCGCGCCAGATGGGTCAGCGAGGTCAGCGCGGGCTCCAGGCGGCGCTCCTGACGTCCCGGGTACTGGACGGCCACCACGTCGATGTCGGGCGCCAGGGCCCGGGTCAGGCCCAGGTAGGCGCTGGCCGCACCGCCCGCGTGGGGGAAACAGATGAGCTGGAGCTTGCTGCCCTCGGCGCTTGCGAACCGCCTCAGCCAGCGGCTCTCCACTACGGACATGTCGGGTCCAATCCAGCGGCCGCCGCGCTCCGCCCGGCGATGCGGTGTAGGGCGCGGCAGCCGCTTGTCGTCGCGAACGGCTGACAGGGACGGCTCAGGGGCGGGCGGAGAGGTGCGCGGCCGCGTCCACCGGCGGGAGGAAACCGGCCTCCGTGAAGAAGGTGACGTACCGCCGGAAAAGGTCGACGGTCATCTTCGGGCACTCGATCCCGGTGTCCGCCAGCGCCCGTTCGGCCACGCTCGTGTCGACCGGCGGATAGAAGGTTCCGTCCCCCCTCGCCATCATCTCGAAGGCCTCCAGCAGCGGAAGCATCACGTTGTCGGGGTCCGACCGCACCAGGGCGCTCCAGGAGTCCCGGTCCAGCTCCTCGAGGGAGTGGCCCTGCGCCCTCAGTTCGGTGACGAACTCGGCGAAGGTCATGTGACTCTGGTTGTAGAGGTGGAAGGTGCCCGGACGGACCCGCCCCGACAGCGACAGGGCGACCAGCGCGGAGCTGACGTAGTCCACGGGCGTGAGCGGGACCGCGACGTCCAGGCCGGCCGGGGCGGCGCCCGCCTGGATGAGCCCGCGCAGGCTCAGCCAGACGAAGTCGCGGGTCTGGCAGGCGCCGTTGACCTGGTCGCCCGAGACGACGTCCACGCGGTAGACGGAGACCGGCAGACCTCGGTCGCGGGCGATGCCGATGACCTGCTCGGCGACCCACTTGCTGCGCAGGTAGCCGCTGGGCAGCGCCTCGGCGGGCCCGGTGGGGTCGTCCACCTTCAGCGGACGGCCTCCCGTCTCCTGGCCCGCGAAGACCCCGGTGGTGGACAGGTGGTGGACCGGAACGGTGCGGTGCCGTGCCGCGAGCCGCAGGACCTCCCGCGTGCCGCCCACGTTGGCCGCCTTCAGCGTGCCGAACGGGTGCAGCCAGTGCACCTGGGCGCCGCCGTGGTAGACGACGTCGACGGTGCGGGCGAGGTCGTCGAACTCCTCCTCGCCCAGGCCGAACCGGGGCTCGGCGAGGTCACCGACGACCACCTTGATCCGGGCGGGGTCCACCTCGTCCCACACGCGGTAGTACTCCAGGTTCTCGCGCAGCCGCCGCAGGCCGTCGGCCGCGTCGCTCGCGCGGACCAGGCAGTGCAGGGTGCCCCGGGTGGCGCGCGACAGGTCGCGCAGCAGGAACGCGCCGAGGAAGCCGGTGGCGCCGGTCAGGAAGATGTCCGCCGGGTCGTCGACCTGCCGTACGACCTCGGCGGCGGGCCGGATCGCCTCGTCCAGGCGGATCTCCGCCGCGTAGTCCTCATCCCGGTGGGCGGCCGCTGCCGCGGCCGTGTCGTCGCCCGTGCCGTCCGTGCCGTCCGTCAGGGCGGTCCGCAGGAACTCCGCCAGGACGCGGGGGGTGGGGTGGTCGAAGACCAGGGTGCCGGGCAGGCGCAGGTCCAGTTCCGCGGCTAGGCGGTTGCGCAGTTCCACCGCGGTGAGGGAGTCGAACCCGAGCCCGGTGAAGGGCTGTTCGACGGCGAGGGACGACGGGTCGCCGTGGCCGAGGACCGCCGCCGTGGCGGTGAGCACCACGTCCAGGACGAGGGCGAGCTGTTCGCGTTCGCCGGCCACGGCCAGGCGCCGTGCCAGATCGTCCGCCGTGCGTTCGGAGTTGGCGGCGGCGCGCCGCACCGGCCTGCGCACCAGGGAGGCGAACAGCGGCGGCACCTGCGCGGGACGCTCGCGCATCGCGGCGAGGTCCAGCGGGGTGACGACGGGGGCGGGGTGCGGCAGGGCGAGAGCGAGGTCCAGCAGCCGGGGGCCCTGCTGCGGGGAGATGACGCCGAAGCCGGCGCGGGTGATGCGGGCGATGTCGGCCTCGTCGAGGTCGCCGGCGATGCCGGAGTCCTGGGCCCACAGCCCCCAGGCCACGGAGCTGGCGGGCAGGCCCCGGGCGGCGCGCAGGGCGGCGAGTCCGTCCAGGAAGGCGTTGGCCGCAGCGTAGTTGGCCTGGCCGGCGCCGCCGATGACTCCCGCGACGGAGGAGAACAGGACGAAGGCGGACAGGTCCAGCCGCTCGGTCAGTTCGTGCAGGTGCCAGGCGGCGTCGGCCTTGGGCGCGAGCACGGCGTCGAGGCGCTCCGGGGTGAGGTCGCCGACCAGGCCGTCGTCGGTGACACCGGCCAGGTGCAGGACACCGGTCAGCGGGTGCTGGGCGGGTACGGCGTCGAGGACGGCGGCCAGGGCGGCACGGTCGGCGATGTCGGCGGCGACGACGGTCGTCGTGGCCCCCAGCGCGGCCAGTTCCGCCCGCAGGTCCTCGACGCCCGGCGCGGCGGGGCCCCGGCGGCTGACCAGGAGCAGGTGCCGCGCTCCGTGCTCGCCCGCCAGGCGACGGGCGAAGAGGGCGCCGAGGCTGCCGGTGCCACCGGTGATCAGGACGGTGCCCTCGGGGTTCCAGCGGCGGGCGCCGTCGTCCTCGGCACCGGGGGCACCGGGGGCACCGGGGGCGACGGGGGCGCGGGAGGCGCGGGGGGCGCGGAGCACGCTCGGCAGCAGGACGCGGCCGTCGCGGATCGCGGCCTGGGCGGCGCCGGAGGCGACCACCGCGGACAGAGGGCCCGCGAGGGCGTCCGGATCGGCCGTGTCGGCGTCCACGAGGACGATCCGGTCCGGGGACTCCGACTGCGCCGAGCGCAGCAGACCCCACTCCGCCGAGCCGGCCGGGTCGAGGAACTCCTCGTCCCCGGTGGCGACGGCGCCCCGGGTCACCACGACCAGCGGTACGGCGCCGGGCCGCTCGTCGGCCAGCCACCGCTGGACCAGGCCGAGGGTGGCGCGGGTGCGGGCGTGGACGGCGGCCACGAAATCCGTGCCCCGCGGGTCGGCGGCCGGCCGGAACACCACCACCGCGTCGGCCTCGCCGCGTCCGGCCCGCGCGGTCGCCTCGGCCAGGGTGAGGTCGCCGGTTCCCTCGACGGCGGGGCCGCCGGCTTCCTCGCCGGTGGGGGTGACGGTGGGGCGGTCGAAGTCCTCGCCGACGACGGCGAGGGCCGGGGCGGTGGGAGGTACGGGCAGCGGGGTGGTCCGCCAGTGCACGCGGAACAACGCGTCGGCGTCCCGGGCCAGGGCGCCGCGCACCCGGCCCGCGTCCACGGAGCGGCTGGTCACGGCGCGGGCGAAGGCCACGGGGCGCCCGGAGCGGTCGGCGAGACGCAGGGCGACCGTGTCCTCGCCCGCCGGGACGAGGTGGGCGCGCAGGGCGGTGGCACCGGTCGCGTACAGCTGGAATCCGCTCCACTCGACGGCGAGCGTCTCGGCGTCCCGTTCCGCGTGCGGGCCGGTCAGCGCCACGGCGTACAGGGCCGAGCGCAGCAGCGCCGGGTGCAGGCCGAAGTCGGCGGCCTCGCCGTGCAGCGCCTCGTCGAGGACGAGGTCGGCGAACACCTCGTCGCCGAGCCGCCAGCCGGCCGTGACGCCCCGGTCCGTGTCCGTGTCCGTGAGGGCGAGCGCGGCCGCCCCGGCGGGCGGCCACGCGGCCGGGGGCGCGAACGGCGCCCTGGAGGTGCCGTGGCCCAGCCGCCCCCGCGCGCACTCCGTCCACGGCAGGTCGCCGCCGTCGTCGGGGCGGGCGTACAGGGTGAAGGCCCGCTCCAGGTCCGCGTCCGGTTCCCCGACGGACAACTGGAGCTGGAGCCGGCCGTCCTGCGGCAGCGTCGGCGGCAGGTCCAGCACCAGTGACTCCACGGCGCCCGCGCCGAGCTCGTCACCGGCACGCACGAGGGCGTCCACCAGGGCCTCCGGCGGCAGCGCGGTCGCCCCGAGGACGGTGTACCGGGTCAGCCACGGGTGACTGCGCACCGAGACGCGGCCGGTGAACAGCGCGCCCCGGCCGTCCGCGTGTTCCACCTGCGCGCCGAAGACCGGGTGGCCGCCCGAGCGGAGACCGAGACCGGCGGCGTCCAGGGAACCGGCGGCGGGCTTGATCCAGTACCGCTCGTGCTGGAAGGCGTAGGTGGGCAGGGGCGACTCGACGCGGCGGGCGCCGGTACCGGCGAAGAAGGCCGGCCAGTCCACCCGGACGCCGTGGGCGTGCAGGGAGCCGACGGCCTGGACGAGAGTCCGGGTTTCGTCGTGGTCGCGGCGCAGGAGGGGGAGGGCGGTGGTGTCGTCGAGGGTGTCGCGGGTGTCGCGGGTGAGGGCGGTGAGGACGGCGTCGGGGCCGATCTCGATGAACACGCCTGCCCCGGCTTCGCGCAGGCTGGTGAGGGTGTCGGTGAAGCGGACGGTGCCGCGGATCTGGTCGGTCCAGTACTGGGGGGTGGTGAGTTGGTCGGCGGTGGCGAGGTGTCCGGTGAGGGTGGAGACGAGGGGGATGCGGGGTTGGTGGTAGGTGAGGGAGGCGGCGATCTGGTGGAACTCGTCGAGGATGTCGTCCATGTGGGGGGAGTGGAAGGCGTGGGAGACGGTCAGGAGTTTGA
>NZ_JBIVKQ010000042.1:0-43074 GCF_044750845.1 Streptomyces sp. NPDC088766 | reverse complement strand
TGCACTGCGTCCGCTCCCGTCCGAACCGGGACGTCCCCTCCAAGGACGGGCCAGCACGGCACTCCGGACGAAACGCGATCACGCAACGGCCCCTGCACCGCTAGGGCTCGCATCCGCGACGTGATGCTTTCGTAGATTGCGGACGGCTCTTCAAAGATCACCAGGTCTTCCCCCCATTCCCGGTCTCGCGTTGTGATTTCAAGCTAGGACACGGCACTGACAATCACTCAGAATCCGAACTGGTGCGCTATTTATGCATGCGGTGAGGGACAGCCTGTGAAGGCTGGCGTGCCACTCTCGGGTGACCGTTCCCAGTTCGTGTGGCCGTCATGGCGGAGGATGGGTGCTGATTAGAGCGGATGGCGTGAAACCTATGGCTCAAAGGCGTCTTCCTGATCTCCTGCTGAGGTGGAGGTCCTTGTCGTCCGACGGTGTTGCGACGGGGCCCGGCCTCATCCCGGAGCCGATCGCTCCGAAGGTTCGGTAGCGACTGGATGGCGAGGAAGTGGGCGCAGGTCCTGCCCGTTGAGGCGTTTCTTGCGGATCGGCTGGGTGCGGTCAATGCGTGGGAATCCTGGGTATCCTGGCGAAAGGGGCAGCATTCGAGTCAAGGGCCCATGATCAGAGCGAGGGCTGGTCATGAAAACCGACCAGCGGGCGTTCGCGCCGCGAAATATTGAGGCGCATCGTTCGGCTTCTGCGGCAGACTGACCGAGCTTATGAGCTGGGTTTATCGCTCCCACGCTTTGAGATCGTTTGGAGGAAGGCGATTGACTGAGTCCGGTCAGCCGGCGGCCCGGTGGAAGAGTGAACCGATGACGACGCGGCTCATCGCTGCTGTTCTTGTCACGGATCCTGACAACGGCAGACTCCTCATCCTGCTGCGGAGCAGCCACTTGGATTTCGCGCCTGGCGAATGGGACGTCCCCAGCGGGAAGGGCGAGCCGCGGGAACCGATCACCGCGACTGCGGTACGAGAACTGAAGGAGGAGACGGGCGTCGTCGTCGCCGAGACGGACCTGCGCCTCGTCCACGTCGTCCATGGCTGCTGGGGAGCGGAGGCCCCAGGGATGTTCATGGCCCTGGTCTTCCACGCCGACCAGTGGAGCGGTACTCCCCGGAATGCGGAGCCGGACAAGCACGACACCATCGCCTGGGTGCCTCCGGACGACCTTCCGCAACCCTTTACACACACCACCCTGGTCGCGGTCAAGCGGTACTTGGACTGGGGCCCGATCCTCTCGTTGGACGGCTGGCCAGAGGGCTGATGACGGTCAGTCCGGGCAGCTGCCGCAGGGCCGTCGCCCAAAAATTGTGAAGCTCAGCAATGAGCCGCGCGGCTTCCTTCCTGGCCGGCTCCAGCGGGGGATCCCCCCCGGGTGCACGTGTGGCCATGCGACCTTCGCGCAGAAGAGCAGCGCCATCAGCAGGCCGGACCTGCCCCCCAGGTTCGGCCTGCGCTCGCTCCACACCCGTTCTGCCAAGGATGGTACGGCGACGGAATGGCGCCATAGCGTTGCCGCGGCCAGCCCTCGTGGCGTCATGCCCCAGAGCTTCCTAATGCTGTCCCCTGGGGCGCGGGGACGCATGGGGGAACCGTAGATTCCCGGTGACCGAGAGAGGCGACCGCTCTCCGGCCGGGCCGCACGCAGGGTCTTATCTTCACGCCTCCTCAGCCTCTCGCGGAAACAATTCCGCACCTCATCGGCGTTGGTGATCTCCGAGTCGAGGAGGGGAAGGTGTTGGGCCTGAAGCTGTTCCGCACGGACACGACGAATAGCGGCATGACCGAGGTCACGCCGCGTCTTGCTGAGGCCGAGGCAGATGTGCAAGGTCTCGTCGAGGCGCACATGGAGACGTTGCTGGGTGTCCGGTTCCTGGCGAGAGAGTATGGCACGGGGCCGGTTCACGGGGGCCGCATCGATTCGCTCGGGCTGGACGAGAATGGGTCACCGGTCATCGTCGAGTTTACCGACCGCAGGTAGTCCTGCCCGTGATGTCCGTCTGGGACTGTGACCAGGTCGTCCCGGGCTTGTTTACCGACCGTGTCCGGGACGTCTGTCATGTTCTGGAGTCGGTACGGAGGACGAGTGGCACGGCACGTGGTGGTCGGGGACCTGAGGGTCCAGCAGATCGAGCGGAAGGACGGGCGGCGGTCGTGGACGATCGTGTGGCCCGAGGCGACGGTCCATGCGGAGGCGGATCGGTTCCTGCGTCTGCATGAGGGTTCGGGAACGCAGAGGACGTACGCGTATCTGCTGGTGGACCACCTGCGGTGGCTGGAGCGGGAGTGCCTGGCCTTCGATGCGGTCCAACTACGGGACCTGGAACGGTACATGGGCCTGGTAGGTGCGGTGGTCCGCATGCCACTCGGCGAGCCGTGGCGGGTCGGAAAGCGCCCCTACGGCCACTCCGCCCTGTCGACCGCGGCGGCTTGCCTGAAGGGCTTCTACCTGCATCAGTCCTCCCTCGGCGTGAACGGGGAGCTCGGCAGGAAGCTCGGCACGTCGCGGCTGCCGTCGCGGGTGGACCGGCGCCGTTCGTTCCTTGGGCACGTGAAGTCGTCGCTGCCCACCAACCCGCTGGCGCCGAAGGGGCCGCACCGCCGGCATCCGAAGATGCTCCCGGACGGCGCCAAGGAGAGGCTGCTGGAGACGGTGAACGCCGCCCGGGACCGGCTGGTGGTCACCTGGCTCGCTGACGGCGGGCTTCGCATCGGCGAGCTGTGCGGGCTGCACCTGGTCGATCTGCACTTGCGGGAGAACGCGGCCTGCGGCGAGTGCCGCACCCCTCACCTGCACGTCTGTCACCGGCCCGGCAATCCGAACCGGGCCGAGGCCAAGACCAAGCACCCCTGGCGGGTCGAGCACGGCATCGTGACCGGCGGGCTGATCAAACGGGTCAGTCCAGCGATGGTGCACACCTACTTCGAGTACGTCACCACCGAGTACCCGCGCGGCACCGAGCATGGCATGCTCCTGGTCCAACTGCACGGCGCTGCTACCGGACAGCCATGGGCACCGGTCGGGGCCCGGAGGATGCTCGGCCGGGCCGGGAAGCGCGCCGGACTCGGGGTCGTGAAACCCCATGCCTTCCGGCACTCGTTCACGTCCGCGGTTCTCGACGCCGCCGACGGCAACACGCTGATCGCCCGCGACGCCGGGGGCTGGGCCTCGGCCGCGATGGTGGATGAGGTCTACGGACACATCGACGTTCACGACCCGGTCTTCGACGCCGCCCTGTGCACGGTCTGGGGTGAGACGAAGTGATAGAGCCGTCGCTGCTACCGCAGCAGGACGCCCGCATGCGACGGGACCGGCTGGAGGTCCTCACCGCGCTGATCAACGGGCCCGAGTTCGACCCGGTGCTGCGCGGCGGGGTGTTGAAGATCCCGCCGACGCACCCGGTCTATCCGTGGAGCTGCACGGTGGTCGACTGCGCGCGGCCTCGCTGGCGGCGCTACGCGATGTGCTCGGTGCACGCCGAGCAGTGGCAGGAGGCGGAGGCACGCGGCATAGACCGGTCTCAGTTCCTGCGGACCGCGGAGCCGTTGCCGGCCACGGAGATGCCGGAGGCGATGATGTGCCGGATCTGTCCGCAGCGGCCGGCGTTCAGCCTGCAGCGGGTGCTGTGCTTCCGGCACCGCAACCGGTGGCTGAGCCACCTGAAGCGGCACCCCGAAGGACGTGTGAACGAGGGGGAGTTCGAGCGGTGGCTGGCCGACCAGCCGTCGCTGCCGGGCTATGGGGAGTGCCGGGCGGATGTGTGCGACGAACTGGCCGCCTCGCCGCTGGGGTTGTGCGGCGCGCACGAGCGCGGCTACATCCGGGACGGGCGCCCAGGAGGGGCGACGCTGCCGAAGAACTTCTTCGCCACCTACGAGCGCCGTGATCGCCCTGTCCCGGTGACCTGCGAGGACGAAGTCGCCTTCCGCGCCTGGTGCCGAGCACAGATGCCGGTGCACCGCACCGGGACGGTCAACCTACGCGGGCTGCGGCCCCTGCTACGGGCGGAGTTGCAGTGGGGGATGTATGTCCATGGCCTACAACCCGTCGCCGTGTGGCACCTGACGTGGGTGCAGTCGCTCGCGGACGAGTGCCAGCGCCGTGACGTGGCGTCTCTGGCCGGCCTGGATGCGTCCGTCTTCCGCCGCGCCTACCACCAGCGCATGGTCCAGGAGATACAACAGGCCCTGCGGAAGATCTACTTCACCCCCTCCGACACCCGGGATGTCGGCTACATCGAGACCGAGCACTTCGGGGTGCGCTTCCCCCACCGCTCCAGCTACGTCGACCTGACCTGCATCTCCCAGCGGTGGCTGCGCGACCTCTTGTGGGACCACATCGCCGACGTGCTGCGCTCACCCACCTGCCCGCGCAGCGCCCAGCCGGTGGACTTCGTGCGCCGCGCAGCCGCCGAACTGTCCGCGTTCTTGGAGGCGGAGGCGCCGGGCAGCGGCCACGACCCGTCTGTGCTGCGCGGCGAGCACGTCCACCGCTTCGTCGCGGACCTGCGCAACCGCGAACGCCTCGGCCTGGCCTTCCGCGGCCAGGCCCGCCTGGACGGCAAAAGGGCGAAGGTCACCGAGAACTCGCGCCGGATGGTGTTCAACTACGGCCGGTCTCTGCTGCGCGGCGCGCTGGAAAGCGGCAGCGCCGAGAGAATCGGCCTGGACCGTGCCTTCATCGCCGCTATGCCGGTCGGCGGCCCGGGCACGCCCCGCAGCCGCAACCCGTTCCCCGACGAAGTCGCCCGGGCGCTTGCGGACGAGGCCAACCTGCAGCAGCTCGCAGACGGCTACGACCCGCACGACCGGGGCCTGCGGGACATGTGGGAGACCATCATCGTCACCGGCCGACGCGCCAGCGAGGTCATCCAGCTTCGCCTGGACTGCGTCGGCCGCTACGGCGGGCTGCCTCTGCTCTGGCACGACCAGACCAAGGTCGGCAACCTGAACGCGGCCGTCCGCATCCCCGACCATCTCCTTCACCGGCTCGAAGAACGCCGCCAAAAGACCCTGATCCACTACGCCGACCGGCACGCCGGCCGCCCGCCCGCTGCTGCCGAACGCGCTCACCTGGCCCTGTTCCCCACCGACATCCTCAACCCCGACGGCCGCCGCGCTTTGTCCTACACCTGGTTCCACACCGGCTTCCGCAGCTGGATCGCCGAGCTTGACCTCGGCGGTCACTACGTCGCCCACCAGGCCAGGCATACGCTGGCCACCCGGCTGCTGCGGCACGGCGCGAGTCTGACGCACATCCGCCGCTACCTCGGCCAGGTCTCCGACCGCATGGCCGAGCACTACGTCCACCTGACCCAGTCGGACCTGGACAACGTCCTTCAGCACGTGTGGGTCGCCGGACCCGGCACCGCTCACCCCGGCGAACTCCTGACCAGCGACACCACCCCGCTCACCCGAGAACAGGCCCAAGCCCTGGCCATCGACCTCTCGCGCCGCAGCACCCCCGCCGAGGGCGGGTTCTGCACCTTCCAGCCCGTCGTGAACGGCGGCGCCTGCCCCTTCAACCTCGATTGCCACAACTGCGACAAGTTCGTCCTGTCCGGCGCCGACCTCCTCTACTGGCGGCGCAAACGCGAGCAGTGGCGGCTGCTGGCCGAGCGCGCTCCCGACGACGCCACCGCCGACTACCTCCACCGCTACTTCGAACCCACCGCCCGCGCCATCGACGGCCTGGAGAAGGCCCTGGCCGGCCTCGGCCTCCTCGACGACGCCCTCGCCCTGGACCTACGCAAACCCCAGGACTACTTCCACCGCGTATGGTCCACCGCCTTCCGCGCCACCGACCTCGCCGACGCGGGCAGCGACGAGACGGACGAGAACAGCGATACACGTACAGCCGAGGACACCGACCCCGAACAGGACGTCGCATGAACACCGCCGCTGTCCCCGCACCGCGCACGGCCGCGGCCCTGGCGGCCCGCCGCCAGCGGACCGAAGCCGCCCTCCACCGCGTCCACGCGGCCATCGCCCGGCTACGGCGCGAGAAGGCCCAGGTCAGCGTCGCCGCTGTCGCCCGCCGCGCGGACGTCTCCCGCACCTTCCTCTATGACAACCTGGAGGCCAGAGCCGCCGTCGCCACCGCCATGGCCGAGGGCGGCGAACGCCGCGTCCGGACGCTCGCCGAGCAGGCCAACGAGCGCGAGTCGACCTGGCGCGAACGCGCGCTGAACGCCGAGGGGGGCCTCAAGGCAGCCCAGGCCGAGATCCTTGCTCAGCGGACCCGTATCGGTGAACTCCTCGGGCAGATTCGGGACTTGGAAGCCGAATGGACCAAGGAGACTATCCAACGGATCACCACCGAAAACACCACACTCAAGCAGAGGATCCATCAGCTCACCGCCGACAACCGCACCCTCGACGAACGGCTCAAGGCCGCCCGCTCCAACCTCCGCTTCCAGGACCGGCGCATCGCTGACCTCGAAGCCGGCCTCGCCGACCCGTTCAGTTGAAACCTGGCCGACTTCCACAGCCCGGTGGCGCACGGCGAGGCCGCCCGCCATCTCTGGGGGCCCGCTGCCCCGGAGATGGGCTACCCCCGCAGGAGGCGCCGACGGAGCGTCTCCTGCTCCTTACTTCGTGCGGGAGCGGGCGGTTGCGGCGGGGGCGTGTCGGCCGCGTGAGCGAGGTCGTGTTCCAGACGGTCGCTCGTGCGCAGGATGTCCGCGTCGGCCCACGGCGCGGGCCAGGTCATCAGGAGGTAGTCCTCCACCGGTTCGGGGCTGGTCTTGTCCGGGAGGGTGCTGCGGCCTCGCGCGTGGACGCGGAGCCGGTACCAGCCCGGTCCCGCCGGGCTGAGGGGTGCAAGTCCGTCGACCGGGCCCTGCTCAAGGGATTCGACCCGCAGGCCGCCCGTGGGAGCATGCACGCTGACTTCCGCGATCTCTTCCCAGAGGTCATCTGCGGGCCAGGGTGGTGGGCCGGTCATAGGAGTTGCGGTTGCCCGGATCTCGCCGGTATGGACTCCCGTGACGATGAGAGCCCCGTGTGACATGGGGACGGCGAGTCCGTTGCTCCAGTCCGCCGTCTGAACAGGGATTTCTCCGGCGTCGAGAACACCGAAAGTGCCTTCGGGGACGTACACGTTGTGTGCGGCGCTCATGGGAATCTCCCGGCTGGTACGGCATCGCTCCGGGTGGAAGCCTGCCACGCTTTGCACAAGTGCGGGCAGAGCGCAGGCTCATCCGGAGCGACACCGCGATTCTCCGCGGGTGCGGGTGCCGTGGTTTCCCTCGGCACCCGCACGGTGCATCAGGAAACGGTGACTCTGAAGGGGTCTCCGTCAAGGACGCGCTCAGCTCGGAAGAACTGGGTGTTCAGACCGCCCTGAGCGCTGTTCTCCGTGGCCGTGATCATGCAGACGCTGACGCCCGTCGGGCCGGTCCCAGATGACACGTGGGACATCTGGCAACCATCGAAGGTGCGCCGGGTACCGCCGGAGGACAGACCTTCAAGGGAGCGCGCGATGGGGTATTCATCGCAGCTCAGGCCCGTAATGCTGGGGGCGTCTCCGCACGCCAGGTTACGGTTCGTATTGACTATCGTGGCATCTTCTGTCCTGGTCAGCGGGTTCTCGAACGTGGCACCGGGGAGGCCGGATGCCTGGGCGCGCTCCACATGCGAGGCGAGGGAGGGGTAGGACGCCTTGCTGTAGACGAGTTCCGAGGCGTACCAGGGCACCACACAGCCGACGGTGGCTCGTCCGACAGTGGCGTTGTCGCAGCGGAATTGGTTGAGCTGGTAGTCGACGACGGCCGGCGAATACTGAGCGTTGGTGAAGGTGAGGTACCAGTAGGTGGCGCAGGTGCCGATGGCGCCGGCCGCGGTGGCAGTGGTGTCGAAGAACGCCTCGCCCGACCGCCAGGAGTTCAGCGGCAGCAGGGGCTGCGCGGGGAACGACGCGCTCTCTCGCGTGCAGGACCCGCTCATGGTCGCCTGCCCGTCGACGGATGCCTTCAGGGCGTCGCCCCACCCGTCGTACGCGGAAACCTCGATCTGATGGGCGAACGTGGGCAGTCCGGTGTCGCTGTAGCTGTAGTTGATGACGATCATGCTGGCCTGACCGGTAACCGTCGTCTGGCCATTGACGGTCTGCCGCGTGGTGTACGTGAGGCCGGTCACCTGGCAGATCTGGGTGCGGGTGCCGAGGATGATGCCGTTCGCGTCCTCACACCACTGGGGCGGGTCCACGGCGGCCAGGGCGGCGCGCGAGTTCTGCGGCAGGCGCGCAGGAAGATCGGCCGGCTTGGTTTCCTGTACGCACACCGAGGCGCCCTCGGCGTTCGGCTCGGTACACGTCTCCGGCTCGGAGAGCCGTGCCAGCTTCTGCCCAGGCTCGGCGGTGGGGCGGTCAGACCCAGGAGTCGCGCGTGAAGTTAACTGCCCCTGCACGCTCTCGTCGGTCTCGGTCTCGGTCTCGGTCTGGGCTGCGGTGCTTCGTGACGCCGCAGGTGCTGCGGCGTCGGCAGGTGCAACACCGATGAGTGTCGTAAGGAGCGCGGCTATCACCGCTGCGGGTATCAGGCGTATCGCTCGGGATCTTTCCCGGCGCTGCGACATCAGATCACTCCCGTCTCAGATCGACGATGTCGTCACATAGCCGATCGGGACGGTACTTCATGCAACGGCCAACCATTGGCATGCGCACGTAAGAAGAGTGGATGCAAGATCTCATTTGAGACGTCGTGAGCGAAGAGCGGCATCGGGCACGGCTGGCACTGAACGCGGACAGAGTCGAGACCGTCAGAAGCCGTGGTAGCAGCTACACGGCTACGGGGCCGTCCAAGGCTCCAACCGAGATCAATCGAGCGGGCTACCGCAGCAGCCTCAACTCGCCGTCACGGACATGTAGTCTATAAATCGTCGCAGTCCAGAGCCGGTTCACGAGTTCCTGCGGTCGGTAAAATCGAGTACAAGCGCGGTGTCGACGCCGGCGTCATCAACCAGGGCCTGTTCTACCTGGCGTGGCTGATGGACCATCGCGCCGAGTTCGAGCAGCTGGTCCGCGACCGGCTCGGGGTGACGGCCGCGTCCCAGGTCCTGTGGAGCGGACCGCGCCTGATCTGTATCGCCGGCGACTTCACGCGCTACGACGTGCATGCCGTGCGCGAGCACCGGAGGTCGATCGATCTGGTCCGCTACCGACTCTTCGGCAGCGACCTGCTCGGCCTTGAGACCGTGGCGTCCGTGAGCGGCGGCATGCAGGTAGCACGCCGGCCGCGCCGCCAGGCGGTTGCCAGGGCGGCGGCCGGCGCCGGGGGCGCGTCGATGGTGGAGCTGGCGACCGCTGTCGACGAGGTACTGCTCGGGCTCGGGAACGGTGTGAACCGCGTCGAGCGCAAGACCTACCGGGCCTACCAGCGGCTGCGGAACTTCGCCTGCCTCTGCCCGCCGCAGCGCAGCAAGCTGTTGGTCTACCTGAAGGTCGATCCGCAGGACGTCGACCTCGTTCCGGGTTTCACCCGTGACGTGTCCGGTCTCGGTCACCACGGGACGGGTGATCTGGAGGTGCAGCTGCGTACGCCGCGAGACGTGGAGCGGGCGCAGGATTTGTTCCGGGCCAGCTACGCGGCGGCGTGATCGTCTGCCGGCCTATGGCTGCTCTGTGGCCGTGGGGTGGCCCCTTTCGACGTGCGAGTAGGGCGTGGCGGTGGACTACCAATGATGTGCGGGATCGCCGGTTGGGCTAATCGGCGATCCCGCGCTATGTTGCGCCGCTCTTGCGTGCTGACGATCAGCGTGTACGGCTGACAGCGGGGGTGGCCGCGACCGCGGGGGTGACCGGCGGGCTGGTGACGAGGCTCGTTCTGCGTTCGGGGGTTCCGGTCTGTGGGTGGCGAGTGCCGGTTTTGTGGGCGAGGGCCTCGGAGAGATCGGCCAGCAGCGAACTCGGGGTGTGCGGGGACGCGGTGACGGCCCAGGTGGGCCGGTCAGGGCCGGGACCGGCCCAGACGGTCCAGGTGGCCAGGTTGTGGCTCGGGTGCTGGGCGGTGAAGGCGTCGAACTGGACGCCCGCGTCCCCGGTGGGGGACTTCCAGCGGATCCATCGCCCCTCCACGGTGTGCTTCCATCCGGCGTCGGAGAGGGGCTGCGTGGCCACGGTGACCATCTTCTCGTCCACTGGGGCGCTGATGGCCGCGTCCCAGCCGTCGCCTTCGGCGAGGTGATTCAGCAGCTCCTCCAACATCGGGGCGGGAGTGGCGCCGGTCGCGGTGAGGACCCACATGCGGTCGGATACGGGTGTCTCGTAGGCGGCTACGGTCCACGCTGTTTCGTGAGCGGGCGTTTCGTGGACGCGCTCGATGCGCAGGGTCTGGGACTCGTGGATGGCGTGGGTCGTCTCGTCCGACCAAGTCCGCCACTTCTCCCATTCGCTGTGGGAGTCGATGAACGCGTCGAGGAGCGCGTCGTGGTCACCGGCATCGGCCAGGTAGGCCGGGACGGTCTCCGGTTCCGGACGGGCCGGTTCGGCCTTGGCTGCGGTGAGAGAGAGCGGGGCGCGGGCCTCGGCAGCGGCGCGTTCGGTCTCGGTCAGGGGTGCCGGGCCGGGGCGCATCTCGGCGCCGTGGACCTTCTCGAAGGCGAGCAGGGCCCCAGCGGGTGAGTCGAAGGTGTCGGTGACCTGGCGCAGGTGGTCCTCGCCATGGAGGTAGACGGACTTGCCGTTGCGGTGGAGGTAGGTGCCGACTGCGACGGTGGTGTGGCCGTCGTGGGCGTGGGCGTGGGCGTGGGCGTGGATGAGGAGCTGGCCGTGGCGGATGTCGTCGTGGATCTTCTGCGCCTGATTGGAGACCTCGCGGATTTCGCTGCGGGTGCACCACGGCATCGGATAGTTCGCCCAGGTCCATTCCTCGTCCATGGCCTCCTGGAGCCGAGGGGTGGTCTCCACGATGATGCCGTCGGCGAACAGATGCTTGGCTGTGTCCTTGACCCAGTAGGGCTCCTCGTGGTCGATGCGGACCAGGACCAGGACATTGTCGGCGACGACGGTCCAGTCGGCTGCCTCCAGACTCAGGTGGGCAACGTGGGCCTGGGTGCCGGTCAGGACGGCAGTCACGGCGCTTGGATGGGTGGGGTGGGTATCGAGGCGAACGTGGGTGTCGATGGTGGGAGTCACGTTGGGGTGTCGTCTCTTCTGCCGGTGGCCGGGCCTTCGGGTCCGGCCACCGGCGTGTGCGGGGTGCTATCGGGTTGCTCGCGCGGCGCGGCCGGTGTACGCGGCCGTCGTTGTTGGCGGGCCGGCACGGGTGGTGGGAGCCCGTCGCGGTTGCGGCGTCGGGACCGTTCCGGTGGCGTGCTGCCAGCGGGTGTGGACGGCGCCGATGTCGGCGAGGGAGCGGCGGGCGCCGACGACGAGCTGGAACGGGGTGTTCGCCGTGTCGCCGGCGTACGCCTCGATGCGCCGGCCGGTGCGATCGGCGGTGGCCAGGAGGGAGCGCTGCAGTGCGCGCTCGCTCCAGTGCTCCACGGAACCGGCCGGTTCGGCCAGCAGGTGGAGCACCTCGCCCGGTTTGCTTCCGTCGTCGAGCAGGCCGCGCTGTTGGGCCTCCCACAGGACGGTGACGGGGTCGACGGGCTCGCGGCGGCGCGCCAGGGCGGTCAGGCACTGCCACAGGCCGGCGTGCAAGGGCAGGGTGAGGTCGTCGGGTAGTAGCCACCGGACGGACTCGATGTCGGCGGGGTTGGCGGTGGCGGTCGCGAGCAGCATCTGCTCCTCCTCGACCGCCTCCGTGTAGTCGGGCGCGACGGGCGGCGATGGTGCCGCGGTGCGGGGCAGCACGCCTGCGCGCGGCGGGAAGCGGGCTGCGATGTCGTCCACGACCGCGGCGAGCGCGTCGGCCTCGGCGAGCACCGCCTGGACAGGGTGCGGGAGGGAGACATCGTGGACGGTCTGGACGAGGCGTTCGGCGGCCGTCTGCAGACGGCGGCGGGCATGTTCGGCCTCGACCATCCGCGCGTAGGCAGGCGCGTGGCGGGGCCAGGGACAGACCTGGACGAGGGTGTGCAGGTACGAGGCGGTCAGTCCGCGCGCCCGCTCGCGTCCCGTGGTGAGTATGCGGTCGAGCCAATCGGCGTTCTCCGCGTGCTCGGCCTGGTCGGGCGGCGGCAGCGCGCTGATCGCAGCGAACACGGCGGCATGCGCGGCGATGGAGAACGAGTCGGCGGCGATGCCGGTTACGTCGCCGAGACGGTGCGGATCGAGGAGGAGTGCGCCGAGGAGGGCCTGCTCGACGTGGAACACAGGCTGCGGCGGTCTTGCGTCGAAGTCGTCTTCGTCAGGTTCGGGAGCGTGGGGCATCAGGCGGCGAGAGTGAAGTCGTCGGGGTCAACGGAGACGCCGAGGTGCGGGGCGAGAAGGTGGCTGGCGAGCAACGGCGGTACGGCGTTGCCGATCTGCGAGAACTGCTGGCCTTTGTTTCCGGCCCAGGGGTAGTCGGCGGGGAAGGTCTGCAAAAGGCCGGCCTCGCGGGCGGTGATCCGGATCGGCTCCGGCACCGCTGGGGCTGGGGCGTCGGTGTCCTCGGTCGGAGACGAGGCTGGTTCGGCGACCCAGGTGCACTCATTCGCCCGGTGCCCGAAGAACAGCGTGCCTGCTGGCTCGGACAGCGGACGGACGGTGGCGTTGGCCTGGTTGTTGCTGCGCAGGGACCAGGACCAGCGGTGCGCTTCGGCGGTGAACGTCGGCGCCGGAGCGTCGGCGGCTCGGTTCTCCCGTGTGCCGTGCCGTGCCGCCCATCCGGCGCCTTCGCGGCGGGACTGCAGGACCACTTCGTCCGGCCGGGGCATCCAGGTGCCGCGCTCGCGGGCGTCGGACAGCGTCTTGCGGGAGCCCGACGGGAACGGTTCGGGTCCGCCGCCCGCGCAGACCGTGGGGACGGGCCGGTCGGTCGCGCCCCATCCCAGGGCCTCGGCCATGCTGATCCAGCGGGCGCGGCCCGGACCGAACAGCGGCTCCGGTTCGGCGAGTTGGGAGTGCGTGGGAGTAGGAGGCTGCGCCGTACGGACGCGGGAGGCCAGGAGTATCGCCCGCTTCCTGGTCTGCGGAACGCCGAAGTCGGCCGCGTTGAGGATCCCGTACCAGACGGAGAACCCCCACTCGCGCAGGACGGCCGCGTACTGCTTCCACAAGGGCAGGACGTGCGGAACTTCCTCCATGGCGACCCAGTCCGGCTCGCCGACCGTGTTCAGGGCGTACAGATAGCGCATCGGCTCGGCAGCGAGCAGGGAGCGCTCGTCGCGGCACGCGGCGAGGAGGCGTTCGCGGGTGTCGCGTCCGGCGGCCAGGTCCTCGACCGCCGCGTGCACCAGCGGCTGGTCGAGCAGGCCGAGGCGTTTGCCGGCCATGCTCCACGCCTGGCACGGAGGGGAAGCGATCATTCCGCGGGTGCGGCCGATGAAAGGCCAGGTCGGATACATTGCCACGTCGGTGCGGATGGTCAACTGCCCAGCCGCGGCCCGGGTCTTGCACGCCCACTCGTTCCATTCCAGCCCGACGTCGCGCACGCCGAGGACATGCAGCGCCCTGCTCCAGCCGCCCGGCCCCGCGAAGAGGTCGAGTATCACGTGGCCAGCCCGAAGTCGGACTGTGTCGGCGCGTGCTTCGCGACGGCGCGGGCGGTGATCGCCTGCGACGCGCGGGCGGACGCCGCGGACAGCTCCTCCGCGCCGGGCTCCCGGTACCACGGCCGGAGGTCGAGCATGGCGGCGCGCATGCCGGTGGCGAAGCAGAGCGCGGTGCCCTTGGGCAGGGCGCGGATCGCGTCGGCTGGCAAGATCCGCTCCTGCCGCATCGACACCGACGTGCTCTTTCCGGACTCTGAGTGCGAGGTGGACGTGGTCTCCACGTCATGGTCACCGATCAGGCGGCTGAGCTTGTCCGCGAAGTCCGGGTCGTCAATACCGCTGCCGATCACCTTGACAGTCGAGGCGGACCACATGGCGTCCATGCCCGTGTCTCCCCAGACCTTCTGGCCCTGGCGGTAGGACTGCAGGATCGTGATCGGGATGATCCCGCGGCTGCCGAGGTGGGAATACAGGTCCGGCAAGTCGCTGATCTTGCACACGTTGGCAGCCTCGTCGAGGATCGCCAGCATGGGCGGATCCAGGCGCCCGCCGGCACGTTCGGCCTGCGCGGTCGCGGCCCGCATCACCGAGTCCGCGCACGCGGCGATCAGCGCCGAGGCTCCGCCGCCGCCGTCCTTGCTGAGCAGGAACAGCGTGTCGGTGGACGTGACGAACTGCTCCGGCCGGAATTCCGGGACGTCCTTCTGCGGGGTCACCCACGCGGCGATTTCCGCGTTCAGGAGCGCGGAGGCGTACTGCCGGGCGGTCTCGTAGATGCCGTCCCTCGTCTCCGGTGGGCCCTCGACGGTGCCCTTGAGCTGAGCGGCGACGGCGGCGAAGTCGTGGTCGCGCAGGATGTCCAGCGGAGTGCGGTCGGCGGGGAAGGCGAGCCACTGCATGATGTCGGTGATGGGCCGCTCGTCGAGCGCCGCGGCCAAGAGCAGCTGGGACAAGATGTTGCTGCCGGCCTTCGACCAGAAGTCGCCCTGCTGGGAGGCGTCCACCGAGGCCGCGAGGAAGTGTCCGGCCAGACGGTTCGCCCCGTCCAAGGTGGTCGCGCTGGCGAGAGGGTTCCACCACATCTCGCGGGCGGCATGCGCGATCTGCTGTGGATCCATGGTCCACACCGACCCCGCCCGGGCCCTTGCCTCGTAGGCGGTGGTGAAAGCGTCGCCGGCGGCCTTGTTCGACGTCAGCAGGACCGGGCCGGGTGCGCCGAGCATGGACGGGATGGCGAGCGAGGTGGTCTTGCCGGACCGGGGTGCCATGATCGCGACGGCGACGTCCTCGAACCCCATCCGTACCTCGTGGCGGCTGCCCTGCAGGTTGCCGAGAAGGATGCCGGTGTCCTTCGCGTCGATGTGCTTGCTGTCCTTCAGGCTGGGGCGCAGGGAGCGGGCTTTGTCGGTGATCGCCTTGGCCATCAGCGGCTCGATGTCCTGGGCCTTGGCCATGTCGGTGATCTTCTTCCGGCCGCCGCCTCGGTTCTTGTGCCAGGCCCACAGGACGCCAGCCCCCGCCCCGAGGGCCAGGAGCAGGAGAACGGGGACGATGCGGGCGCCGATCAGCAGGGATGTTTTTCCTGCGTCGGGCCAGACCTGCTCGGGGTGGAGCAGGGCGTTGGTCGGCTGGTAGGGGGCCCAGCTGGCGCCGGTGAGGTAGGCGGTGGCGTTGCCGGATAGCCAGGCCAGGTGGGACAGGGGGACGACGACGGCGAGCACGCCGAGGAGGAGGCGCAGGACGAGGTCGTATCCGTCGGTGTTGCTACTGGAGGAGGAAGGGAACAAGGGCTACGTGCTTCCGGGCGGGGAGGGGAGGGTCAGCGGCTGCGGCCGTGCCTGGGCGGCGCCTGCCGCGAGGGGCTCGGGGCTGTCGGCGTGATGGTGTGCCGGGCAGCGAGGGAGTGAACGCGGTCAGCGCGCCGACGACGTACACGGCGAGCACGTCGGTCGTCCGGCGGATGACGATGTTCGGGTCGAGAGGGTCGGCAGACTGCGCCCGCTGTCGGTGCGGTGCACGGGCTTCGGATCGCCGAGCGCGGCGGTGAACGCGGTGACAAGGTGTGGCGGAGTGTGCGCACCGAAGCGGGCTTGCCAGACCTTCTGGTGCATGCCGAGGGTGACCGTGACGAACCAGACCTCCGGATCAGTCGGTGTTCCCAGCCGCTCGACGTATGCCGTCTTGTCGGGGGAAGCAAGGCCGTTGTCGCCGTACGGTGACCAGCCGGCCTGCCGGAGCGCTCCGTACGGGACGCAAGGCGCGTCAGCGGCTGGGGCTGGGTCGGTGAGGGCGTCGGTGAAGGCGGCGTTCAGTTCGACGGGCGTGCGGGCGCCGAAGCTGGCGTACCAGGCGGGCCGGTCCGGCTCGGCGACGTGGTGCAGGGTCCACCACTGGTCGTCGGGGTCGGGCTTCAGGCGCAGGAGGGCCTTCTGGTCGGGGCTGGAAAACAGGACGCGTGGCATCAGGGGGTCGTGCCGTGGCTCCACCCGCAGGCGCGCTGTAGGAGAACGGTGATCCAGGCGGGGTCACCGCCGCCGGCGAGGTGGCGCGGGGCAATACACCTAGTCACTTCCGTGCCGCGGTTCGTCGCACGAGTGCGAGGGCAGACATGGGAACCAGGGATGAGGGGGCCTTGCGGGCTGCAATATTGATCTCCCGGAGCGCTTTGCCGTGGGTGGCCCAGTCGTCGAGGTAGCTCCAGGATTCGGCGTGATGTTCGGCGAGGGCGTCGTCGAATTCGGCGGTGCCGGGCTTGGCGGTGGCGGGCAGGGCGTCGCGGGTGAGCAGCCATTGCTCGTGCAGTTCGTCGAGACGGTCGAGGGCCGTGTGCAGGACGCCCAGCTGGTAGACCCAGCGGCTCTGCACCGTGTTCTCCGGCAGCTGGGCCAGCTGTGTCTCGGCGGTCGCCAGCAGGTGCCGGGCGCCGTAGCGGAGCGGCTCGAACGCCTCGGCGGTGTCGGCATCGCGCTGGCTCTTGCGCATGCCGTAGGCGTGGTCGTCGTAGGGCCAGCCGTCGAGGTCGGTGTGCTCGTCGGAGTAGGCGTCCCAGGCGTCGAGGATTTTCTGGCTGTCCCGCACGTAGTGGTCGAGGTGGCGCAGGAAGTCGTGGTGTGCGTGGTGGTCTCGGGAGATGGGGAGGGGTCCTGTCAGGTCAGCGGTGCGCGGCCGGCTGCGCGGTATTGGCGTGCGCCGGGATCGTCGCGGGTTTCGTCTGTTGGCGGCGGGTTGAGCGTGCCTGGGCGCGTAGATGCTTGATGCGCGTGGCGTGGGCGTCGACCACCTGCTGCGGGCGCAGCGGGCTGGGCTCCTGTACGGCGCTGTAGTGGCCGGTGCGTTCGAACATGCCGCGCTGGAGCGGGTTGCGGTCGGTCAGCGCGGTGAGGAACGCGCTGACCAGGTGAGCGGGGGTGTGCTCGTCGAGGTAGGCGTGCCAGATGCGCGGGCCGGGAAACTCCCCGTGGCCGGGCTCGCGGGTCTCGATGTGCCAGGACGACCGGTCGTGGAATTCGTTCAACGGCCGCAGTTCGATGTGGCACATGGAGTCCGGCGAGCGCGCGCCGTCTGGCTCGTGGTGCCATCCTGCCGAGGTCACCTGCTGCCACGGGTCCGGCTGCTGTGGCGGCGGGGCGGTGAGGGCGTCGGTGAAGGCGGCGAGGACCTCGGCGGGCACGAGTTCGCCGAACTCGGCGTACCAGCCGGGCTCGGTGCCGACGGGTTCCGCCCGTAGCCGCCACCACGCCGAGGTGTGGGACTGCGGGGCGAACTGGAGCCGGTGGCGAAGGTCGGGGCTGGCCAGGATGATCTCGGCGCTCAGGGGGTCGGAGACGGCGTTCCATCCGGCGGCGGCCAGGCCGTGGGTGACGTGGCGGGCGTCTCCGGGGCCGGCGAGGTGGCGGGGGCTGGTGTCGTACGGGATCTGCACGGCGTGCTTGTCGGCGAAGGCGGCGAGCTGCCGTTCGCTCAGCGGCACCAGCAGCACCCCTGCTCGCTCGTCGGCGAACTGCCATACAGGTCACGGAGATCGTCCAGCACGTAGTGGAGGGTGTGCTGGTCGGCCAGTTCCCACGCGGCCGTGCGCAGCTCGGTGATCAGCAGGTCGCCCTGCGCCCTGCGCGGTGCGTCCGGGTTCTCCTGAACGGCGCGGGCGAGGGCGCGCAGCGTGTCGGCGAACTGGACGGGCAGGCCCGTGTACTCGTCGAGGAGGGGCTCGACCAGGGCGAGGGCTTCTGCGGGGTCGGGGTTCTCGCGCAGGTAGTCGGTGAGGTCCGCGAGCGTTTCGGTCAGCGTGCGGATGGTGTCCGGGGTGAGTGCGGGCATCGGGCTCCTCGGGGCGGGGCTATTGCGGTCAGCGGCGGGTGCGTGCGCCGTCGGCCAGGGTGTAGGGACGGGCGCTGGCGCGCGGCCTGGTGCTACGGGCGCTGTTGCGGGCCCAGGTGGCGGCGCGGGCGGCCGTAATGCGGGCCTGCTGCCACGCGCTGAGCTGGGAGGGCTTCACGGACACCGACCAGGTACGGATCTGCGCGCTCATCGGCACGCGTCCGCGTGGGCGCATCACGGGGTCCGGGCTGGCGAGTTCGGTGGAGAAGGCTTGAACCAGGTGCATCGGGGTGTTCGGCGTGAAGTTGGCCGTCCAGCCGTTGCCCTGCTTGTCCTGCGCTCCGGTCCACCACATCACCGCCCCGTCGGGGCTCTGCCGGTACTGCATCCACGAGGTGCCGTCGGGACTCGTCGCCATGTAGTCCTGGCCCTCGAAGCGCGTGCGCCAGTTCTGCTCCTGCACCGGGGCCCAGACGTTGGGGGCGTGGGCAGAGCGGGGGCGGGTGAGGGCGTCGGTCAGGCCGGCGACGATCTCCACTGGCGTTTGCCGGCCCAGGTGGGCAGACCACTCGCCGTTCGCTCCGTCTGCTCTGCCGTGGATGGTCCATCCGCCGGGGAGGACGTAGGGGTCGTAGGCGATGCGGACGGTGCGGTCCGGGCTCTCCATGTGCAGGGGGCCGCCCGTCTTGGACTTGTCCCGCCAGCCGGAGGCGCGCAGGAATTCCGAGACGTGCCGGACGTCGCCGCCGCCGGCCAGGGCGCGGGGCTGGACGAGGTAGTGCTGCTCGGCCTGCTCGTCGGGTCCCCAGCCCTGCCACTGCTTCTTCTTCACCGGCGGCGCCGGACGACGAGCGGTGCGGGTGCTGGGGGCTTCGCCGCCATAGTGGCGGGCTGGGCGCCGACGCGCTGGAGGGTGTCTTTGTGTTCGTCCAGGTCGAGGGTGATGTCGCCGAGTTCGTTCGAGGCACGGCCCAGGGCGAGCCACACCTCCGGGGGGAGCGCCCCTCGCTCTGCCTGGTCCTTGGCGAACACGCTGCCGGTGGCGACGAGGTGGGTGACGCCGCCGAGGACTCCGGTGTCCGGGTCGAGCACGCAGGCGATGACCTGAGCGGCCTGGGGCGGGGGAAGCTGAGAGAGGCGGTCGGCGAGCTGGCCGAGCTGGCGAGTGATCTCGTCGGCCAGTCTCACCGGGTAGGGGGCGGGGTGGGACATACTCCTCCGGGGCGGTGGACGGTCAGTGGTGGTGGCGCTGCCCGACGCGCTGCGTCTCGGCGAGGACGGCCTCCGGGCGGGCGCCGGCCAGCAGGGAGGCACGGTCGGGGCCGGTCGGAATACAGGCGCGCAGATAGCGGCGAAAGAGGGCCGTGGCGAGTCGGGGCTTGAGCCGGTTGCTGATCGGTGGGGGTGTGCGGGTTGCTACGGGTTTCTCCGGGATTCGGGTGGTGAGGCAGGTGGCCCCGGCTCGGCGCCGGGGCCACCCAGGCGTTTATGGCTTGCGGCGGGCTGGCGTTGGAGGCGAGGCGGAGTTGGACGGCGCCGGTTGCCGCGCGGCAGGGCGGCGGGCTCGGCTACGCAGGTCCTGCGCGGCCTGCTGGTAGGCGTGTTCGTCGAACACTTCGGGCGTGCAGTTGACCTCGTACCCGGCCACCAGCAGCGTGGGGATGGCGCGGGTTGCCAGCCGCCTCCTCTGCTCGTCGGTGTCGAGGTGTTCGGGCACGGTGTGCCAGATGTAGAGCGGCGCGTCCGTGGGGTATGCGTGGCGTTCCAGGCCGAGATGTTCCAGCAGGTCGTGGAGCTGGGCGGGGGCACCCGTCGGGGTGTCGGCGTGGATGGTGGTCGTCAGGGCCTTGATGTAGATCTCGACGTCCGTGCCGTATTCGTCGGCCAGGTTGGCCATGTGGTTCTACGGGGTCAGCGGCGGCGGGATTCCGCAGGCTGGGCGCGGCTCGGCGGTGGTGAGGCAGTGGCCGGCCGCTGCGCAGGGCGTGCGGCGTAGTTGCGGGCGTGGAGGATGGCGCGCGCGGCCTCGCTCACGGAGGTGGCAATGCTTCCGAGTCGTGCGATGGGATCTGGTTCTCCGGCGGGCGCGGCCTTTTGGAAGTCGCTGGCGGCGATCCAGGCGCGGACGGCGACCTCTCTGGCGAGGGGCAGCAGCCCGTGGACGGGGGCAGCGACCTCGGTCAGGACCTCGGCCACCTTGCCGCTGGTTGTGGCGGCTGCGGCTCGCTCAGCGAGGCCCGCCAGGTAGGGCAGGGCGGCCTCACGTTCACCGTCCGGTGCGACCAGCATGTTCAGCGTGGGGTCGAGGTGGACGCTGTGACCGGTGGCGAGCAGAGCGTGCGAGGCTGCGGTCGCCTTCCGGCGCTGCTGCTGGACGGGCAGGCCGTGCGGAAGCCGGTGATAGTCCCCGCGCGGTCCGGGAGCGGAGAGGGAGCCGCCGGTTCGCTGGAGGATGTCCGCGGCCTTGTCGGTGCCGCCGATGGCCACGACCAGGTCGGTTCGGGGGTCCTTGGTGATGGTGACGTACTCCAGCACCCAGAAGTCGGGCTCCGTCTGCTTCACCGAGACCGGGTGGCCGGCGTACGGGGAGCGGCCGGGACGGGCGGCATGGAAGCGGCGGCGGCGTTGGGCGCGGTCCGGCCTGCGGGATGCTGCAGAGCGGTGCCGATGCCGAGCGCGTCGAGGCGCGGGCCGATCTCGCGCAGGGCGCGGGCCTGGGCTTGGGTGTCGTCACCACTCAGGCGGTAGATGCCACTCTGCGGGTCCTGGGCGAAGCCGTGGGCCATGAGGACAGCGCTGGCGCGGTCGTCGGCGGGGGCGGTGGCGATGCTGCCGTCCGGCTGCCAGGTCAGGACGACCCGGTCCGGCTGGGAGGGCTGGATGCCGTCCAGGGCGTTGTGGCGGACCTGGGCGAGGGCGGCGTCGTATCGGGCGAGCAGGTCGCCGGTGACCTGCTCGGCGCTCAGGAACGGGTCATCGGCCAGGGCGATGCCGTTGGGCTCGGGAACGCCGCGGAACGCCTCGTCGGGCAGGGCGTGCGGGGCGACGGCGGCGATGAGGAAGCCGTCGCGCCCGTCGTGCCGGTCCAGAAGGGCGAGCTGCGCACCGTCCTGTCGGCTCAGGATGGCGGCCTGCTGCAGGGGGTGCTCGGCGAGAGAGGCGGCGACCAGGTCCAGGTCCCAGATGCGGTCGGCGAGTTCGGCGAGGTCGTCCTTGGCGTCGGCCGGCAGGTGGGAGCTGGTCCAACTGTCGGGGAGTTCGCCGGCGAGAACGTCGGCGTAGGAGGCGAGGCGCTCGGAGGTGTGGTGGTCGTGCATGGTGTCCTTGGGCGAGGTGGGAGTCAGCGGCGCAGTCCGGCGGCCATCGGGGGCGGCGGGGCCGGTAGGGTGCGCGGCGGTGGCGGGCAGGCGCACACGGCAGAGCGCTCTTGCTCGGTTGACGGGACTTCCCCGGTGCAGGTGCTGCGGCCAGGGTGCGGGGCATGCCGGTCGGCGAGCTGGTTGCGGGTCTCGGAGAGGTCGGTACGGATGACGTGAAGGTGCTCGTCGGCGAGGTAGCGCAGCCGCCGCGCGATGTAGGGGTCGGCCGCCTGGCCGAGCCCGTCGTGGAAGTCGGCGGTGGCGGTGAGGACTTCCTCCAGCGCGGCGAGGACACCGTCGTGGGCGGCGGTCAGCTCGGTCAGCGCATCGGCCGCCTCGCCCGTAGTGGCGGCCTCGCGAAGGCGCTCGGCGACGTGGGCAACGGAGGAGCCCAGCGGCAGGTAGCTGGCCGGACACGAGTCGGTGTCGAAGTCCGCGTCGCAGTCGACGTGGTATCCGGCCGCCCGCAGGTGGGCCACGGCGTCGGTGGCGAGACGGGACTCGTCGTCCTCCGCCAGGCCGGTCGGGGTGCGGTGGTACGTCTCATGGACGCGGACGACGGCGACGAAGCCCGCGCGCTGGAGGATGCTATGCGCCTCGGAGTCGCCGCCGCGGGCGAGGAGTTCATCGGGGTGCGGGTCGCGGCAGATGTCCAGGAAGCGGTCGGTGCGGGGCAAGGAGATGTTTTCTCCTACGGCGATCGGTGGGCGTTGTGCCGGACGGCTGCCGGGGCCGGGACGGCACGGGGCTGGACCAGGCGGTAGGCGGTGGTGTCCAGGTCCTGCTGGATGGCGTGGAGGCGGCGGGCGATCAGCTCCAGGCGGTGCGCCGCATCGGTGCTGGCTGCTCCCGGCTGGCGAGCGATCCGGTGCGAGGTGTGCTCGACGAGTTCGCGTACCGCGGCCAGAGGGCCGGCCTGTTCGTCGGCGAGCTGCGTGAGGATGGTCGCGAGCTGGGCCGACGCCGTGAGCGCCGCGCGGACGGCAGGCCGCAAAGGGGGGTCGGATCGGACACGGATCAGGTGGAGGTCCTGTTCGATGCGACGCGCCTCCTGTGCCAGGCGCCGCAGTTTGTCCGCAGGAGGAGCGTGCCACGCGCCGTCGAGATGGATCAGGTTGGCGATCAGGTCGAGGCGCCCGGGCTGGGCCTGGACGGCGATCCACCGGCAGCCATGTTCCTTGCCGGGGATCTCGATGCCGGCGGCTCGTGCGAGCCGTTGAGCGACCTCGGCCCACTCCGGTCCTGTCAGTTCCCGGTCGTCCGGGTGAAGGCGGACATCGAGGTGGAGGATTGCCCGCCGGTCGTCGTCGGGGCTGGCGGCGAACGGATGCTCCAGGTAGGGGTCTTCAAGGTGCTCGGCCCACTGGACGGACGTCCAGATCCTCTGCTCGTCGTCCAAGGTGAAGTAATCCAGGCCGGGCCAGTGGGCGACGATCGTGTGCTCCGTCAGGCCCTCGTTCGGTGAGACCGGCCGCCCCAACGCCTCTTCGAGCGGGGCGTGGGGCCGGTGGGTCCGCTCGTGCAGGCGGGGGATCACCGGCTGCTCCGGATGTCGGCGATGTGCACGAGCTGGCCCAGGGCGGTGGTGGTGTACCAGCCGCAGTCGATCAGCTCGTCGCGGTCGGCGAACCGTGCGAGGAGGGTGTCCTCCATGGCCCGTAGATAGATGAGGCAGTCCGGGCAGCGGCGTGAGAGGTGCACGAGGTAGCGGGGGTGGGCGGTGACGTAGGACTGGGCGCCGCCGGTCGCATCCCGCAGGCGCCACCCGTCCTCGTCGGTCGGGGTGTGCCAGGACGGGGCGACGACGCGCATCGCGTCGCCCCACAGTTCTCCGCCGGCCACCCCCTTCAGGACGACGACGGTGTCACCGGCCTGGAAGTGGGCGTGGGTGATGTCCCGGTCGGGGGTGAGCGTGTCGGGCGTCGGTGCGAACGCCGAGGTGGGCGGGGGCTGGGACATGAGTTCCTTCCGCGCGAGTGCTGGCGGGGTGGGAGCATCAATAGTCCGGAGGAACGCCGGTTTGGCTAACCGGCGTTTCCCGGCTATGTTGCCCCGCCGTCAGCGGAACGGGTTCTCCGTCCCGCGGTCCGCCTCACTGGCTGCGTCGAGGAGTTCGAGAAGGTCAGTGCCGTCGGCGTCGCGCTGGTCGATCCACCATCCAGCACGGGTAATGGGGCGGGCCTTCTCTTCCAGCTCCGCCCAGTCCGCCTCGTCCCAGGTGCCCTCGACGACGAGCGCGGTGTGCGCGGCCGTCATCAGCTGGTGGCGGGAGCGCTCGCCCCAGTCCAGGGCCTTCTCCGGGCCCTCCAGCTGCGGCATGTCGAACTGCTTGGCCCACGCGACGGCTGCCTCCTGTTCCTCGGCGCGCTTGGCCACGAGCCACTCCTCCTTGGACTCGGAGTCGGCGTCGCGCGCCGCCTTCCAGCAGTCGGTGCAGTCCTTCGACGCGAGCCAACGGGCAAAGCCTGCCCGCTTGTCGGCAGGGCGATTGGACAGGTCATGATCCACGCTGTGGGAGCAGGCGTGCTCCACGGTCCAGTGCGTACGCACGGCCATAAGTCGGTCTCCTCAAAGGGGTTAGTAAGTGGTGGGGTTACGCCCTGATCAGGGCGTCTTGTGCTGGCCTCGGAGTGGGCGGCGGGGCGGAGCTGTCGGCGCGCGGCGAGAAGGACGGCGAGGACGAAAGCCGCGCCGGCGGCGGGGAGCACAGCGCTGGTGAGCGGCTGCTCGGCGAGGCGTCCGGCCAGGGCGGTACCCGCGGACTGTGCGACGCCGATCGAGAGGATCAGCCACGCATACGCCTCGCTGGTCCGGCCCGCCGGGGCGAGGGCATCGGTGGTCACGTAGGCGCAAGCGACCACGACGGTCAGGAACGCACCGGGCACTGCGATGGCGACGGTGGCCGCGAACGGCGCGGGCAGAGTTACGAGCGGGAGCCACCTGGCGAGGAACGCGGCGCTGGCGATGATCAGCCGGTCGGCGGTGGTCCGACTCCAGGTGCGGCGGCCACTCGCACGGCTCATGAACAAGCTCCCGGCTCCCGGGGAGCTCCTGGGTGCGGTTCGCCCTGGGGCCAGGTTTTTAAAATCCGTCGCCCTGTATTACAGGGGTGGCTACCGTCCTGGACATGGACGATTCGCTCTCCTTCGAGAGTCTGCTTGCCGGGGCGAAGAAGTTCGCCGGGCTCGCGCTGCAAGCCCACCGTGACCGAGACGACGAGGTGTTCGTCCTGCACACGGGCGTCAGCATCGAGCGCCTGATGAAGGCAGCCCTGGTCAAGACCAACCCTGTACTGCTGATGGAGACAGGTGCCGTCAAGGACGACCGGGCGCTCCTGCACTTCGCAGGGCTCCGGCCTCATACGGAACGGATCCGGACCGTCAGTGCCTCAGCGGCTCTCTCACGCATACGGTCGGCAGGGTGGCTGACGAAGGACCCGGACCTGGACGAGCTGATCGAGCTGCGCAACGGTGTCGTGCACCTTGGGCCCACCGAAGCGGAGAGCGCGGATGTCCTGGCCACGTTTGGCCGTACGACCAACACTCTGCTGGCTCACCTTGGAATCGCCCCCGTGGACTATTGGGGCAACCAGTACAGCGTGATCGAAATTTCCCTGAACGATCAGCTCGAAAGGGTTGAGCGCGACGTCAAGCGGCTCATCGAGCAGGCTCGCCACCGCTACAGAGAACGGACGCGCGGACTGCCCTCAACAGCCGTACAGGCTCTCAGGGAAAAGGCCGTGATAACGGGCCTGACGTACCCAACCGAGCGAGACGGCCAGTTTGCCGTCGGCCACGTCGTCTGTCCCGCGTGCGAAAACCCGCACGCAGCCCTAATGCTCTTCACAAGCGGGGTGGAGAGCGACGGCGCGTCAGCAGCCGAACGGCGTGAGTCCTACGCCGGGTACACGTGCACGCTGTGCGAGCTACCGTTGGAGACCATCGAGCACGTCGAGGCAGCCGGGATTGACGTCATGGACGCTCGACTGCCCGAAGTTGTGGTGAGGGTGGCGGAAAACGCAATCAAGGCACTCCTGAAAACACTGGAAGCCGTTTCCTTGCCCCGTGAGCCACCCCAACCTACCTCTTAGTAGTCCGCCGAAGCCCCGGTCTCGGCCGGGGCTTTCGCATGCCCTCACAGCGCCGGACCTTCCTGCGGACACCCGCAAAGAGGTCCCCTTGTTGATACCTGAGCTGCTCAGGCTGGCCGCAGCCGAGGACGGGGGCGGCGGCCCCGACATCGGCAAGATGCTGGGCCAGTTCACTCAGTACGGCATCATCGGCCTGGTCGTCGTCCTGCTCATCGTCGGCGTCATCGTCCCCAAGTACGTCATGAACAACCTCATGACGGAGAAGGACAACTGGCGGCAGGCGTTCGAGAAGGAACGCAAGGCTCATCAGGCGACGCGGGAACAGCTCGCCAAGGCCGAGGAGCGCGGTGACGTCGCCGTCGAGCAGGGCCGCACGCTGAACACGCTCCTCCTCGAACTCGGGCACCGCCCCGACCCCGCTAGGAGCACCTGACGATGTGGCCCTTCGCCCGACGCAGCCACGTGTCTCCCGAGTCGGAGACCGCGAAGAGAGGGACGCCGAGAGTTCCCTCCAGGACGCGCACGCCCGGACCCCCGTGTCCGAGGCCAAGCTCACCGAGAGCCGTCGGGTGAAGGAGCAGCTCAGAGCCCACAACAGGGCGAACGCCTACTCGGACTTCATCGTGGGAGTCGTCCTCGGCTGGCTCAACGACGGCCGCTCGTAAGGAGGGTCCTGTGTACTCCCTGATCCTGTACGTCCTGCTGGGCGTTGGCCTGGCCGCCTCAGTCGGGTTCCTCGCTCTGTACCGGCCCCGGCGCTTCTTCCGGATGGTCGAGATCAACGCCTCATGGTGGGGCATCATCATCGGCCTGCTGTACGCGCGCTCCCTCGTGCTCCTTGCGATCCGCGGTGCCCGTCCCGGGGATACCTGGTGGGACATGGTCATCGGTATCGGCTTCCTGGCCGCGATCGACGCCTTCCTCCTGGTCCGCTTCTTCTCCTACCTCCGGTACCTCCGGGAGCACCCCGAGGGCCCGCCCACGGCCCCCTGAGCCGTCCCCCAAGCCGCCCCCTCCGGTTCCACCCCCCTACCGGAGGGGCTTTTTCGTGTCCGCGCACACCCCTGGAGAGCCCTGTGTGCGAACTCTGGCTTCCCGGCGCCGAGAGACTCTCGGTCGGCAACACCGCACCCACCGATGGCGGCCCCGCCAAGGCGGTGGCTCATGTGACCTGGGATAGGTCGGCCACCAAGGCCAAGCCCCAGGACCTGGTCCCGTACGCCAACCTCCGGTCCGCCGTACGGTCCCGTCAGCGGAAGGGTGACCAGGAGAGCCGAGTTGCGCACGGCGGCCGGAAGACGCACCGCCGTCTGGCCGTGGCGGTCCATGAGGCGTCCCTTGACGGGCTGCACCACCGAGGAGGACAGCCCGTACAGGGCGCTGAGCAGTCCGCCGAAGGCGCTGCTGCTGCCGCTCATGGTGGCCCACAGGAGGATGGCCACGGGCGCCATGCCGTTGGGGAGTCGGCCGGTGAGGGTGCCGCCGAGGAGGCGGGCGACGTACGGGCTTCCCAGCATCGCGCCGTAGGTGATGCGCGGTGCCGGGGCCGGGGCCGGGGGTGCGGTCGCGGACAACGGGTGCTGTCTCGGGGTCTAGCGGTGGCGGGCGGTCGTGCTGGCACGGGGTGGCGGCGTGGGCGGGGTGGTGTCCACGGCCGGGCGCGGGCGGGCGCGCAGCACGGGGGTGCGGTGCGGGGGCAGGACGGCGACGGTCGCGCCGAGGTCTTCGGCCGCCTCTTCGACTTCGCGGGTGAGGAACTCGATCTGCCGGCCCAGCGCTGAGAGGCGGGCGGCGATCTGGCGGCCCTGCACGGTCTCCAGGGCGCTGGCGAACTGGCTGCTCGTCTCCAGGAGTTCCTGCAGCCGGGCCATCGGGCCGGCGGCGTAGCCGCGCTGGACGGTTCCGAGGAGAGCGTTCGATGCGTCACCGGCGGTGTGGCCTTCGACGACGTCGCGGATGAGTTCCTGCAGGGACACCTCCGGGGCCGGTGCCAGCCGGTTGAACCGGGAGACGTCCGCGCGCAGGATGCCGGGCGGGACCGGAGCGGGCAGGGCCTTGCCCGCCTCGTACTCGTGGGCGTAGTGCCCGATCACCTGCCAGCCCGGTACCCCCGGATCGCCGCGCAGCGCGACCACCGTCGAGTCGTTGTCCTCGACCAGGTAAGCGAGGGTGATCGACTGCCCGTCGGCGGCATACCACGACTCGGTCAGCTCCAGCTCGCCGCGCCGCTGCGCGGCCTGGGCCCTCTCGGTCCACATCTGCTGCTCCTCGTCGGTCAGCGAAGCCTTGTGGTGCTGGCCGTCGCGCTGGTCGGCGAGGTTGCTGGCGACAGAGCTGTGGTCCGCCCAGGCGGTGAGGTGCGGCCACAAGGCCGCGTGCTGAGTGCGTTCGGCCTGAGAGCCAGGGGCGGCTGGCCGGTCGAGGGCCCGGTGGATCTCGGCGGCGGAGACAGCCAGGCCGTCCAGGACGACCCGCCACCCGGCTAGGTGCCGGGCGGGTGGCAGCTCGTCGAGCACGAGTCGGGCGGCATCGAGGAGAGCCTCGGCGTGCGGGGCGAGGTGAGTGGCGTACGCCTCCACCGCCGCCTTGTCGCGGTGGGCTCGTGCGGCTGCCGCGGCGCCCGCGTGGACGGTACGGCCGTAGCGGTCGCGTGTCATGTCGAGCGCGGCCTCGGTCTCGCTGTCGATGACCGCCATCTGCAAGCGGAAGTCGCGTGCCGCGTTGGCCAGTTCGGGAGCTGTCGGCAAGGGGCCGTCGGGGGCCGGGCTGCTCGCGGGTGTCATCGGGACCGCCCGCCGGTCGCGGCCGTCAAATGGACGGTCGGAGCGTACGAGGGCTTCGGCGGGATCGGCCGGGCCGTCGGCGGGGAGGTGGTGGGCGGTGCGGAGCGCTGCGTCGTCCGGCCGGCGGCGGCCCGGGCGAGACGGCTGCGGCGCTCCTGGAGTCCGTTGGGCCGGACGGGGCGCGGCGGGCCGGCCGAGAGGGACGGGTCGAGGCGGATGTCGGCCTGCACGGTGTAGCCGTGGCGGCGCAGGTCGTGGACGGCTTGGCGGGTGCGTCGGACTCCGTCGCGCTCGGGCTCGCTGAGCCGGTACAGGCCGGGTTCTCCGGGAACGGGCTCGAACTGCTCGCGCTCCAGGTACCAGTGGGCGAGGTGTGTGGGCAGGTTGGCGGTGTAGGAGGCCACGAAGCCGTGTTCCTCGTGGTCGCCGAAGGCGAAGTGGGTGCCGGGTTGCAAGGGGGCGGGGTTCTCCTCGGGGCGTGGGGCGGAAGGGTCAGGGCCCGCGGTGCGCGGGCCGGGCCGCGGCGAGGGGGCGGGCTGGCGCGGTGACGGGCAGGGCCGGGCGACGGTGGGGTGCGCTGATGCGGGCCTGACGCAAGAACGGTTGGCCGTCGGTGAGCCACGTCTCGATGGCCGGCCAGGCGCGTGCTCGGCGCTCCTGCTCCGGCACGGAACCGCCGTGGACGATCTCGTCGAGCAGGGCTTCGGCATCGATCACGGCGTCGGCCAGACGGGAGAGGGCTGAGGCATCGTCGGGCCACGGGCTGTTCGCGGGTTGGCACCGGTCGAGCAGCGCCGGGGCGTGGTCGACGACGGTCAGGAAACGGCGCCAGGCGTGGTCGAGGAACAACTCCGTCGCGGCGCCGCGAGCGGCGGCGCTCAGCGGGGTGGCGTCGCTGTAGCGGCCGGAGGCGTTCATGGCCTGCCAGGTGTCGTGCTCGCAGCGGATGTCCCCGAGTACAGCGGCGATGGCCGCCGTCTGGCGGGCGCGGACGGCCTGCTCGTAGGCCGGAAGGTACCGGCCGGTGAGTGCCTGGGCAGCCCGTCCGGCAAACGGCGGCAGGACGATGCTGCGCGGGGCGTGGGGATCGCCGTAGCCCCCTTCCAGTCCCTCGGGCGAGAAGGACCCCACCAGGTAGTCGAGTTGACGGCCGGGGCGTTCGATGAACAGCAGCGTGGTGCCCTGCACCGCGTCGGTGAGGAGCGCGGCGTAGGGGATTCGCTCGCTCTGGACGGCGCGGCCGAGTTCGCCGCTGTCCCAGATCCAGGGGACAAGGTCTTCCTGCCAGGCGGGGTGCGAGTAGATCTCGACCGAGGCGTGCCACCTGGCTGGGCAGGAGGCGCGCGAGGTCGCGGGCGGCGTCGCCGATGAAGCGGCGGCTGCTCGTGTGCACGCTGGTGCGGTGCCGCTTCGCGCACCTGATCAGGTCGACCACGGTGGTCTTGGTGCCGTCCGCGGGCAGGTGCCAGACGCCGTCGTCGTCCCGCTGGAAGCCGCTCTCCGCGAGGGCGGTGTGCGCCCAGGGGTACTGCTCGCCCGAGGCGATGGCGACGATCCCGGACTCCCGGCTGTGCGACAGGATGATCTGCGCCTCAGCCATGGACCAGGTCCTCGCCACCGCGCAGGACGGAGCGCAGGCTGCGGCCGTACGCCCAGGCGTGCTCGCGGGCCGCCGCCTCCAGTTGGTCGTATCCGACCTGGGCTGTCATCTGCCCGTTCCACTTGCGGTACCGGTACACGGGGACCGGCAGCAGGATTCCGGGGGCGAGAGCGGTCACGCCGAGGGCCGCGCAGTAGTCCTCACCCTGGACGAGGCCGCCCATCGGCGCGGCGCGCACGAGGTCGGTGCGGGCGAGGATCGTGGTCGGTCCGATGGGGATGGTGTCCGCCGGCGACTTCCAGTACGTCCACACGTCGCCGGCCTCGTGCTGGCCGGGCGGCGTGGGGCAGCGCCACAGGGTGGTCGAGCCGTCGGGGTACTTGTCCTCGCTCCAGCCCGCACACCAGCCGACCCCCGCCGATTCCAGGGTGTTGAGCCGTACGGCCATCGCATCGTCGGTGAACTCGTCATCGTCATCTGCCCAGTTGGTGTACGGGGTGCGTACGTGGCCGAGGGCCAGGTTGCGGGCGCAGGCGGCGCCGACCGGCCGGGGCAGCGCCAGGGTGCGAACGCGGGCATCTTGTGCGAGCGGGGCCGGCAGGCGGTCGGGCGAAGCACCGTCGAGCGCAATCACGGCCTGCCATGGCACCGTCTGCCGGGTGAGGCTGGCGTGCATGGCGGCCAGGTAAGCCAGCCGGTCTTCGCGCAGGCGGCTGGCGATGACGACGGTGATCAAGGGCTTGGTGTGCGGGGGCAGAGGGGGCTCCGGGAAGGCGAGGGGAACTAGCGGCGGGCGGAGGGGCGTGGGGTGCCAGCCTTCGCCGGGGCTGCGGCAGGAGCGCTGTGTGGCCGCCTGCTGCGCGAAGCCGGGATGGTCGGTGCGGGGTTGAGGGAGGACCAGGCGGCCGGGTGGTCGTTGAAGGCGGTACGTGGATCGATGGCCCAGCTCACGACCGGGCCGGTGTCCTCGTGCAGGAGGCTGATCACCTCGACGCCTTCCTTGTGCAGGACGTATCCCCACGGCATGTCCTGCTCGTCGGCGGTCGCGTCGGTGACCGACATGCGTACCGGCGGGGAGCCGTCCGGGGTGACCAGGTGGTCGAGGGTTCGGCTGGGCCAGTGCTCGCCGCCGGTCAGCGCGGCCACGAGTGCGGGCGGGGCATCGTCGAGGAGATCGGTGCCGAGTTCGTCCCAGCCGACGGCGACGTCGTCGATGAGGTGCCGGCACATGGCCTCGATGTCGCGTCCGAACTTGTACTGGTAGGCGGTCAGGAGCAGGGGGAGGTGGTGGCTGGGCGCGCCGTCGAGCTGGACGTGGATGCCGGTGTACCCCGTGCCGACGGTGGGGCGGGCGATGAATGAGCGAGTGGACAGGGAGTTCTCCGCAGCAAGCAGGGGGCGGGAAATGTTCGGCGGCCATCAAGGTGGCGCGCGAGTGCATCTACGCGCGGTCCGACCAGGACGGGACCGGCGGGCCGGACGCGTCGGTGCGGGCGCAGGTGTAGCCGATCAGGCGGGATGGGGCGGCCTTCGCGGGGACGGTGGCGGCGTCGTTGCACACGAACGTGTACGTGATGGAGGTGCGGGGCACATCGTGGAGCCAGGCCCGGTCTTCCTTGCCGGGGTTGATCTGCAGGCCGGAGTGCGCGACGGCGTCGGTCTGGGTGTGCATGTGGGAGAAGAGGATCAGCGCGCCGCCGTCGGTGATCTTGAGGGCGTAGGCGTCCTTGTAGCGGTTGGCGGTGCCGGCGAAGACGGTGGTGCCCTGGTCCCCGTAGCGGGTGCCGGTCTTGTCGTGGACCTCGATCTGCTGCTTGCTCGCCGTGGTCGGCGTGAAGACCTTCGTCCCGGTGTGCGTGCCGCCGGTGGCGAAGTTGTCGAGCACCGCGGTGCGCAGTAGGTTCGCGTCGGCGGCGAGGTGCTTGTTGCCGTCGGCAGCGACGGCCGTCGCGTACCCGTCGTGGTCGAGGGCGATGTCCGGCAGTTTCGGGCTGTCGAGGTCGACGACGGAGACCATCTCCCAGCGCTTGTGCTGGGGGTCTTCGGCGAACACGGCCAGACGCGAGGGGGCCTTGTCCTTGGCGTCCGAGAGCGCGGCGGCGAACCAGCGGTCCTCTCCTGCGGCCAGGCGCGGGATGTACAGCTTGGCGCTGGCGGTGTCGTAGGACCAGGGCTTGTAGGGCGTGCGGTCGGCCGCGGGAAGTCCCTCGGTCTCGGTGTAGTCCGAGACGGACATGGCGTACAGCGGGCCGTCCTCGACGGTGTCGAGCAGGGCGCGGTTGCGGTCTGCGTTGGCCTCGTTGTTGATCTTCGCGTAGTGGGTGATGACGGCGCGGGCCTGGGCGGCGCTGAGGGCAGGCGCGGGCTTCGGCGCGCTGCTGGCGCTGGGCGTCTGCTTGGCGACGGCAGCATCGTTGTCGGTGGTACAGCCGGTGAGTGCCAGGGCGAGGCAGGCGGCGCCGACGAACAGCGGCAGGGTGCGGCGGGCGATGCGGATGGAGACTCCAAGGATCTGGGGGCGGGGGCGGGTCAGCGCGTACGGCGGATCGGGAGCGCGGCCTTCGCTGACGTCGGCGGAAGGGCGGCGCTGGTGGTCGGCGCCGAGTGGCGCAGGTTCACGCCGATGCCCTTGGCCATGAGCTGCTGGACCACGGCGTGGACGCGAAGGGCGCGTCCGCTTTCCCCGTAGGTGGCGGGCAGGAGGAACGCTGCTTGGTGCGGGTGGTACTGGAAGCTGTTGCCGTATAGCGTCATGCGAGCATCCACCGGCACGCTCTCGTACGGTGCGCCGAGGGCTCCGTCGCCGTACAGGGTCAGCGTGAGGACCTGGTCGACCTGCGGTGGGGCGGGCCGGTGCGGGGGCTCGGGCTGGTGCGCCGCGTTGCCGAGTACCGCCCACAGGGCCTTTTCGTAGCGGGGCAGCAGTCGCCGGGCGACTCGTGCTGCCGCCCGCGCGGGGTCCTTGGGAACGGCGATGCCGTTGGGTTCCTCGACTCCGGCGAAGTGGTGGGGCTTGATGCGCGCGCCGTCGGGGGCGAGCGCGGCGACGACGAACTGGTGCGGGTAGCGGGGGCGGTCGGCCACGTACAGCTGCTGGTCTTCCGGCCCGTGGAGCACGGCGTCGTGGGTGAGGATGTACTGGCTGACGACGTAGTCGACGTGGCCGGTGTCCCAGAGCTGCTCGGTGAGGGAGAACTGGTCCGCGTACTGCGAGTGGCGCTGGTACTGGCTGGTCCAGGTGCCGGGCAGGCGTGCGGCGAGGTCGGCGGCGAAGGCGGCCAGGTCGGTGCTGGGTGAGGTCATGTGTTCCTGGAGGGAGGTTGTGGTCCAGCGTCAGCGCGTGTGCCGCGGCTGTGCCGGCGGGAGGACTCGCGGGGGAAGGGACTGGGGACGGGCTGGAGTGGACGGGGGCTGCGGCGTGGGTACGAGTGGGGTCAGTGCCCGCATCTGGTCCTCTGCTCTGTGCAGGACCTCTCCGAGGTTCCGGATCTCGGCGGCGTCGGCGAGGTCGTAGGACAGGTCGAAGTCGTCGTCCTCCTCGGCTTCCTTGGCCTTCTCCCCGGCTGCTTCGAAGAACTCGCCGAGCTGCGCCAGCAGGCCGTCGGTGGGTTCCAGGATCTGGTGCAGCAGGGCAGCGGCATCCGCATGCGACTCGGCTCCGTTGAGCTGGTCGGTCAGAGCGCGCAGCGCGTCGCCGTAGGCGTAGACGGGGGCGCGGTCTGCTGTGTTGTAGACGTCAGGGGCCTTGGGCGTCTGGGGCATCGGCGTAGCCGGAGGCGGGTGCGGGGTCCCGGTGGGCGAGACGGGATGTGGCAGCAGCCCGAGCTGGGTGAGGCGATGGTCGATCGCCGCGATTAGGGACTGGATGCTGCCGCCGTGGCGGGCTTCGGGCCGCTGGGGGGCACCGGGGTCGCTGGAGGGAGCCGAGTCGTAGACGACCTCGAACAGCGACGGGTCGTCGGGGTGCTCACGGGTCGCGATCCAGCCTTCCGGGTCTCCCGGCGGGCGCTCGGAGGATGACTCCTGCGGCGGGCTGACGATCAGGTAACTGTCGTCGGCGAGCGACACGCGCACGATGTAGGCGCTGAGGCCGAACTCGATGTCGCACTCCAGCCCGCGCTCTCGCAGCGGCGTGGTGATGTGGGCGTGGCGGCGCCACACCTCCTGCCACCACGGCGTGTGCACGTTGCGGTGGTCGGGAAGTGGCGCGAGCGCAGTCGCGCGGCGGGCATCTGGAGTGCTCTCCCCGTCAGCGGCCACGGCTCCTCCTGCGGGAGGCCGGCGATCGGTGCGGTGGAGTTGTCCGGCGAGGGGCGGTTTCCGGCTTCGTCACCGGACTGGAGTCGAGTTCGTACTCGTCGTAAGTAGCGATCAGATCGTGTTCCATCTGAGCTTCACGGTCGGCGATCTGGGCCATGAGGTCGTCGTGCTCGACTCGGCACTGCTGGTACTCGGCCCAGTCGGCGTCGCTGAAGTGAGCGGGGCGGTTCAGGGGACTCCTCGTGAGGGGCGGCCAGGGGTAACGGTGGAGATCGCTCGGTCTGGGCAGCGGTGGCGGCCCGGGACTCTTGCGATGGGAGTGCGCGGGGACGAAGCGATGGAAGCCGAGGTGAGGGTGGCTGATCCCTCGGCGGTCAACGCCGGGGTCCTGCGGGGCCGGGCTGCGGACCGGGCGGGGCTGGGGGCGGGCCCGGCGCAGTGCGGGTCTGCTTCGTGAGCGCGTCGAGGTCCGGGGCCGGGTCGTAGTGCGCGCGAAGGATCTTGAGATCCGCTTCGGTGACCATGGCCAGCCCCGAGGCGATACGGCTGGCGGCGCCGCGCAGCAGCCAGGGCGGTGACTCGGGTTCGGCTCCCCGGTTTTGGCCCCGCCACTTTGCCGTGGCGGCCAGGTGATCGATGACCTCGTTGAGGAACGGGGCGACGGCGTCCAGCAGGGCGTTGAGTACGGTGCTGAACTCGGCCGGTGTCTCGGCTGTGGCCAGTGCCGCGCGGTAGGGGCTCAGGTCCGGGGCGGGGAAGGGCTCGGACGGCAGAGAATGCCGGGTGCGGAAGGCGGCGGCATCGCGCTCGGCCCAGCGGCGCAGGTCGCTTGGGGTGGCGGAGCGGGTGTGGTAAGCGTGGATCTGGTCGGCGGTGCGGCCGACGTTGTCGTACAGCTCGAAGTCGGGGTTCTGCAGAGGTGCTCCAGGTCTCGTGTGTGACGTCTATCGTCGGGTGAGGGTTGTTGCACGACGGCGCTGCATCGGAAGTGAGAGACCGTCAGGCGGCGTGAATTCGGCGTTTCAGTGCATGCGGGCGTCGGTGTCGAAGAGCGCCAGTTCGTGGCTGTGCAGGAGGTGCTGCACGATGAAGGATCGGCCAGCGACCTTCCACAGACCGCGCCCTCGGTTGAGGTGGGCGATGGCGTCCACCTCGACGGAGGTCAGGCCGAGCAGGGAGGCCGCGGCGTGGAGCTGGTCGGTCTCCTGGCGGTAGATGATCCGGGTGGAGCAGTCCGCCAGGAGTCCCTCGGCCAGGGCGCGGCCCTGTGATCCGGCGTCGCCGGCGGTAAGCAGGTCGGACAGCCGGTGGATCACCATGAGGTTGGCGATGCCGAGGCCGCGGCTGAGCTTCCACTGGGCCTGCATCCGCTGAAGCAGCCCGACGTGCCGCATCAGGCGCCATGCCTCGTCGTACACGATCCAGCGCCGGCCGCCGCCGGGATCGGAGAGGGCAGATTCCATCCAGGCGGAGGCGCAGGTCATCGCGAGGACGAGGGCGGTGTCGTCCCCGGAGCCGCCGAGGCGGGACAGGTCGATGGTGAGCATCGGCGCGTTCGGATCGAAGGCGACGGTGGAGGGGGCGTCGAACATGCCGGCCAGGTCGCCGTGGACCAGGCGCCGCATGGCGTGGGCCAGGTCGCGGGCTGCGTCACCGAGCTGGCCCGACATCATCCCGGCAGCCTCGTCGAGCGCGTGGGGGTTGTTAAGGGTGGCGGCGATGTCACCGAGGAGCGGGGTGCGGTGTGTGTCGGCGGCGCGGGTGACGACGGCGTCGAGGGCGACGTCCAGCGCGGTGTGCTCCATGGGCATCAGGTCCCGGCCCAGAACGGTCCGGGCCAGGGAGCCGAGCAGGAGCAGGCGCCGCTTGCGGATCTCACCGACCCAGTCGACCTCGGCCACGCTCTGCGGGCGCGGTGCCGCGTCCAGGGGGTTCAGGCGTCCGGGCAGTCCAGGCCCGAGGGCGACGGACCGGCCGCCGAGGGCTTCGGCCACCGGCGTCCACTCGCCCTTCGGGTCGCACGGCACGTAGACGCGGTATCCGAAGGCGACCGACCGCAGCGCGAAGGACTTGGCGAGGGCGCTCTTGCCCTGGCCGATCACGCCGGCGAGGAGCAGGTTCGGGTTGGTGAACCCCTCGACCTTGCCGTACAGAGCGAACGGGTCGAAGACGAATGATGCTTCGGCGTGGACGTCGCGACCGATGTAGATTCCCTCGGCGCCGAGTCCGCCTTCGGCGAGGAAGGGATAGGCGCCGGCCGCGACCGCGGTGGTCATGCGGTGGGCGGGAAGTTTCAGCCGGTTCCCGCGGGCGGAGGCGGGCCCGGGGCGCCCACCCCGTGGGTAGAGCGCGGCGGGCATCTGCTGCTCGGGGCGCGTGCTTTCGCTCTGGTGGGCGCTGGCTTCCGCGCGGGCTTTGGCGGTGGCCTCGGCGAGCCGGCGGCGGGCGGCCTTGCGGCTGGCGTGGTCGGTGCCGTGGGGGGTGAACAGCGGGCTGGCGGACGCGCGGCGGGCACGACGGGCGGGCCGGTGGCTCATCGGGGGCCCTCGATTCTGCGGGTGGTGCTCATCGCACGCAGGCCGTGGTGTGCGGGCGGAGGTCGGTGGGGGTGGTCTTGCGGCGGACGACGTGTCCGGCGGCAAGGTGGCGTTGGCAGATCGTCAGCACGGGAGGGCCCTCGGGAAGCCGTTCTGGGTGGCAGCCGCTGGTCTGGGCGTCGGTCTGGGGGGTCCCGGGCAGCAGGTGGAAGGCGGCGTGGACTTCGCTGGTGGCTTGCCAGAGCCTGGTGTGGGCGGTGGCCAGGTGGCGTCCGGCGGCCGGGTGAGGGGGCCGGGTGTGGTCGGCGAGCCGGTCCAGGAGATGGAGCAGAGCGGTGAGGTGGGCGTGCAGCGCATCGAGGTGCGGACGGTGCTCAGGCCCGGGCCGATCTCCGCCGGACGGCGCCAAGGACCGTGCGTGGTGGCGGATGCCGGCGCTCGCGGCGCGGAGATAGGGGTGTGCGTCGTGGGGGCGCGTGGAGGAGGCCAAAAGTGGTGGTCCTTCCTGCCGGTTGGCAGGGTGGTGAGGGAGGTCCCGTCGCGGGTGATCCGGAGTGCAGTGGGCCAGCGCGCACGGGCGCGGCTGGTTCATAGGGCGGTGCGGGCGAGCGGGAGCGCGGAGAGGGCGAAGGCGTCCGGCTGCTGGTAGTTGAGTCTGCGGAGATCGACTCCGGAGGTGACGGCGTGGGTCTCGATCTGTGTGCAGGCGGCGTCCAGGAGGGCGTCGGTCTCGGCGGTGACGGTGACCAGGCCGGTCAGGGCCACGTCCGCGTGCCCGGCGATGAGCTGGCGTTCACGGGTTTTGACGTCGGCGTACTCGACGGAGTCCTCTTCGGAGTCGACCTGCCCGCGGCGGGCGCGCTCGTTGGCGTCGGCGATGATCGCGGCCTTTTTGCGCTGGACGTCCCGCAGTGCGGACTCGAGCCCCTGCGGCACGTAGATGAGGGACAGGCTGCGGCGCACGCCGGCCGTGAACATGATCCCGTGCAGGAACCCGGCCCCCATCTCGGTCCTTGGCCAGTTCTCCACCCAGTACGTCGCGTGTCGCGCGCTGTCGGTGGCGAGGCGGTCGTACTCCTCGAACTGCACGACGGGACCGGCTGCTGCGGGGTCGGCCTCGGCACGGCCGGTCTCGGACCACTGCTGGAGCGCAGCGAGCGCCTTCGGGTCGTAGGCGGTGCGGATGACGGCGGCGATCTCCCGCGCGCTCAGCCACCCGGTGACCATCAGGTCGGCGTTGCGGGCGGCCTGGGCGATGGACGCGGTGGTCTGCTCCATGACGGTGAACGCCCCGGGCAGCCCTCCGCCGGCCTGGTTGATCAGACGTCGGGCGGCCTTGAGGTCGAGGGAGATGGCGAGGTAGGTCTCGTGCGGAGCGGCGGCCGGGCCGGCAGAGGCGACCAGCTCGGAGTAGATCTGTCCAGCGACGGGAGCCTGGGGCTGCCCGTTCTGGGTCCAGTGGCGGGTGAGCGTGTCACCGCTGTCGGGCACGGTGCGCTCCAGCACCTGCACAGTGGCGACGTGCCCGGTGCGGGCGATACCCGCCAGCGCGCGCCCCCAGCTGCTCACGTTGTGGTTCTGGGTGGCCGGGTCGAGGAGAGCGAAAGCCCGGGAGGTGACGCGGGCGATGGCGGTCAGGGTCTGCTGGTGCGGGTCGTGGACGGCCGCAGCTCCGTTGGCCGAGTCACCGGGGGTGACCACCTTGAGGGAAGCAGCGGTGCCGGGAAGGTGAAGGATGCCGTCCTGCCGGGGCCGGGTAACTGGCCGGCGAGCCAGAGGGTCTGGCCGGTACGGCGGCGGTGCGTGTACCGGGTGACGATCGGTGCCCAGTCGATGAGGGAGCGGCCGTGCCGGCGGATCGCGACCAGTGCACCGGATGCCGCCCACAGCGGTGCCAGGGCGATGGCACCGAGCAGTCCGGTGGAGATCACCGTCATCAGCAGCAGGGCCAGCGTGCAGGAGACGAGGACGAGTTGGGGCAGGGAGAGGCCGAGGAGAATGCCGCGGCGGCTCCGGTGCGGGAACTTCACCGTGACCGGAGCGACAGAAAGATCAGTCATGGGGGCGGTCCTGGAGGCGCGGGTGGAGTCCGGGGGCGGGAGGTGGCGTGCACGTCCCGCCCCGGGAGTCGGGCAGGGTCACAGGCCGGTCGGAGGCGGCGGCGGAGCCGACCCGCTCGATGCGGCGTTCTGCGAGCCGGAGGACGGAGGTGCGCCCTGCGGAGGCGGTGTCGTCGTCGGCGGAGTGGTCTGCCACCCGCCGCCCTGGCCGGACGCGGCATTCGCGCCGGATCCGCCTGGTCCGGGGCTGCCGCCCACCTGGCCGCTGGTATCGTCGAACACGCTGGTCGGCGCGGGCTGTACGGCCTTCTCCAGGCCGGACTTGACGGCATCGCCGCCGGGTGAGCTTCCCGTCCCGCTGCCCTGCGAACCGTCCTTGCCTTCTCCGCCACCGCCGGTCGGGTTGGCGGCGACGTCGCCGGGGAATCCGCCACCGGCATCGGGACCCTGCGGTGCGGCGCCCGCTCCGGCCGCAGCGCCACCGGTTCCGGCGGTGGCCGCGGCTGCGGCGGCCTTGCGGGCGGCCTTCTCGGCGTGCGCCTTTGCGATCTGTGCCCCGGCTCCGCCGGCACGGTGGATGGACTCGCCGTCGGTGCCGTCGGCTGCCCAGTGCACGAATTTGAAGACGGCGTACGGGCACAACAGCACCAAGACCATGATCACGATGCCGGACATGACGTCGGCGAGCGCGGCGATGCCGTCCTCGGCTTCGGTCTTCCCCATGGCGGCGATACCGAGGACGAAGATGACGGTCATCAGGAGCTTGGAGACGACAAGGGTGGCGGTGGCTTCGATCCAGCCCTTGCGCCAACGTCGGGCGACTTCCCAGCCGCCGCCGGCGGAGGCGAAGACGGCCAACGTGACCATGACGAGGATGCCGACCTTGCGGACCATCATCATGCACCAATAGAGGACGGCGCCGAGGGCAGCCCCCAGACCCGCGACGACGGCCACGAGCCAGCCGAGGCCGGAGAGGCCGGCGATCTGGTTGACCTTCACGATGCGGCGCACGGCCGAGGCGATGTCGAGCTTCGCGGCTTTGAACAGGCCGTCGGAGACAGCATCGACCACTTCGACGGCGACCGTGGTCAGGGCGATGGCACAGAAGGCAAACAGGACACCGCTCATGGTGCCGGTGAACGCTTGCGTCAGTGCTTGTCCGTCGCGTCGGATGGCGGCCCGGACCAGTTGCGCGCAGAACGTGGCGACCAGCAGGACCAAACCCAGGGGAAGCAACATCTCGTAGTTGTCGCGGAACCATCCGGCGTTGAGGTCCACTTTCGTGGTGGTGTCGACCGCCTCGGCGGCCAGATCGGCTGCGGAGGCCGCCAGTTCACCGGTGGACTTCGCCATCCAGTCACCGATGGCCTTTCCGGGGTCCGAGGCGAAATCGACCGCGTCGCCGACGGTGCACAACTTGTCAGCCAAGGGGAGATCACAGAAACCCACGAGGAGTTACTCCTGCTTTCTTGTCTCAGGCGAGGGTCACTGCGTGACGCTGGGAGCGATGGCGGCCAGGGTGCAGTCGTGGTTCGGGCGGCACTGGACGGCGAGGGTCACGGCCCGTTCCTCGGCCCCGCCGCCGCCCTTCTTCCAGCTGAGGGTCTGCTTGCCGTTGACGGTGACCACGTAGACGTACGCCTCGGTGATCGCCGACGGGTCGTCGGCCAGCGCCTGCTTGAACGCGGAGGGGTAGTGGCCTTCGGTGACGTGGGCGGTGGCGTGCTGGTCCTGGTCGGCCATCCGCGACCACAGGACCGGGTCGGGGACCTGGCCGGCGACCGAGGGCCAGTCGGCGTACTTGGTCTCGGTGGTCATCCAAGCCCGCATGCCGGCGAGTTGCTGGTCGCGGCTGGTGTCGCGGGTGTCGTAGGACCAGAGCATCTGAGCCGCTGCCTTGGCGTAGGCGATCGGCTCGGCGATCTGCGGAGGCTTGGGCACTGACCCGGACCCGGAGGAAGGCTTCGGGGCAGCCTCGGAGCGGGACGGGCCGCCCGTGGGAGCTGGTGGCGCGGCATTCGGAGTCTGCTGCCCGTTGCCGCCGCCGGTCAGCAGGGCAACGACCCCGGCGAGGGCAAGCAGAATGGCGACAATTGCGGCCCCGATCGCGATGCGCTGGTTCATCGACCAGCCCAAGCCGTACGAGGACAGTGAAGAGGACGGCAAGCGTTTCCGCATCAGTGGACCTGCGATCCCAGGCCGGAGAAGAAGGCCACGATGCCGTTCGCGGCACCCAGACCGAGGGCGGCGCCGGCTGCGACGACGGCGCCCTTCTTCCCGTTGGCCTCGGCCTGGTGACCACCGGTGTGGTGGCCCCAGGCCCATACGCCGAGCGAGACGGCGAGGGCGCCGACGACGGCGATGATCCCGAACATGTTGATGCTGTTGACGACGTTCTTCAGCACGCTCAAGCCGGGCAGGCCACCACCCTTGGGCGAGATTCCTGGGTCGTAAGCGAGTTGGATGACGCGGTCTGCGAGAGGGACGGACATAGGTGTGGCGGGGCTCCTTGCATACGCGGCCAGGCGAGGGCCGACGGGAAGGGGGAGAGCGGAGGGGAGGCGCGCGAGGGGCACGGAAGCGGGCCCGCCCGGTTCGAAGCCGGGCGGGGCAGCGTCAGAGGACGCGGCGGGCCGCGAGAACGTCCCAGTCCTTGATAGGGGTGATCCGAACCGGTTTGGTGGTGCGCGGCGCCTCGATCACGAGGCCCTCGCCCATGTACATGCCGACGTGCTCAGGCCGTGCGGCGCTGCCGCGGCTGAAGATCAGGTCGCCGGGCTTGAGGCGAGCGGGCGAGACCGCCTTGCCTTCGTTGACCTGCGTGTACGTGGTGCGGGTGAGCGTGATGCTGGCATGGGCGTACGCCTGCTGCATCAGGCTGGAGCAGTCGCAGCGGCCCATGGGGTCGGGGCCGTGCGCGTTCGTGCAGGACCCGCCCCACTGGTAGAGCGTGCCGAGTTGGTGCATCGCCCACTCGATGGCCTTTCGGGCCTTCGGGTCGGCGTCCTTGGGGATCGCGTAGCCCTTGGGGACGCTCCCTTCGGGGATGCGGCCGAAGCCGGAACCGTCCTGGCCCGGCGCGCAGCCGGACGTGCTGGTCGAGGGCTTCTCGCCCTGGTTCGTGTCCTTGTCGTCCGCGTCATCGCCGGCGCCGGGGAAGGCCTTGGCGATGGCACTCTGCAGCGCGGTGGCCAGGTTCTCCCACTGCGCATACGCATCCGGCAGGCCGGACTTCTGCACGGCTTGGGCGGCCTGGGTGACGGTGATCTGCTGCCAGCCGTCCACCTTGAGCAAGTGCTTGTAGAACTGCTCGGAGGCGTAGACCGGATCGCGGATCTGCTGGGCGCTGCCCCAGCCCTGGGAGGGACGCTGCTGGAAGAGGCCGAGGGAGTCACGGTCGCCGTAGTTGAGGTTGCGCAGCCGGCTCTCCTGCATCGCCGTGGCGAGCGCGATGATCTGTCCCTTCTTGGGGACGTCGAGTGAGAGGCCGGCGGCCACGATCGTCTGGGCGTTGGGGATCTGCTCGGCGGGCAGATCCAAGCCCTCGACGTGTACGTCTTTGCCGGATGCGCCGTCGAGGATCTTGGTTACCTGCTCGGCGACCTTGTCGCTGTCGATGTCGGTCAGGCAGCCGCTGAAGGAGCCGCTGCTCTGCACGGCATCGGCGGAGGAGGCCAGCATCATGCCGGTGCCGGCGAGCAGCATCGGGGAGAGAAAGACGACGCCGATGCCGGCGGCGAGCCCCTTCAACCTGAGCGGACCGCTCGCCGGTCAGCGGTTTCGGGCATGGGTGGGTAGCGAGACGTCATGAACGGCTCCTTGAGGGGTGCGGTGTCCGGCGCCGCTGGCGGCATGCGTGGTGGAAGGGCGCGGTGGCCGGGGTGGGCGATCGGAGGCGGGCCGGTGTGGGCGAGTTGCCGCTCGCTCCGTGTATGGCTGTGCCGTGAGCTAGGTGTGCCTGGGCAGGGGGGACCTCCGTGAGGTGGGGCAGGGGAATAGCCAGCGGCGGTGTGCGCCGGGCGGTTCAAAAACAGTAGGCGCGGATCGGCGGTTGACCAAAAAGTACGGCGTGAGGTGCCGGAAACCGGCACCTCAGCACGGCACTTCTTGGTCGTCGGCGGATTCGGCTCTACAGTTTTTGGACTCCCCCTCGCCTTCCTCCGCCTGTGGCCATGGGCTTCTGCATGCCCATTTCCGGCCCGTGAGGACTCCCGTGCGAGGCGGGGTTTCCCTCCGCGTTTCCGCACCGAATTGGGGTTCCTCTTTGCCTTTTTCCCTGCACCAGGGCGACGCTCTGGCCGTTCTCTCCGGTCTCCCGGACGGCTGCGTCGACTCCGTCATCACCGACCCGCCGTACAACTCGGGCGGCCGGACCGCGAAGGAGCGCACCCAGGGTCCTTTGCATGATCGAGGTCTGTCCGGGTTCATCCGGTGATGCCCAGGGCGGTCAGGGGCCTTCGCCAGTCGCGGGCGGTGTGGCGTA
>NZ_JBIVKQ010000041.1:31368-53865 GCF_044750845.1 Streptomyces sp. NPDC088766 | reverse complement strand
CTTTTGTCCGGCCTACTGGGGCGCCTCTCCCCGCCTTTACGATATTCTTGCTGTTACTACATTGTGCGGGGGGGGGGGGGGGCGGTGGGGTTGGGGGGGGGGGGGGGGGGCGGGGGGGCCGGCTCCGCCGGGGCGGGGACGGTGGCCGTGAGGTCCTCGGCGACCGTGCCCGCCGGGGGCGGGGTCACGGCGGCGATCGCGGTGGTGACCACGCCGGCCGGCTCCTCGTCCACGTCGACGACGTTCGTGTGGTCGATGACCTCGCGCCGCGAGATCTTCCAGATCGCCGCGCTGGAGGCGATGAGGAACACCGCGACGAGCGCCGTGCCCCAGTCGCCGAGGCCGGTCACGTACTCGGCGAGGGCGCCGACCAGGGCCGCGGCCGGCAGCGTCAGGCCCCAGGCCACGAACATCCGGGTGGCGGTCGACCAGCGGACGACGCCGCCCTTGCGGCCCAGGCCCGCGCCCATCACCGAGCCGGACACCGAGTGCGTGGTGGAGAGCGAGAAGCCGAGGTGGGAGGAGGCCAGGATGACGGTGGCCGCGCTGGTCTGGGCGGCGAAGCCCTGCTGCGGCTGAAGGTCGGTCAGGCCCTTGCCCATGGTGCGGATGATGCGCCAGCCGCCGAGGTAGGTGCCGAGCGCGATGGCCAGGCCCGCGGACAGGATGACCCACAGCGGCGGGTCGGAGTCGGGGGCGACGGCGCCGCCGGCGACCAGGGCGAGGGTGATGATGCCCATCGTCTTCTGCGCGTCGTTGGTGCCGTGGGCGAGCGAGACCAGGCCGGCGGAGGCGATCTGGCCGGTTCGGTAGCCCTTGGCGGCGGCCTTGCCGTCGGCCTTCCTGCCCAGCGAGTACGACAGCCGGGTCGCGAGCATCGCCGCGATGCCCGCGACGATCGGCGCGGCGACGGCCGGGATCAGGACCTTGGTGACGAGCACGTCGCCGTGGACCGCGCCGGCACCGGCCGAGGCGATGGTGGCGCCGATCAGACCGCCCATCAGGGCGTGCGAGGAGCTGGACGGCAGTCCGACCAGCCAGGTCAGCAGGTTCCAGAGGATCGCGCCGACCAGGGCGGCGAAGATGACCTCGGGACGGATGCCGGTCTCGTCGACGAGACCCTTGGAGATCGTGTTGGCGACCTCCACGGAGAGGAAGGCGCCTACAAGGTTCAGAACGGCGGACATGGCCACCGCGACCTTGGGCTTGAGGGCACCGGTCGAGATGGTGGTGGCCATCGCGTTGGCGGTGTCGTGGAAACCGTTCGTGAAATCGAACGCGAGTGCGGTAACTACCACAATCGCGAGGATCAGCGAGAAGCTTTCCATTTACCCAGGCAATCGTTCGAGGTCATTGGCTGGATGAACGTAGGTAACCTGAGTGAACGGAAGGTGAACTGGGGCGGGCGTCGTGGTGTCCACAATCGGCGGGAGTCGTTCCGCTCCGCCGCGACACCCCGGACGCCGCACGGGCCCCGGTCTCGCGCCCCCTTCCCCGAGGGTCCCGCAGGGCCGCGAAAGAGACGTTCGTCACCTGGCAGGATCGCGGCATGGCAGAGCAGCGACGCGACACCGGTGACGGCATCCACGACCCCCACGACCCTCACGGCGGGGAGGTCGCGCACGCCTGGGAACAGCTCGTGGCGACGGCCCGCCGCACCGTCGCCGACCGGCTCGTCGTCGGCACCTCCGGCAACGTCTCGGTCCGCGTCGGGGACCTCGTCCTGGTCACCCCCTCGGGCGTCCCCTACGACCGCCTCACCCCGGACGACGTCACCGGCGTCGACCTCGACGGCCGGCAGGTCCTCGGCACCCTCACCCCGACCAGCGAACTGCCCATGCACCTCGCCGTCCACCGCACCACCGACGCCCGCGCCGTCGTCCACACCCACGCCGTGCACGCCACCGCCGTCTCGACCCTCGTGACCGAACTCCCGTCGGTCCACTACATGACGGCCGCCCTCGGCGGACCCGTCCGCGTCGCCCCCTACGCGACCTACGGCACCGAGGAACTCGCCCGCAATCTCCTGCACGCCCTCACCGACCGCACCGCCTGCCTCCTCCAGAACCACGGCACCCTCACCTACGGCACCACCCTCGACCAGGCCTACGACCGCACGGCCCAGCTGGAGTGGATGTGCCGGCTGTGGCTGACCGCCTCGTCCGTCCCGGGCCGCACCCCGAACCTGCTGACCGACGACCAGCTGGGAGAGGTGGCGGAACGCCTGCGGGGCTACGGCCAGAAGCACTGAGGCAACTACCGTGGCTGTTACCGGGGCCGCCGACAGGACCCTGACGCCCTCGGTCGCGGGTCCCGGGGTCGGAGGCCGTCGCGATACGCGGCTCCGCCCTGCGGGCCGCCACGGGCTCCGCCGTGTGCGCCGCGACGCGGCCCCGCCCCTCCCCGGGCCGCCACGCGGCTCCGCCCCCGGGTGGACGTGCGGCCCTGGCAAGGGCCTGCGCCCTCCGGGCCGACCGCACGGCCGATGTACGGCTCGAGCACGCGGCTCCGCCGTCCGGGCCGCCACGCGCCTCCGCCGCGTGGGTCGGCCGGATGGCCGAGGGGCGGGCCGGCCGCGTGGCTCCGCCGTCCGGGTCCGTCCGGCCACAGTGACGGCGGTCCGCCGCGGGCCGCCCGCCGCAGGCGCGCAGGCCACCGAGGGCACAGCCGCAGCCACCCGCCCGCACCCCCGGACTCCTCCACCACTGGCCCTCGGCAGGATCGGCCAGGACACTGGACGAGTGCGCACCGTCACAGCAACCGCCGTCACCGCAGCCGCGGCCCTGGCCGCCGGAGCCGCCGGCGTGGCCGCAGGCCGCCTCGCCAGCGACGCGGCGCTGAAGGCGCCGCCCGGCCGCCCCCTGCCCACCGAACCCCGGCTCACCGTGCACGGCACAGCCGCCGGCCAGGTGACCCTCACCCGCCACCTCGCCGCCCTGCGGCCGGGCACCTACGGACTCGCGGGCGACGGCTCCCACGCGGTCGTCGGCCCCGTCCTGGACAGCGCCCCGCACTCCGCCGACACGGTCGTACGACGTCTGGAGCGGGTCACCCACGGCACCCTCGACGCGGGCGACGCGGTGTGGCTCACCCCGAACCTGTACGTGGGCAACCCGAGCACCGCGCTCGGCCTCGATCACGCCGACGTCGACGTGCCCGGCGAGCTGGGACCGCTGCCCGCCTGGTTCATCCCCGGCGCCCGCCGCACCTGGGTGATCGCCGTGCACGGCCTGGGCACCACCCGGGAACACGCCCTGAACCTGACCGGCTTCCTGCACCGCCGCCGCTTCCCGGTCCTCGCCCTGTCCTACCGCGGCGACCTGGGCGCCCCCCGCCCCCCGGACGGCCTCAACCACCTCGGCGAGACCGAGTGGCGCGACCTGGACGCGGCGATGCGCTACGCCGTCCGCTACGGCGCCGAACGTCTCGTCCTGCTCGGCTGGTCCACCGGCGCCACCATGGCCCTGCGCGCCGCCGCCCGCTCGGGGCTCCGCCACCTGGTCTCGGGCCTGGTGCTGGACTCCCCGGTCCTCGACTGGCAGGCCACCCTGCGGGCCCTCGCCTCCGCCCGCCACACCCCGGGCGCGCTGCTGCCGCTGGCCGTCCGCGCCGCCGAGGGCCGCGCCGGCCTGAGCGCCGACACCGCCGACGGGACCGCCGACCCGGCCGCACTCGCCGTACCGACCCTGGTCGTCCACGGCCCCGGGGACACCGTGGCCCCGTGGGCGGCCTCCCGCCGCTTCGCCGGCCGCCACCCCGGCCCGGTCACCCTCCACTCCGTCCCGCACGCCCCGCACGCCGCCATGTGGAACCCCGATCCGGCCGCCTACGAAGAAGTGCTGCGCCGCTTCCTGACCCCCTTGATGTGAGGTCCCCCGGCGGGCCGCGCCGGAGCGTCCCGCAGGTTCCGTTTAAGGCCGAACCGCTGGCCTGAACAAGCCCCCTCACCCGTTCCTGCAACCCGCGCGTCGGCCAGGCCCGCAGCCCGTCGTGACATTCCGTTTGGGATTTCGGACCGTCAACCGGAAGACTGCGCCCGTGACGTCCCGTATCCCGCGCGACTCCAGGCTTCGACTCGTCCGCCCACGACCCCTGGCCGCCGCTCCCTCAGCTGTGAACCAGCGGCGCCAACGCCGCCCCGCGCCCCGCCCGCCGGAGGGCACCCCCGCCCCGGCGGAGCTGGCCAGAATGGCGCGCTCCGGTCTGGCGGCCGCGGCCCGCGTAGCCCGCTGGGCCGACAACGCCCTCGGTCCCGGCCGGGACGCGGCCACCGACGACGGCAAGGCCACCCTCTCCGAGGCGACCGCCGAACGAGCGGCGGCCGACCTGGGCCTGACCGCGGCTCAGGTCCGCGCCGACTGGGACACCGCCCGCCTCGCCGGCCTCGTCGAGGTGCACGGCGACAGCGCCCGCCCCGGCTGGCGGCTGCGCGCCTGGAACCGCGACGACAGCGCCGTCCTGCGCGGCTGGGTCGCCCTCTTCGACGCCTGGTCGCTGGCCACCCCGGAACCCGTCGGCCACGAGCCCGGCGCCGTCGCCGAGGTCGTCTCGGCCATGCCGCAGGTGCTCTCCTTCCTCCAGCTGTCCGCCGGCCCCGTCCCCGTGGACCAGCTCCTCGACCTGCTGCGCCAGCGCGTCACCGAACTGCGCACCGAACGCTGCGAGGTCTCCTACGGTCCCGAGGACACCGACGCCCCGAGCCCCCGCCGGCCCGGCCCCTCCGCCGACGCCGACCCGGCGGAGCCGGCCCGCGCCGCCGAACTCGCCCCCCTCCTCGACTGGGCCCTGCACGCCCTCGCCTCGGTGGGCGCGCTCACCTGCGGCGACGGCCAGGCCACCCTGACCCCGCTCGGCAACTGGGCGGTCTGGGTCAAGCTGGAGCAGATCTGCGTCGCCGCGCAGAGCCCCGCCGGCAACATCGAGGTCGCGGCCGAGGAGATGCTCCGCGGCTGCGCCCAGCTCCGCCCGAACGCCGCCCGCGCCGAGTACCGAGCCTGGCTCGCCGCCCGCACCGTCGGCAGCGCCGTCGGTGAACTCCTCACCGCCGCCCGCGGTGAGGACGCCCTGCTGCGCGGCCTCGCCTTCGAGGCGCTGCGCGTCGTCGGCGCCCCCGCGGAGCCCGACGTGCGCGCCGTCGTCGAGGAGCCCGCCCTGCGGCCGTACGCCCTGCTGTGGCTGGCCGAGCACGACGGGGTGGACCCCGAGGACGCCCACGAGGTGCTCACCCGCGAGGAGGCCACCTGGCTGTGGGTGGACACCGCCGCGGCCGTCGCCGACCACGGCGAGGCGCCGATGCTGGTGCGCCACCTGGAGTCCGCGCTCCAGCCGACCGTGCCGGCGCTGCTGGCCGAGGTCCGCTCCGTCGGGCACCCGCGCACCGTGCAGGTCCTGGTGGCGCTCGCTGCCGCGCACCCCGACCCGGCGCTGGCCAAGGCCGTGCGCAGGGCCGCTTTCCAGGTCCACACCGGGGGCTGAGCCCGGCGCCGGGCGTCGGTCCTGCATCCGGGCGTCAGCCCAGTGTCCCGGGCGCGTACCGCGTACCGCTTACGTGCCGAAGCTCCAGGTGTCGCCCTCGGCGTCCCGGGCCGTGCAGTCCCGCGAGCCGTACTCCCGGTCCGTCGGGGGCACCAGGATCTCCGCGCCGTGCTCCACGGCCCGCCGGTGGTGGGCGCCGACGTCGTCCACCACGACGTACACCCCCGCCGGACCGGCGTCCCGCACCCCGGACGTTTCCAGCCCGGCGTCGTCGTCGAACCGCACGGGCCACCTCCGTCCGTGCCGCCCCCGGCCGCCGTCCTCACCCGCCTGCGCACCCCCGCGCGGAGCCCACGCCTGCGGAACCGGACATCGCCCCCTCCGCACGGCGAGAGCCCTGCACGGACCGGGACGGCCCGCCCGCCCCGCGTGCGGGCCGCACGCGGAAGCGCGTCGGCAACCAGGCACCCGCGCGTTCGGCCGTTGCACGCGCCACCCACCGCCCGCGCGCGAAGCCCGCCACCCACCGCCCGCGCGCGAAGCCCGCCGGGCCGTCGTGCGCACGCGGAACCGGACGGCCTCCCCACGCCGCTGGTCCCGTGCGCGCCCGCGCGCGGACCCCCCGCGATCCGGCTCGTGCGCCGGACCAGGCACGCGACCCGCGCGGAGATCGAACACACGCACCCAGGAAAAGTGCTTGCACGGCCCCGTTAGAATGGCTTCATGGCCATTCTCCTCGCGCATTAGACGGCGGGAACGTCCTCAGCCGCCCATCCCGCCCCCACCCGCTCTGGAGTCTGTCCGTGATCTCCGCCTCCGGCATCGAGCTGCGCGCCGGTGCCCGCATCCTCATCGAGAACGCCTCCTTCCGCATCGCCAAGGGCGACCGCATCGGCCTGGTCGGGCGCAACGGCGCCGGCAAGACCACGCTGACGAAGGTCCTCGCCGGCGAGGGCATCCCCGCCGCGGGCCAGGTCACCCGGTCCGGCGAGGTCGGCTACCTCCCGCAGGACCCCCGCACCGGGGACCTCGACGTCCTCGCGCGCGACCGCATCCTCTCCGCCCGCGGTCTCGACGTACTGATCCGCAAGATGCGCGACAACGAGCAGCGCATCGCCAACGGCCAGGGTTCCACCCGCGAGAAGGCGATGAGGCAGTACGAGCGCCAGGAGACGGAGTTCCTCACCAAGGGCGGGTACGCCGCCGAGGCCGAGGCCGCCACCATCGCCGCCGCGCTCAACCTGCCCGACCGCGTGCTCGGACAGCCCCTGCACACGCTGTCCGGCGGTCAGCGCCGCCGGGTCGAGCTGGCCCGGATCCTGTTCTCCGACGCCGACACCCTCCTCCTCGACGAGCCGACGAACCACCTGGACGCCGACTCGATCGTCTGGCTGCGGGACTACCTCAAGACCTACCGCGGCGGCTTCATCGTCATCTCCCACGACGTCGACCTGGTCGAGACGGTCGTCAACAAGGTGTTCTACCTGGACGCCAACCGCTCCCAGATCGACGTCTACAACATGGGCTGGAAGCTCTACCAGCAGCAGCGCGAGGCCGACGAGAAGCGCCGCAGGCGCGAGCGGCAGAACGCCGAGAAGAAGGCCGCCGCGCTGCACTCGCAGGCCGACAAGATGCGCGCCAAGGCCACCAAGACGGTCGCCGCCCAGAACATGGCCAAGCGCGCCGACCGGCTGCTCGCCGGCCTCGAGGCCGTCCGGGCCTCCGACAAGGTCGCCAAGCTGCGCTTCCCGGAGCCCGCACCCTGCGGCAAGACCCCGCTCATGGCCGAGGGCCTGTCGAAGTCGTACGGCTCGCTGGAGATCTTCACCGACGTCGACCTCGCCATCGACAAGGGGTCCCGCGTCGTCATCCTCGGCCTCAACGGCGCCGGCAAGACCACGCTGCTGCGCCTGCTCGGCGGCGTGGAGAAGCCCGACACCGGCGAGGTGCGCCCCGGCCACGGACTCAAGCTCGGCTACTACGCCCAGGAGCACGAGACCCTCGACCCCGAGCGCTCGGTCCTGGAGAACATGCGCTCCGCGGCCCCCGACCTGGACCTCGTCGAGGTCCGCAAGGTGCTCGGCTCGTTCCTGTTCTCCGGCGACGACGTCGACAAGCCGGCCGGTGTCCTGTCCGGCGGTGAGAAGACCCGGCTGGCCCTGGCCACCCTCGTGGTCTCCTCGGCCAACGTGCTGCTCCTCGACGAGCCCACCAACAACCTCGACCCGGCCAGCCGCGAGGAGATCCTCGGCGCGCTGCGCACCTACAAGGGCGCGGTCGTCCTCGTCACCCACGACGAGGGCGCCGTGCAGGCGCTCCAGCCCGAGCGGATCATCCTGCTGCCCGACGGCGTCGAGGACCTGTGGGGCTCCGACTACGCGGACCTCGTCGCCCTGGCTTGACCGAACGCTTGATCCACGGCGTATGGATCATTCGGCCCACCGGTGATCCATCATCTGTGTGAGATCTCCTCGTATCGAGGTGTGTCCTACATCCATTTCACGGCCGGCCCCTGTGTCCTCGGGGGTCGGCCGTCGTGCGTCCCTGACCTGGTATTTCGTGAAAGAACCCGTTCGGCCGTACGAACGCCCGTTGCCGGAATCATCGGTTCCGCTCGTGGAGACGTGCTCCTGTCGTCACAACCCTGTCGCACGGACCTTGCCGAATGGGTGGCCATCGGGCCCCGGAGGGGTGATCATGAGGGGACCAGAGCGCACTTCCCATGAGGAGGCACGGGTGGCCGAGACTCTGAAGAAGGGCAGCCGGGTGACCGGCGCCGCGCGCGACAAGCTCGCGGCAGACCTGAAGAAGAAGTACGACTCCGGTGCGAGCATCCGGGCACTGGCCGAGGAGACCGGCCGCTCGTATGGCTTCGTGCACCGGATGCTCAGCGAGTCGGGCGTCACGCTTCGTGGGCGTGGCGGAGCGACGCGCGGCAAGAAGGCCGCCTCGTCCTGATCCGGGCGGCCCATCGGCTCCGATGGTGGCCACCCGGTCGGTCTTCCGATCGGCCGGGTGGTTACTGTGCAGTCACTTAGCTGACCGCTAGCTGACCGCACTCATCGGAGGCGCCCCATGGCCACGTCCGGCCAGGAACTCGTTCCCCTGCTCGACAAGGACGGCGTACGGCTCACCGTCGACGACGCACTCGCCACGGTGACGCTGACCCATCCGGCCAAGCGCAACGCGCAGAGCCCCGCGATGTGGCGCGCGCTGGCCGAAGCGGGCCGGCAACTGCCGGGCTCCGTCCGCGTGGTCGTGCTGCGCGGCGAGGGCAAGTCCTTCTCCGCCGGCCTCGACCGGCAGATGTTCACGCCCGAGGGGATCGAGGGCGAGCCGTCCTTCATCGATCTCGCGCGCAGCGGCGACGCCGAACTCGACGCCGCCATCGCCGAGTTCCAGGAGGGCTTCACCTGGTGGCGGCGCAACGACCTCGTGTCGATCGCCGCCGTCCAGGGCCACGCCATCGGCGCGGGCTTCCAGCTGGCCCTCGCCTGTGACCTGCGCGTCGTCGCCGACGACGTGCAGTTCGCCATGCGTGAGACCGGCCTCGGCCTGGTACCGGACCTCACCGGCACGCACCCCCTCGTCTCCCTCGTGGGGTACGGCCGCGCCGTCGAGATCTGCCTGACCGGCCGCTTCGTGCACGCCGAGGAGGCGGTCGCCACCGGCCTCGCCAACGTCGCCGTGCCCGTCGCCGAACTGGACGCGGCGGTCGGCGAGCTGGCCGCGGCGGTCCTGGCCGCGCCGCGCGACGCGGTCGTCGAGACGAAGACGCTGCTGCGCGGCGCCGGCGACAGGACGTACGACGAGCAGCGGGCGGCCGAACGCGCCTCCCAGGCCCGCCGCCTGCGGGACCTGGCCGGCCTCGGAGAATGACACCGACGGGTGCGGTGGGCGTTCAGCCCGCCGCCGTCACCAGCACCGCCACCGTCGGCTGATCCGTCAGCGCTTCCGACACCGCCGCGCGGACCCCCCGGGCGACCTCCAGCGCCCGGTGGTCCGCGCGCACCGCGATCTCCACACACGCGTGCCGCCGCGGCAGGGTGGCCGTCACGTCCCGCCGCTCCTCCAGACGCACCGCGCGCCCCAGCACGTCCGTCAGCGCGGACACCCCGGGCACCGACAGGGCGGCCTCGGCGACGCGCGCCTCGTCCCCCTCCCGCGCCGCCCCGGCCGGCCGGGGCGGCCGCCCGGACTCCGGCCCGGGCCCCGAACCGGGCCCCGGCCGGTCGTCCTCACCGTCGAGCAGCGCCGTCACCCGCAGGTCCACCTCGGCCACCACCAGCCCGATCCGCTCCGCCGCCGCCAGCGCCAGCGCCGTGCGCAGCCGGGACGCGGCCGTGGGCAGCGGTTCGGAGGCCGCCGCCGCGAACCCCGCCGTCACCCGCAACGGACCCGGCGGCAGCGCGCTCGGCGGCGCCGGCACCACCGGCTCGTACACCGCGTCGGGGTCCGCCACCGCGATCCGCAGCGCGCCCAGGCGCACGCCGGGCAGCTCCCGCACCGCCCGCCGCAGCACCGCCTCCGCCGCGTCCTCCGCGATCCACGCCCCGTCCCGCGGCCCGCCCAAAGGGAGCAACCGGCCCATTCCGAGCTGTTCGCGCACCACGCGCGTCCATCCGTCCGACGTCATTCCTCCAGCCTGCCGCATCCCTGGGGCGAGGACGGCCCACCGCGCTTACGGTGGCAGAAGGACGACGACCGAAAAGGACGTACGGCGATGAGCGAGACGACCGAACAGAGCAGGACGCAGCTCCCGGACGGCGGCATCGAGCCGGTGTCGACCCGCAAGGCGACGAGGCGCGGCGGCGGCGACCCGGGATCGCGCGGACGCACCACCATCGCCGACGGCGTCGTGGAGAAGATCGCCGGACTGGCGGCCCGTGACGTGGTCGGCGTGCACGCGATGGGAAGCGGCATCAGCCGTACCTTCGGCGCGGTGCGCGACCGGGTGCCCGGCGGCACGAAGTCCGTCACCCGCGGCGTCAAGGCCGAGGTCGGCGAGGTGCAGACGGCACTCGACCTGGAGATCGTGGTCGACTACGGCGTGTCCATCACCGAGGTCTCCCGGGACGTGCGCGAGAACGTCATCGCGGCCGTCGAGCGGATGACCGGCCTCGAGGTGGTCGAGGTCAACATCGCGGTCGGCGACGTCAAGCTGCCCGAGGAAGAGGACGAGGAGCCGGAGTCCCGGCTCCAGTGACACACACCGGCCACGGGCGACCGGGGCCGCTGAGGGGAGTGCATCGTGAACATGGCCGTGGTGGGCATGATCGCCGGCATGGCACTGGGCTTCGCCGGATACTTCGGCGGGTTCGGGGCCTTCCTGCTGGTGGCGGCGCTGGGCGCCGTCGGGTTCGTCGCCGGCCGGTTCCTGGAAGGGGACCTGGAACTCGGCGACTTCTTCCGCGCGCGTGACGACCGGCGCCGGTGACGTCCGTGAGCGAGGGACCCGGCGCGCCCGGCACCCGTCCGGCCGCGGTCCCGCCGAGGGAGCGGGGCGCCACCCGGATCGCCGACCGGGTGGTGGCGAAGGTCGCCGCGCAGGCCGCGCGCGAGGCGGTGGGAACGCTGCCGGCCGACGCCGCCCGCCCGCACGCCACCGTGGTCGTCCACCACGACGCCGCGCACATCCGCGTCCATCTCGAACTCGGTTATCCGACCGACATCGGCCCCCGCTGCCACGCGGTGCGTCGTCACGTCACCGAGCGGGTAGGCGCGTTGGTGGGAATGGAGGTGCCGGAGGTCGCCGTCCAGGTCGAACGCCTGCATCTGGCGGCGGAACACGGTGTGGCACACGGGAGGACGCCATGAACGAGCCCCTGGGCTCCGAGGGCACCACACGACGGCTGCCGGTCCTCGAGAAGGCGGCCGAGGACGACACGCCCCCGCCCGATCCCGCCCCCGCGCCGAGCAGCGGACGCTTCTGGTCGGCCCGCCGGGTCCCGGCGGCCGTCGTCGCGCTGCTGCTCGCCGCCCTCGCGGGCGTGCTCCTGTACGACGTCGCCGCGGTGCGGGCCGACCGGCCGGCCCTGCACGTACGCCGGGAGCTGGCACGACAGCTCGCCGAACGGCCCCTGGACGACACCTGGGTCCTCGTCGGCGCGGGTGTCGCCGCGGCCCTCGGCCTGTGGCTGGTCCTCCTCGCCGTCACGCCCGGGCTGCGCGACCTGCTGCCCATGCGGCGCCCCCACCCCGACGTCCGCGCCGGACTGCACCGGGGCGCCGCCGGGCTGGTGCTGCGCGACCGGGCCATGGAGGTCGCCGGCGTGCAGTCGGCCCACGTCCGCTCCGGGCGCCGCCGGGCCGTCGTACGGGCGGTCTCCCACTTCCGCGACCTGGACGAGGTGCGCGCGGACCTGGACGAGGTGCTCGGCGACGCCGTCCGCGGCCTGGGCCTCGCCCGGCCGCCCGCGCTGTCCGTACACGTGCGCCGGCCCGGGAAGAAGGGATGACGCCGATGCTCCGGACCGTCAACCGCGTGGCCCTGGGACTCGTGGGCCTCGTCCTGCTCGCCGTCGGCGGCGCCGTGCTCGCCGTCGGCCTGGGCGTGCACCCGCCCTCCTGGTGGATCCACGACGACCGGCACGACGTCCTGCTCAGCACCGCCGAGCGCACCCGCTGGCGGGACGAGGCCTGGTGGTGGCCGACCGTCCTCGCCGTGCTGGCGGTGCTCTTCCTGCTCGCCCTGTGGTGGCTGGTCGCGGTCCTGCGCCGGCGCCGCCTCGGCGAGGTCCTCGTCGACACCGGCGACGGCGCGGGCGCCCTGCTGCGCGGCCGTGCCCTGGAGAACGTCCTGGCCGGTGACGCGGCCCGGCTGGACGGCGTGTCCCACAGCCGCGCCCACCTCACCGGCCGCAGGAACGCCCCCGAGGCCCGCGTGCGACTCCTGCTGGAACCGCACGTGGACCCGGCCGTGGCGCTCGACCGGCTGACGAACGAGTGCCTGGCCCACGCGCGGGACTCGGCGGCGCTGCCCTCGCTCCCGGCGGAGGTCCGCCTCAGGACGCACAAGCACAAGGCGGAGCGGGTCGGCTGACGCCGGCCCGGCCCGGCCCGGCCCGGTCCGGGCCGGCGGGCGGTCCCTCAGAACCCGTGCCGCATCCCGCCGTCCACCGGCACCATGACGCCGGTCAGGTAGGAGGCGGCCGGCGACAGCAGGAAGGCCGCCACCCGCCCGAACTCCTCCGGCGCCCCGTACCGCCGCAGCGGGATCCGGGCCTGGTTCGCGGCCCGGGTCGCCTCCGGATCGGCCGACAGCGCGTCCAGCTCGCGCACCCGGTCGGTGTCGATCCGCGCCGGCAGCAGCCCCACGACCCGGATCCCGCGCGGCCCCAGTTCGTCGGAGAGCGACTTGGCGAACCCGGCCAGCCCCGGCCGCAGCCCGTTGGAGATCGTCAGCCCCGGGATCGGTTCGTGCACCGACCCCGACAGCACGAACCCGATGACACCCCCGGCCTCCAGCTCGGCGGCGGCCGCCCGCGCCAGCCGCACCGCGCCGAGGAACACCGACTCGAACGCCGCCAGCCACTGCTCGTCCGTGTTGTCCGCGACGAACCCGGGCGGCGGTCCGCCCACGCTCACCAGCACACCGTCGAAGCGGCCGAACGCCTCCCGCGCGGCCGCGATCAGCCGCGCGGGCGCCTCGGGGTCGGCGTTGTCGACGGCGACCCCGACCGCGTCCGGCCCCAGCGCCCTCGCCGCCTCGACGGCACGCTCCTCGTCCCGCCCCGTGACGACCACCTTCGCGCCGTCCGCGACCAGCTCGCGCGCGGCTGCGTTGCCGAGGCCGCGGGTGGCCCCGGTGACGACGTACACCCGGTCCTTCAGTCCAAGATCCATGGTCCCTATCCTGCCTGTCCGCCGCCGTACAGCGTGAGGGCGGTGTTGACGAGGCCGACGTGGCTGAACGCCTGCGGGTAGTTCCCCAGGTGACGGCCGGCCTTCGGGTCGTACTCCTCGGCCAGCAGCCCCACGTCGTTGGCCAGGGCCACCAGGCGGTCGAACAGCTCGCGCGCCTCCTGGGTCCGGCCCGTCATGTGCAGGGCGTCCGCGAGCCAGAAGGAGCACGCCAGGAAGGTGCCCTCGTCGCCGGGCAGGCCGTCGACGGTCTGCCCGACGGTGCTGTAGCGGCGCAGCAGACCGCCGTGCCCGAGTTCCTCGCGGACGGCGTCGACGGTGCCGATCACCCGCGGGTCCTCGGGGGGCAGGAAGCCGACGCGCGGGATGAGCAGCAGGGCGGCGTCCAGGTCGCGCGAGCCGTAGTACTGCGTGAAGGTGTTGCGCTCGGGGTCGTAGCCCTTATCGCACACCTCACGGTGCACCTCGTCGCGCAGCGCCCGCCACTTCTCGAGGTCGCCGCCGAGCTGCGGATACCGCTCCACCGCGCGGACGGCACGGTCGGCGGCCACCCACACCATCACCTTGGAGTGCACGAACTGGCGGCGGCCGCCGCGCACCTCCCAGAGCCCCTCGTCGGGCTGCCGCCAGTTCTCGCACAGCCAGTTCATCAGCGCGCACTGGAGCGACCACACGTGCGGCTTGGGCGACATCCCCGCGGTGCGGGCCAGCGACAGCGAGTCCATCACCTCGCCGTACACGTCGAGCTGGAGCTGGCTCACGGCGCCGTTGCCGATGCGCACCGGACGGGAGCCCGCGTAGCCGGACAGCCACGGCAGCTCGAACTCGGGCAGCCGGCGCTCGCCCGCCAGCCCGTACATGATCTGGAGGTCCGCCGGGTCGCCCGCGACGGCACGCAGCAGCCAGTCGCGCCAGGCCTCGGCCTCCTCCTCGTGGCCGGCCGCCAGCAGGGCTCCGAGGGTGAGGGTGGAGTCGCGCAGCCAGCAGTAGCGGTAGTCCCAGTTGCGGATCCCGCCCAGCTCCTCGGGCAGCGACGTGGTGAGCGCGGCGACGATGCCGCCCGTCGGCACGTAGGTGAGGGCCTTCAGGGTGATGAGGGAGCGGACCACGGCGTCCCGGTGGGGTCCGTCGTAGCGGCAGCGTGCCGACCACGCCCGCCAGTCCGCCACGCTGACCCGCAGCGCCCTGTGGGGGTCGACGAGCGGCGGGCGCGCGTGGTGCGAGGGGTGCCAGGTCAGCACGAACGCGACCTTCTCGCCCGCGGCGACGGTGAACTCCGCATGGGTGCTGAAGTTCTCGCCCCAGGTGCGCACCTCCGGTTCGCTGCGCAGCCACACCGCGTCCGGCCCGGCGACCGCCACCCGGTGGCCGTCGACCCGGCGCATCCACGGGACGACCCAGCCGTAGTCGAAGCGCAGCCGCAGCGCGCTGTGGACGGTGACCCGCCCGCGCAGTCCCTCGACGATCCGTACGACGTCGGGGGCCCGGTCGCGCTGCGGCATCAGGTCGGTGACACGGATCGCGCCCTCGTCGGTCTCCCACTCGGTGTCCAGGACGAGCGTGTCCGGGCGGTAGGCGCGGCGGGTGCAGTACCTCCCGTCGGCGCCCTTGGGCGCGATGCGCCAGTGGCCGTTGTCCTCGTCGCCCAGGAGGCGCGCGAAGCAGGCGCCGGAGTCGAAGCGGGGCAGGCACAGCCAGTCGATCGAGCCGTCCATGCCGACCAGGGCCGCGGTCTGTTCGTCGCCGATGACGGCGTAGTCCTCGATGTGGGGGTGCACGGGGTGCGGGTTCCCGGCGGTGCGGCAGGGCAATCCGGGCGGCAGCCGCGCGGGTGACACGGTGCCGGGACTTTCCGCCGGGCGCGGCTCGGGCTGTGCGGCCGGGCGCGGCCCCGGAGGGCAGGGCCGGGCGCAGCCCCTGGGGTACGGCCCGGCGGGGCCCTCGGACCGTACGGCCCGGCGGGGCCCTCAGACCGCCGCGGGCTGTGCCTCCGCCGGCTTCTGTGCGGCGGCCGCCTCCCTGCGGTCGCGCAGCTCCCGCCGGACCAGGATCACCCAGCCGACCGGTACGCCCGCGGAGAACAGCCACCACTGGATCGCGTAGGCGTAGTTGAGCGCGGCGTCCTCGTTGCCGGGCCTGCCGATCGGCTCGGGGGTGCCGTTCGCGGGCTCGGGCGCCGTCTGCGCGATGTAGCCGCCGAGGACTCGGGCGCCCAGGCGCTGCGCCTCCTGCGCGCTGTTGATCAGCATGACCTGCCGGTCCGGCAGCCCCTGGAGGTTCTTGATGCCGCTCGCCGCGGTCGTCTCGTCGGGCATCAGCCGCCCGGTCACGGTGACCTGGCCGGCGGGCGGCGCCGGAACCTCGGGGAACGCGGTCTGGCTGGGGGCGTCGGCGGGGATCCAGCCGCGGTTGACCAGCAGCACCTTCCCGTCCTTCAGGACGAACGGGGTGACGACGTGGAAGCCGACCTTCTCGTCGCCGTTGACACGCCGCCGGACCACGATCTCCCGCTCGGTGTCGAAGTGGCCCACGGCGGTCACGGAGCGGTACCGCTGGCCGGTGCTGACGGTGTGTCCCGGGGACGTCAGCCTCTCCACCGGCACGGGGTCGGCGGAGAGCGCCTCGGAGACCAGCTGGTTGCGGGCGGTGCGCTCGTCGTGGCGGTGCATCTGCCAGATGCCCAGCCTGATCATCGTGGGGATCAGGAGGAGGGCGACGAGCGTGATGATCACCCACTGCCGGGACAACAGGAAGCGGTACACCCCACGACGGTACCTCCCGGCCGTGGGGTGTTTTCGGGTGGGGGCTGCTTCAGACCCGGTCGACGATGCCCGCCTTTCCCTCCGCGCGGGCGCAGTGGGCACCGCAGTACCAGCGCCCCTCGGCCTCCACGCCCTGGCCGATGATCTGCACCCGGCAGTGCTCGCAGATCGGGGCCATGCGGTGGATCGCACAGGAGAAGCAGTCGAAGACGTGCACCGCGCCCTGCGCGTGCACCTCGAAGGTCATTCCGTAGTTGTTGCCGCAGACTTCACATGTCGCCATGGGCCACAGGGTGGGCCGTCGGTGCGGCGCGGGCGAGACGGCGCCGGGCGAGTCGCGCGGCAATCACCCGTCCGTACGGTCACCGCGGTGCGGCCGGCTCCACGTCGCGCAGGAGCTGGCCGAACGCCGCCTCGTCCACCACCGGCGTGCCGAACTGGCGGGCCTTGACCACCTTGGAGGTGCCCGAGTCGGGGTCGTTGGTGACGAGCAGGCTGGTCAGCCGGGAGATCGACGTGGCGACGTGCAGTCCGGCCTCGGTCGCGCGGTCCTCCAGCAGCTCGCGTTCGACCGAGGTGTCCCCGGAGAACGCGATGCGCATGCCTTGTCTGAGGCGTTTGCCGTCCTCGTAGCGCCCCGGGTTGGGGTACGGGCACGCGGGCCGTTTCCGGGCCGGACGCCAACTCGTCGGCCGGTGGCCGCCGAGGCCGCCGCCCGCCTGCTGCCCGACCCGTGGCGCGGGACGGTCCTGCCACTCCGTGAGCGGCCGGCACTCGTGCAGCGGCAGCCGCACACCGCCCGCCGCCGCGGCCCGCAGGCTCGGCCGGAACGCCTCCGCCAGCACGCGCGCGTCGTCCAGGGCGTGGTGCGCCCGCCGCTGGACGACACCGAAGTGGGCGGCCAGCGACTCCAGCTTGTGGTTGGGCAGCGGCAGGGCCAGCTCCTTGGCGAGCGCGATGGTGCACAACCGCTGCCGCACCGGCGCCTCGCGCTTCGCGCGCGCGTACTCGCGGGCGATCATCTGCCAGTCGAACACCGCGTTGTGCGCGACCAGCACCCGGCCGTCGAGCCGGTCCGCGAACTCCTGCGCCACGTCCCGGAAGAGCGGCGCGCCCTCCAGCGTGTCGCTCGTCAGACCGTGGATCCACACCGGGCCCGGGTCACGCTCCGGGTTGACCAGCGTGTACCAGTGGTCCTCGACCTCACCGCGCGCGTCCAGCCGGTACACGGCGGCGGAGATGATCCGGTCGTCGCGGGCCAGGCCGGTGGTCTCCACGTCGACGACCGCGTATCCCCGGGGGTAGGCGGCCGGCCACTCCGTGGGGGAGGACGCTGTGGGCGTACGGTCTTCGAGCATGGTCAATGAGGATACGGGCCGCCACTGACAGCGGGCACACGCCTCCCCTCTCCACCGCCGGACACGCTCGCACGCGCGTTCGGGACGAGGCCGGACGGGGGTGCGGCGGACGTACGGGAGTTCGGTTCCGGGCCGGCCGTGCCGGGCGATGCCGGGCACGCCTTCGGGTCCGGCGCCCGTCCCCGCACCGGCAGGCCCACTGCGGTACGCGCGCGTGGAGCGTCGGTGCGACGTCCCGCCGACCGGGATGCGATCCTCCCCGTGTGACGCAACCATCCCACGACGAGCCCCACGCCGGGTCGCTCGGAGCCCGGCTCAACTGGCTGCGGGCCGCCGTGCTCGGCGCCAACGACGGCATCGTGTCCACCGCGGGCCTCGTCGTCGGCGTGGCCGGAGCCACCGGTGACCGCTCGGCGCTGCTGACGGCCGGTCTGGCCGGTCTGCTGGCCGGGTCGATGTCGATGGCGGCGGGGGAGTACGTGTCGGTGTCGACGCAGCGCGACTCCGAGACGGCCGCCCTCGCGCTGGAACGAAGGGAGTTGCGGGAGCAGCCGGAGGCCGAGCTGGAGGAGCTGACCGGGCTGCTGGAGGAACGGGGCCTGACCCGCGAGGTGGCCCGTGACGCGGCCGTCCAGCTGACGCGGCGCGACGCGCTGCGGGCCCACGCGCGCGTGGAGCTGGGCATCGACCCCGACGAGCTCACCAATCCCTGGCACGCGGCCTGGGCGAGCTTCCTGGCCTTCACGGTGGGCGCCCTGCTCCCGCTGCTGGCGATCGTGCTGCCCCCGCCGGACTGGCGGCTGCCCGTCACGGTGGTGTCGGTCCTCCTCGCCCTGGCCTGCACGGGCTGGAGCAGCGCACGCCTGGGAGCGGCGGCACCCGCGCGGGCGGTCGTGCGCAACGTGGGCGGCGGGGCGGTGGCGATGGCGGTGACGTACGCGGCCGGGGCGCTGCTGGGCGCCGCCGGGGTCTGAGCGGCGGGGCTGCGGGGGCGGGTCCCGGGGACCGCGGGGCGCGGTCCCGGCCGCTCCACGGCCCGCGACGGCGCGCCCCGCGCCGTCGGCCGTCGGTGACGCCGGAAGGCCGGGCGGATTCCGCTCCGCCCGGCCTTTTGAAGGACGTTCCGGCTACTTCACCGCACGCAGCGCGTTCACCACGCCGAAGCCGTAGAAGCCGTTGACGCGCTTGCCGCCCTCACAGGTCGCGTCCACCACACCGTCACCGTTGCCGTCGTACGGCTCGGCCGGGCAGCCCGGGTTGTCGGCCTGCGCCTTGAGCAGCGCCTGGAGCGTCGCCGGAGAGGCCCACGGGTGGGCCGACTTCAGCAGCGCGGCCACACCGGCGACGTGCGGAGACGCCATCGAGGTGCCCTGGAGGAAGCCGTACGCGTTGTTCGGCATCGTCGACAGGATGCGGCCGTTGGCCGACGGGGTCTCCGGGATCTGGTACCGGTCGCCGCCCGGCGCCGCCACGTCGACGACGCCCAGACCGTACGTGGAGTAGTACGACTTGGCGCCCTTGACGCCCGTGGCGCTCACCGTGACGACCCCCGGCAGCTGGGTCGGCACGTCGAAGCACTCGTGCGGGTCGATCGTCCGCGTCACCGGAGTGGAGTCGTCCGGGCTGGAGGAGTCGACGATCGCGTCGGAGTCCAGGTCGTGGTTGGAGTTGCCGGCCGAGGCGACGTTGAGCGTGCCCTTCTTCTGGGCGTACACCTGCGCCCTGTTGACCGCGTCGACGATGGCCTTCTGGTCGGGGTCGTCCATGCAGTTGTACAGCCACGGGTCCACGTAGTAGCTGTTGTTCGTGACCTCGACCCCGTGGTCGGCGGCGAACACGAAGGCGCAGACCACGTTCTCCGGGTAGAAGAGGCCGTCCTTCGGGTCGCTCACCTTGATGCCCGCGACCTTCACGCCGGGCGCGACACCGGCCACGCCGATGCCGTTGCGGGCCGCCGCGATCTCACCGGCGACGTGCGTGCCGTGGTAGTCCTCGGTCGGGTTGTACGGCCGCCAGGCGCCCTCGCTGGTGTCGGCCACACCGCCGACGCAGTTCGCCGACTGCGACGCGGAGAAGTTCGGCGCCAGGTCCGGGTGGGTGTCGTCCACACCGGTGTCGATGACGGCGACGGTCACCTTGCTGCTGCCCGGGTTGATCGCGGCGGCCTTGTCGGCGCCGATGGCGCGCAGGTCCCACTGGTCGGCCTCGAGCGGCTCGCTCACGCCCGCCGCGGCGGACGCGCTCGCGGTCCTCGCGGCGTCGGCCGCGGACATCAGCTCGGCGGCGCCCTCGTCGGTGGTCCCGGCGGGGCTCAGCGGCGCGGTGCGGGTCGCGCCCGCCGACTGCACCCCGCGCACCGCGCGTATCTGCGCGCCGAAGTCGGGGTTCGCCGAGTGCACGACGATGACGCCTATCTTCGCGTAGGTCGCGACGACGGTGCCGCCGGCCGTGGCGATCGCCTTCTTCACCGACTCGATCGTGCGGTGGTCCACCTTGGTGTTGACGACGTACGCCAGCGTTCCGGCGTCCGCCGCCTGGGTGGCCGGGGCCGTGACCGGAGCCGCCGAGGCCGCCGTCGGCAGGAAGCCGAGGGAGGCGGTCAGCGACAGCACGACGGGCACCGCGAGGGCGAGGCGGCGTCTGGAAGGCAGATGAGCCATGGGGTCTCCACATCATCCGGAAGCGAGACCTGTCCGGACACGGGTCGTGCCTGAACAGGTACATGACGGGTGGTGCTCGCCCGAAACTATCTCCCCCACTCGCCGGCCAGCAATGACCTTCGGGAGGTGACTTCACCCGGCCATGACCTCCGGCGGGCGTGGCTCGTTGACACAGCGGCCGCCGAGGCCACTTCGGAAACCGCTGCGAGGTGTTGAACCCGTCGACGTGCGCCGCCGTGACCTTGGGCAGGGACGGCGAGGACCCTCGCCCGCCCCTTTGCCCACCGCACCCGCAACGCGAGGAGACTCCGTGGCCACCGAGACACCGCCCCCCTCGAAATCCCCAGCCCGACTCCCCGCCGGCGAGGAGTTCGTCGCGGTGCAGGAGAGCGCGGAGTTCGGTGAACTGCGCCGCTCCTACCGCGGCTTCGCCTTCCCCCTGACCTTCGCCTTCATCACCTGGTACCTGCTGTACGTCCTGCTGTCCAACTACGCGGGCGACTTCATGGGCACCAAGCTGTTCGGCAACTTCAACGTCGCCATGACGCTGGGCCTCGCCCAGTTCCTCACCACGTTCCTCATCGCCTGGTGGTACGCGCGCGTGGCCGCCGCCAAGTTCGACCCCAGAGCCGAAGCCATCAAGTCCCGGATGGAGGGCGGCGCATGAGCACCGCGCAGACGTTCCTGGCCGCCGGCGAGGCCGGCGAGCACCGCACGCTGATCATCACCCTGTTCGCCGTCTTCGTCGTCGCGACCCTCGTCATCACCGTGTGGGCGGGCCGCCAGACGAAGGACGCCGCCGACTTCTACGCGGGCGGCCGCCAGTTCACCGGATTCCAGAACGGCCTCGCCGTCTCCGGCGACTACATGTCGGCCGCGTCCTTCCTCGGCATCGCCGGCGCGATCGCCCTCTTCGGCTACGACGGCTTCCTGTACTCCATCGGCTTCCTGGTCGCCTGGCTGGTCGCCCTGCTCCTGGTCGCCGAGCCGCTGCGCAACTCCGGCCGCTACACCATGGGCGACGTCCTCGCGTACCGCATGCGCCAGCGCCCGGTCCGCACGGCGGCCGGCGCCTCCACGATCGTCGTGTCGATCTTCTACCTGCTGGCCCAGATGGCGGGCGCGGGCGTCCTCGTCTCCCTGCTCCTCGGCATCACCAGCGACACCGGCAAGATCGGCATCGTCGCCCTCGTCGGCGTCCTGATGATCCTGTACGTCACCATCGGCGGCATGAAGGGCACCACCTGGGTCCAGATGGTCAAGGCCGTCCTGCTGATCGCCGGAGCCCTGCTGCTCACCTTCCTGGTGCTGCTGAAGTTCGACTTCAACCTCTCCGACCTGCTGGGCTCGGCCGCCGACAACAGCGGCAAGGGCGCCGCCTTCCTCGAGCCGGGCCTGAAGTACGGCGCCACCGGCACCACCAAGCTGGACTTCATCTCCCTCGGCATCGCCCTGGTCCTCGGCACCGCCGGCCTGCCGCACATCCTGATCCGCTTCTACACCGTCCCCACCGCCAAGGCCGCCCGCAAGTCGGTGCTCTGGGCCATCGGCCTGATCGGCGCCTTCTACCTGATGACCCTCGCCCTCGGCTTCGGCGCCGCCGCGCTGATCGAGCCGGACGAGATCACCTCCTCCAACAAGGCGGGCAACACCGCAGCCCCCCTGCTGGCGCTCCATCTCGGCGGCGTCGACTCCACCTGGGGCGCCGTCCTGCTCGCCACCATCTCCGCCGTCGCCTTCGCCACGATCCTCGCGGTCGTCGCCGGCCTGACCCTGGCCTCGTCCTCCTCGTTCGCCCACGACATCTACGCGAACGTCATCAAGAGGGGCACGGCCACCGAGAAGCAGGAGATCAACGCGGCCCGGTACGCGACCGTGGGCATCGGCGCCGTCTCCATCCTGCTCGGCGCCCTCGCGAGGGACCTCAACGTCGCCGGACTGGTCGCCCTCGCCTTCGCGGTCGCCGCCTCGGCCAACCTGCCGACCATCCTCTACAGCCTGTTCTGGAAGCGGTTCACCACCGCCGGCGCCCTGTGGTCCATCTACGGCGGCCTGGTCACCGCGGTCGGGCTCGTGCTGTTCTCCCCGGTCGTCTCGGGCAAGCCCACCTCGATGTTCCCCGACGTCGACTTCCACTGGTTCCCGCTGGAGAACCCCGGCATCATCTCCATCCCCGTCGGCTTCCTGCTCGGCTGGCTCGGCACGGTCGTCTCCAAGGAGAAGCCGGACACCGCCAAGTACGCGGAGCTGGAAGTACGGTCCATGACCGGCACCGGCGCACACTGACCCACCACCCCCGAGGGGGGGGGGGGGGGGGGGGGGGGGGGGGGCCCCCCCCCCCCCCCCCCCCCCCCCCCCCGGGCCGGCCCCCCCCCCCCA